>CALNPU010000092.1 GCA_940588625.1 uncultured Caballeronia sp.
TGCGCCACCCGTGCGGCTCTGGCAGCAATGCTAACCCGCCTAGATGCTCCACCCGAGACCAGCCGCAGCCTTACGGAAAGTCATACTGTCTATACCCGCTTACATAGACAATGTCTTTCGCATTCACCGAGAGCGCGTCAAGCACATGCCGCTCGAGCACACCTTCCGCGCCGATGTACGAGACGAACGTGCACTCGGCGGAAGCATCGACAATGGCAACGCACAAGCCGGTGTCCTGGTCCGCCACCTCCGAACCCGCTACTCCACGCCTTCCTGCGCTAACGTCCGCGCACCATGTCGCCGAAACGCCCATGCCCATGACCGCCCGGATACACCACGTGCATGCCGCTGCACCGTGCCGCCGCCATCACGTTGAAACCGCCGCCTACCTGGAAGCTCGCTTTGTATGCGAGCGCGCCGCCGGGCGGGGGCAACGTATCGATCTGCATGACCAGGTCGACAATCACCTGCCCCGTATGAATCAATCTTGCTGTCTGCTGTGAGTCTCTTTGCGTCATGCTGCCTTCCTTTAGCCGGTACCCCACGTGCACCACCTGACAGCGCGTACACACTACAAACGTCACGATCCATCCAAGGCCATTGCGTCCCAACCAAGAGTCCGCGAATATGCCGTGGATAGCTCCCGTGGAGAAGAAGCAAAAACCGAGTACGATCACCAGCGCCTACGCGCCGAATGCGCGCCATTGCCGCCTTTGTACCAATACGCACTGCGCGGGGAGACATCGAGCAAGTCGGCCGGGGAGTAGTATTCCTGGCGATCAATCAGATCCACCACGAAGATACCGACCCACGCCGTGATAAGCACCGCCAGCAGCGAAATGAAACCGATGAACGAACCGTAGAAGCTCCCGGCGATCAGCATGAAGTAGATCGAGCCCGTAAAGATCACCACCGCTTGCACCCGCTTCACCTTCAGGCCAAGCGTGAGTGTCGTCAAACCAGCCGAATACAGGGACAGGTAATTGGACAGCAGCAAACCGCCGAACGCTGTGATCAGGTACGGCATCCACGTAGGCAGCATTTCGCGGATCGCGGTGATCGGGTCCGTGGCCGACGCGAGATGATCGTTGCCAACGGAAAGCAGTGCGCCAAGCGTGACGAGAAGAATCAGCGGAATGCCCGCGCCGAACGCAGCGGATGCCACCAGCGCCGGACCCTTGACCGTAGGCGCCTGATAACGCGACATGTCGGCGCCTGCGTTAGCCCAGCCAATCCTCGTCCCCGCTGCGATCATGCCAATGCCGATGATGACGGCGCTCAACGGCGCAGGCGCCGCGTTGAAAACAGCATGCCAGTCAATCTTCGACACGAGAAAACCGGCCACCACCAAGTTGAGCACGCCAAGACATAGGTGGACCATTTCTGGATCACGAGCAGCATAGCGTGGCCGAGTCCCGACACGATCAACGTCAGTATCACGAACACGGCGATGAACACAAGCGTCAGCACCGGCGCGTTCTTGGCTTCCGCGGGCGTGCCGAAAACAATGGGTTACGAGCGACAGCAGCACGTACGCGGCCGTGGTCGTGTTGACGGTCTCCCAGCCGAGCCGTGACAACAGCGAGACGATGGTCGGCCCAATGTTGCCGCGCACGCCGAAGATCGCACGCGACAACGTGAGACTCGGCGCATGCCCACGCCGCCCGGCGATCAAGATCACGCCGACGAGCGCGAACGATCCCGCTGCGCCAATTACGGCGACAAGCGCCGCCTGCCAGAACGCGAGATGCTGGAAAGCCACCAGCGTCGCGCCGAGCGGCAATCCGAGGATGCTGATGTTGGCGGCGAACCAGACCCAGAAAAGCTGCAGCGGATGCCCACGACATTCGCCTTCCGGTACAGGTTCGATACCACGCGTCTCGACCTTGCGAGCGCTGTTTGACGTGCGTGACGAAACCATCTGAGTCCGATCTCCAGATTAAGGTGTGCAGCGGGGTGCTACGGGGTATTGCGGAAAATGTGTTAAGCGCGTCAGGAAGCGGCGGCGCGCAGTCCAAGCAAACGGTCGAGCAGCGGCTCGAGATGGAGCGAATTCACGCGTCGAATGGTCTCGACGGGGCCGGCCGGCAGCGCGTCATAACCTGCACACGCGCCGAGGATTGCGCCGAGCAGGTGATCGTGTCGGTGTCCCCCCAGGCTTGCTGCAGCCCCCAGGACGGCTTTGATCGAGCTGCCTCGACCATGCATCAAAAGCCAGCGCGAAGGTCGCCACAACCGATTCCTGCGATGCCACCCACGTACCGATCACGTCGTAGATCGTGTCCGCCACCTCGTGCCCGGCGCAGTTGCACATCAGTTCGCGTGCATGACGGATGCGCGGCGCAATGCGTGCGCCCGCGACCCAGAACCCGCGGCTTTCGGCGACCCGGCCATCGCAATGCCAGCTTCCAGCGCTTCAATCAGGCTCGCGCCGTTCACTCCGGCCGATACCGCTGCCGCCGCCGCGCTCGAAATCCCGAGCGTGGTGTTATGCGTCACGACACACGACTGCACGACGGCATCGATAAACACATCACGGCGGCGCAGGCGAATGCAATCCCGACTGGCGTCACCCGCATGGCCGCGCCGTTGGCCGTACCGAAACGGCCCGTGCGCAACGGGTCTTCACCGGCGGCAATGCGCTCGATGGCTTGTTTCGTCGATGGTCCGAGCAAGTCGAGCGAACCGCGCGCCTTCATGGACGCTTGCCATTCGATCAACGCATGCGCAAACGCCATTGGCTCGACCTTGCCGTGGCCATCGGCAAGCAGGTGCGCAACAAGGACCGCATCTTCCTTGTCATCGGTAATGGAGCCCGCCCGGAGACCCGGCGCGATCAGTTAATCCGGAAATGCGTTTTCCAGCTTGTCGATACGTCCGAACTGCTCGACGATGCGCTCGCGGCTAAGTGACTGGGTCGGCATGCCAAACGCGTCGCCGAGTGCAAAACCGTAGAAGGCGCCGCGTGCGCGATCCGCCAGCGTGGTGTGATTCGAAAGCAAAAACGAAGACATCAGAATTCCAAGTGTAGTGCAAAAAAAGCCGGGGCCAGCAAGCTCACGACGTACTCGATAATCCGCTCCTCCCGGTCCCGCGTGAGCCGCCGCGAACGCAGGAACGAGGTACCGGCGCGACGCTTGAACAGGCGTGCATCGGCAGCTTCCAGGCCGACCACTTCAGCCCATTGCTCGCCTTGATGCGGCACCATGCCGTGCTCGATCAGCGTCCGGTTCAGCGAGCCCCCTACGAGCCCTTCCAGAGGCAACGCGGCGAGGTCGTCGCTAAACGGCAAGCGGCTGCGTTCAAGCGAAATGCATTGCGCGTCGGCGTCCGCGCCAATCACGCGCATCCGGTCGATCGCCACGAACGTCGTGCGCTCAAGCTTCAACTCTTGCGCAAGCGTCTCGTCTTCGACCAGCGCAATCTGCAGCAAACGGGTCTGCGCATGACAGCCCACTTTTTCTATTGCCGTGGTCCAGCCGAGCGTCCCGTCAATCGCCTTACCACCGTTGAACGCCACAAACGAGCCGATACCACCCTTGCGCGTGATCAAGCCGCCGCTGGTAAGCAGGTCGAGCCCCTTGCGAACAGTGTTACGGCTGACCGCAAAACGCTCGACCAGCTCGTTCTCGCTTTCCAGTTGCTGCCCGAACGGCAGACGCCCGGTGAGGATCTCCTGCTCGATCGTGGCGGCAACCATATGTGCCTTCGAGCGCCCGACCTCTGCGGTTTTTACTGTTCGTTTAACCATGCTGTGACTCCTGTGCCGATGAGAATTGGAAGATCCAGTCTCTGCAAAAAGTATGCACATGTTTTGCGAAAAAACGGCGCACGAAACCTCAATGAAAGCTTCGGACGCTCGCACGGCCTCAATCCCAGCTGCTTGTTCCTCTTATAAACCTTTAAAAAGTACATGTAGGAATATGTAAAGAATTTAAGACGTCATATTGCTATGGTCAAGCGGGAATTGATGAGGGGAAACCCTTGGGGACGGGCCGAGGCGAGGCACGGGGCGAGTGTGTTAGTGAGGAAAGAGCCGATCACGGCTCTTTCCTTTTTCTTATGACCGGGCTTTAGCGGGCGTGCACCCCATCTCACGCAAGTGAGCAACGCCCTCGTGTATCGGGAAGGTGTCTTGCGTCCCGTCCCTAAACCGCAACGACACCGTCTCGTCACGCTGGTCGCGTGCGCCCACCGTGATAAATACGGGGATCCGCTGTTCGCGTGCATCGACGATCTTTCGTTCAAGCCGTTCAGGCCTGTCGTCGAACACCGCCCTTAGTCCCGCTTCATCCAGCAGATCCATCACGCGTTGTCCATAAGCTGCGCTGGCATCCGATACCGTTGCCACGGTCACCTGATCAGGCGCAAGCCACAGGGGCAGCCAACCTTCATGATGTTCGAGGAGCATCGCGATAAACCGCTCCATGCTGCCCAGGACCGCATGGTGAATCATCACCGGACGCACATGCTCGTTCTCGAACGAGACGAAGCTTGCATCAAGACGATCCGGCAAGACGAAATCAAGCTGGATCGTCCCGCACTGCCAGCTACGGTCGCGGCTATCCGTGAGGTGAAATTCAAGCTTCGGGCCATAGAAAGCCCCTTCTCCCGGACGTACATCGAACATCAGGCCGGCAGAAGCCGCGGCCTTCGCAAGCGCATCTTCCGCGCGATCCCAGACCGCGTCATCGCCAGCTCGCTGATCCGGACGCGTAGCCAACTGCACGCGGAACGTCGAGAAACCAAGGTCGGCATAGACCACGCGAAGCAAGTCGCAAAACCGCCCTACCTCGGCTTCCACCTGATCTTCCGTGCAGAAGACATGAGCGTCGTCTTGCGTGAAAGCGCGCGTGCGCTTCAATCCTTCGAGCGACCCCGAAGGCTCGTCGCGATGGCACGTGCCAAACTCGCTGTATCGGACCGGCAGGTCCCGATAAGAACGAATCCGCTGATTGAAAATCTGCACATGACACGGACAACTCATGGGTTTCAGGCAATAAGGCTGGCTTTCATGAGCTTCATCCTGCCTGCCGTTCACCGAGTACATGCCGGCCTGAAATTTATCCCAATGCCCGCTGCGCTCCCAAAGCGAACGCGCGAGCAGTTGCGGCGTACGCACTTCGCGAAACCCCGCGCCCCGCATTCGACGGCGGATGTAATCCTCCACCACACGATAAAGCTCCCACCCACGCGGATGCCAGAACACCATTCCTGGTCCTTCGTCCTGCTGATAAAACAAGTCCAGCTTGTTACCTAACTGCCGATGATCGATATTGTCCACAATGCTCTCCATTAAATTCAAGGGCCTTAACGGACATGGAGGGCCGTAAACACAAAGACCCCGTCCGTTTCCGGCGGGGTCTTCTGAAAAACGCACCTCGATATTTTATCGCGCACGTCCTCCAGACGACCCGCCTAAGAAGGTGGTCGTGGTAGTCGCGGTGGTGAAGGTGAAGAAATGCGAGTTCATGTAGCAAACAATAAAGGGCTTTAGGGCTCGCCGTCAACATCGTTATTGAAGAACAGTGAATTGCCCAAGCGAAGCGAACCCGGACGTTTCAGTACTGCCGTTCGTGCTGGCGTGCATCGCCTAGGTGCCCTCGTGATATTTGCAGGGTACATTGCGCCAAGTGCTCCCAATACGCTGATTTTCGGATGATCGGCGGCGCGCCCGGAGATGCATCGAAGATCAACAATAACAATAAACCAGGAAGCGATCATGAACCGTCACGTCTATGCATCCCCTCTTGGGACTGTTGTCCTTATCTGTCATTGCACAGGAGTCGCAGCAACTGTCGGCAGACGAACTGCGTGCGCACATCACCGGCTCCACGATGGGTTGGCTCCTGGGACCTGGTCGCTCTCTACTGATGGCACTTACTGTTTAACGGAGAACTGGGACACGGTGCACGGCGGTTCCCACCATTGGTGCGCTCCAATTATTGTCGCGTCTGATGGCAGCATGTCCCTTCGGCATGGGGAGGCCATGATAGAGGTTCACCAATGAAGGTGCGTGACCGAAATCTGCGGTCTGCCGCACAACCCTCGATTCACACCAGACTCCCACCGTCATTCCTAGTCCTGCTTCAATCGGTCTCCGCCCAACTGAATCCCCGCCCATTCCAGAATCCAGGCGAGCCCCTGTTGTCCCAAGTCGAGTGGGCAGGGGTTCAATTCGCTCAGCAGATAGCGGATAGCGGATCAGGCTGCCGAGATCGCAGCCGCAGCCATCTGTGCACTGTCTCAAGATGCCGAGAATCCGACCGCCCTCCAATGTTTGCAAAGCAGCCAGTAAAGTGCCGAGACCATGAAGTCGGTCGCCGTCTCGCGGTCAACGGTCACTGGCACCTCGCCTCGCGCGATTGCGCGATCTATCAGGGTCTTCACGCGTGTGCGCCTGGCCTCCTGGAAAGGCCAGAACGCAGCTTTTAATGCAGGTTCGCGGCCGGTTTCGGCGTGAAGATCAAGGATGACGCGCCGGATGATGCGATGACACAAGACGCGCCGCAGAGAAAGCAGGAAGGCGAACAGGTCCGCCTCTAACGAACCCATATCCGGAAGTTCAGTGAGGGTCAGGCCCACCTTCGAAAGCAGGTCACTCGCCATGACGACCTTCGAAGACCATCGCCGATAAAGCGCAGCTTTTCCGGCTCCGGCGTTCTTCGCCACGCGTTCAAGGCTAAGCGCCGAGTACCCGACGCGCGCCCATTCTTCGAAGAACGCGCGGGTCAGGGCATCCGTTACATCGCCCTGCATCACCGCAGCTCCGCTTGGACGACGCGCAACAAAAATACTTTCGTCGGAACGGTTGCGTTCCACGAAGGAGATTACCCTACGATCAATCCCGTGCAAAGCTTCTCGCCCATGCTGCGCAAGACCTTGGGCGAACGCCTCAAGCCCGGTGCGAAAACATTCGTTCAGATGTTTGCAGAGGACTGCGTGATGGAGTTCCCGCCGCTCCACCACGTGTTCTTCAGCGCATCGAAGGTCGCGAAGCCCTTGCCGCTCATCTCGAGTTTTTTGCAGGCCTGGTCGAGTTCGCAGGCTTCGGACGTGGTTTGGCGGCGGGCGAACCCTACGAGCAGCGCTACATCCCGGTAATCCGGGTGCGCGACGGCCACGTACGAGGGGTGCGGCATTTCCACCACCACGAGTTGTGTTTTCGCGCGCCGGCACTGCGAACCGCTCCCGATGACGAGTCACTGCTCGCGCACCACATTTTCTTACGCTGAGTGAATAATATGTTTAGCTTACCTAATAACTATTGTACTAACTCTGCAAACTGGAGCCATGAACCATGGCTGAACATATTGATGTAGAGTTGCAGAAGTTCTTGGCAATCTCGTCAGTTCGAAGCACCAGAATCTGCTCGAGACGTTGGCCGAAGATGCGGTTATGGAATTTCCCTACTATCTTCTAACGACCCCAACGCAGCTCGTCGGAAAGCAGGAAATCGTGCAATTCTTCTCTGGTTTCGGGGATTTCCCTGACCCTCGATGAAATTCGTTTGATCGCGGCACATCAGACTACCAATCCCAATGTGGCTGTTCTCGAGTACGAAGGCACAGGCAAAGCTACGCAAACGGGGGACGACCGTATCAGCAGACACAGAGTACATTATACATTACTGTGCTCACATTCCGTGAGGGACCGATCTCTCATTGGAAGGACTACTGGAATCCGGTCAGTTTTCTTACCGCAACCGGAAAATCGGATTCGATTCCGTCCTAGCGCTACCTCATCAGCGGCTGGAGCCAGTCGTCGCGCAACACTGCATCGTGTCGATGACGCTGAACGGGCTCGACGTGCTTGATGAATGACAGTCGCCATCCATGAAAGGGGATATAACGTGACCAAGAGCTTCGAAATGAGCAAAACTCAAATTTTATTTGGAATGCGAATCATCTTGGATGCACCGATCAAAATGGACGACAGCACGGTCCTTCGTGCCGACATATTTCTTCCGGAAAGGATGGCAACTACCCGGCCATTATCACCTACGGACCGTACGGGAAAGGGGTGGCGTTTCAGGAGGGCTATAAGAGCAGTTGGGACCGGATGGTGGCCGCCTATCCAGACATCACGCAGAGCTCGACCTGTACGTTCCAGAACTGGGAACTCGTGGCTCCCGAGAAATGGGTTCCGGACGGCTACGTTTGCATCCGGGTCGATGGACGCGGCTCCGGGAAGATCGACTTATTGTCCCCGCGAGAGACGAAAGATTCTTACGACTGCATCGAATTGGCGGCAACCCAATCCTGGTACAACGGCAAGGTCGGGATCAACGGGATTTCTTACTACGCCATCAACCAGTGGCCGGTTGCCGCGCAGCAACCGCTGCATCTGACGGCAATCTGCGTGTGGGAAGGTGCGCCGACTGGTACCGCAACTGGGCGCGGCACAGAGGTATCCTGAGTCAATTCGACGATACCTGGTTTGATGGCCAGGTGGCTTCCCGCCAGTACGGTGCCGGTGAACGCGGTGGGAAAAACCGGGTGACGGGCGAGCTCGTGTCCGGGCCGGAGACATTGCCGCCACAGGTTTTGGAGACCAACCGTGTCGTCCTCACCAGGAGGAACTGAAACGGCCACTCGATGGCCCATTTTACCGCGAGCGCACGGCGGACTTCTCGAAGGTGGTCGTGCCGCTTCTCTCCGCCGCCAACTGGGGCGGAATGGGCTTCCACACACGCGGCAATTTCGAGGGCTATCTTGCTGCGGCATCGACCCAAAAATGGCTGGAGGTGCATGGCGACACGCATTTTACGCCGTTTTATCGGACCGTAGGAATCGTTCTGCAGAAGCGCTTCTTCGGGCACTTCCTGAAGGGCGAGGACACAGGCTGGGACCGGCAGCCGCCGGTGCAGTTCGACATCCGCCGCCCTGGTGAAAGTTTCACCACCCGCGCCGAGCAGGAATGGCCGCTGGCCCGCACGCAATGGACTCACTACTATCTGGACCCCGAAGCGCGCAGCCTCACGACGCAACCGAAGCAAGCTGACTTGATCGAGTACGATGCCATGGGCGACGGAGTCACCTTCTCCTTGCCGGTGTCGAATCATGAGGTCGAGGTTACCGAGCTGATCGCGGCGAGACTGTTCGTGTTGTCCGAAACGACGGACGCCGATCTCTTCCGGCACTGCGGTTGTACGATCCGAGCGGCGTCGAAGTGCTGTTCGTCGGCACCAACGATCCGCGGGTATGCATTGGGGCTCGGCTGGTTGCGCGCCTCGCAACGCAAGCTCGATCACGAGCGTAGCCTGCCGTATCGCCCCTACCACACGCAAGAAGAGCGGCCGCTGGTCCCCGGCGAGCCGGTCGAACTTCTGATCGAAATTCTGCCCACCTGCATCGTGCCCCCCGGGCTACCGGCTGGCGCTAAACATCGGCGGCAAGAACTACGAGCATGGCCTTGGCCACGCCAGAATGCTGGACAAACTCTACACGATGAAGAGGGTCGGGCCGGTTCGCGTGCGGAGCCGAAGGACCGGCCGCCGGTCGTCTTCGGGGGAAAGAACCGGCTGCATTTCGAGCCGGTTAAGGAGCCTTATCTCCTGCTGCCGATCATCCGTAAGGCCAGGGCGTAGGGTTATACACAGCTCCGGGTCGCGAGATGCACAAACGGTTGAATGAGGTCTTCAGGTACCGGCTGCTGCCCCGATGCCAGGCCCGGGCCTCCTGCGCGCCGGCCAGACGGTGGCGACGATTCCGATCATGCATTTCAACGTACTCTACCCGCCGTTCGACAATCCGGCCTTCCGTCGCGGCTGGACCGGCATCTCGATGCAGATGCCGTTGTTCTACAACTTGCGCCGCACATGAGCCTGCCGTCGATGAGCACTTGTACCGCTTCGTCCAGGGAGTTATCCAGCTTCATTTCCACCTATTCATTAAGCCATCCTTATTAAAAAAAATCTGCTGAACGGAGCACAGCGTTGCCAGGAAATGTTCTCCAGGTCCAGGTAACCCGGCCTGGTCGATTAGCTGCCAAATGTCTTCACCGGCACCCAACCGCCGTTTTCGACCTTGAACAGCGTGGTTTTTGGGTTCTTCAAATCGCCGAACTGGTTAAATTCGACCGTGCCCAGCACACCCTGGAAGGACAGCTTGGCAATTGCGGGGCCGAAAACCTTCGGGTCGGTCGGTGGAGTTGGCCGCCTTGATGGCATTCACGATGACCCAGACGTCGTTATACGCAAACGGCGCAAAGCCGATTGGGTCGGTCCCGTACTTGCTACGGAAGCGTGAGAGGAACGCCTTGCCTTGCGGGAGTTGACTCAGCATGACGCCCTGCTCGAAGGCGTACATGCCTTCAGAGGCCTCGCCGGCGCGGGAAATGAAATTCTTGTTGACATAGGTCGCCCCAACCAACAGCACCCCTCGGTAGTCCAACTGGCGGGCTTGCTTGACGACCAGCGCGCCTTCGTCACCCAGGCCGCGACAAACACCAGGCCGGTGTTCTGCGCACGGATGTGGGTGAGGATCGCCTTGAAATCGGTGGCTTGGTCGTTGGTGTATTCGCGGTCTATGACCTGAGCGCCCTCTGCTTTGACGGCTGCTTCAAATTCGTCGGCCAGGCCCGAGCCGTAGGCAGTAGATCATCGGTGATGGCGATGCGCTTGGTATGGAGAGTCTGAACCGAATACTCCGCCGCCGCTCCAGCAACCGTGTTGTCGGTGCCGTAGGGGCGAAACATAAGCTTGAAACCTTGGTGGGTGATGCTCGGATTGGACGCTGCCGGAATGATCTGCGGAATCCCGCCCTGGTTGTACACTGAGGACGCCGCCAGCGTGGTGCCCGAATTGAAGTGCCCGACCACGGCCACGACGTTCGCATCGACAAACCGTTGTGCGACTTGCACCGCCACTTAGGATCAGCCTGGTCGTCCTGGGAATCGAGCGAATTGCAATGGCTTGCCATCGATCACGATGTTGGCGGCATTGGCCTCATCGATGGCTAGACGTGCGCCCATTTCCAGATCCTTGCCGAAGTTCGCGGATGCACCAGTCAAACAAAGGACCAGCAAAGCCGATCTGAACGGGGCTGTTTTGGGCGAGCACGGCGTTTGCGATCGCTGCGAGACCTAGCATTGTCAGGCCTCGCAGCGCCATTCACAAAGCCGAGTCGAGTCTTGCCATTTTGAACTCCTTTTAAAGTTACGTGCAGGTGACATCGCGTTGCATAACCTGTGCTATTCAAAAGAATGTAGCACGGCTATTAAAAAGCAAAAAATTGGTAGCATCACTAAATTAAAAGTGTGTTTCCCCCATTCGAATGGCGTGGAGCGGCATGCAGAGGGCCGTTTGTCCTGATAGGTAATCCGAGTTTTTGAGTGGATCGCTTGTAGCAATCAAGCTGCCGACTGGATCGCCTGCAGAAGTGCGAATATGCCTCATCCGGCGTCTGGCCAGACAGACTCGAATAGGGTCGTTTCCGATTGCAAAGAGTCAGGAAATCGCGCGCGTCCGTCGATTTCGGCCCGTCATCTACTGATTCCTCGTCGCGCGCTATTGTGACTTGTGACCGGCTCGGTCACCCACTTTTCCGCTTAACGAGCTATCGGATTCTCCAGCATCACCTCTTGGCAGTGAGGGTACCGAGGTGTTGTTGCGTGAGCAAAGTCGCGTTATGGAAATCAGTTTATGGATGACAAAAATACGTGGATAGCGATATATACTTGCCCTAAGCAACAATAAAAACGATCACGCACCATTGAAATCCCTCCGGCTTCGCGTCAAGTCATTGTAAGTATACAATACGGCGTCGAGCGGCGTGCCGGCCAGGAGATCGGCGTGTTCCGATCCGAATATAAGCGGAGGACGAATTTTCAGGATATTTGCATGTTCGCCGGTTGTGCTGCACAGTACCTGCCGCTCGCGCAACGTGTTGACAACACGCGACGCTTCACGCGTAGCGGGGGATTTACCTGCTTGATCGAGAACGAGTTCCACACCAATAAAAAAGCCTGCTCCCCGTACATCGCCAATCACTGCATGACGATCCTTCAGCTCGAGCAGTTTCGAGTGCAGATACGCACCGACCTGCTGCGCGTTGTCGACCAGTTGCTCGTCGCGCACGACATCGAGTACCGCAAGTCCCGCAGCCGCTGAAACCGGATTGCCGCCAAACGTATTGAAGTATCGCGATTCACGCCCGAACCGTTCAAGCAATTTGGGCTTCGCAACGATGCCCGCCAACGGATGTCCGTTACCCATCGGCTTGCCCATCGACACAATGTCCGGCAAGACGCCATGGCACATGAAGCCCTACATTGCGTCCCCGGTCCGACACAGGCCGGCCTGCACTTCGTCAGCGATAAAAATACCACCATCCTCGCGAATTGCCGCAACAGCGGGCTTGAGAAAGCCAGCGGAATGCGTGTGCACGCCGTCGCTCGACAACACGGTATCGACGAGTAGCGCCGTCGGGCAGATACCCGCCGCACGCATGTCGGCGGCTGCATCGCGCACAGCCGCGGCAAGCGCCGCACCGATATCGCCAGGGGCATCGCGATAAGTATCCGGGGCACGCACCGTCTGCACGTGCGGACCGCGTTGAACGTAGTGACCCAGCGACGGCAACGCCTGGGAAATCGCCACCGTAACACCGTGATATGCGAAGTTCGTCACGATCAAACCCGTGCCACCCGTGTAGTTGCAGGCTATCCGATACGCGAGATCGTTCGACTCGCTGCCGGTACAGGTCCACATCGCATGGCCCAGCTCGCCCGGAAACGTGGCGAGCACGCGCTCGGTGTAATCGAGCACCGTTTCATGCAGGTATCGCGTATGCATATTGAGCGTCGATGCCTGCCAGCTGATCGCCTCGAGACCACCCACGGATGGCATGCCCGACCGACGCCACGTTGTTATACGCATCGAGGTAGCGCTTGCAATCAGCATCATACAGCTACATGCCATCGCCGCGAACGAAGTGCACGGGTTGTCGTAGAACAGCCGGTACGCGGGTTCAAGCAGACGGCAGCGTTCGATCATCTGGGTCAAGGTCGACATAAGGCTCAACGCGTCAATGCAGCGGGTTGCGTACAGGCACGGCGCAACGCGGCGAGCACGTCGTCGCATGACGCGCGGTCACAATCGGAGAGGCGGCGCCACGACACCGTGTTGTTGCGCAAGATGTACTTCGCATTCTCTGGATAGAGCGCGGCCCGCCACCCGCTAATGGTCACGATCATCACGAGCCGCGCGACGATCAGATCGAACAGCACCTCTATTTCGATCGCTTTCAGCGGCGATACCTCGTGATACGCGGATACGAATTAAAGTACGTTGGTCAACAGCGCGTCGCCCGTGCCCAACTGATAGCTCGCCGAGACTGCAACGTCGATGATCCTCGGCGCACTGACCATGTCGCCAAAGTCGAGAATGCCAGTGATCTGTTCATGATTGCCGGGCGCAACCAGCACATTGTGCACATTGTGGATATTCAGATCGTTATGAATGGCTTGTGGCGCAAGTGTTCCAATGATAGGCAACGCGTGCTCGCGAAAGCGATCCAGATGCCGTTCGACAAGCGCTCGTTGCGCGGGATCGCGAAGATGCACCGTCAATTCAGTCAGATCCTCCGCGTGCTGCAAATCCCACGGCAGCTTCATCGGTTGCGCCGGATAGACAAAGTCACGCAACGCCAAACCCAACCGTGCAAGCGTCACGCCCAGACCGCGCACTTGCGCTGCGGACACTTCAGCTTCGGGCAGCGGCAAACCGGGCAAGCTGAACATGCGCACGACGTGCAGCGCCTGCGCCGGTTGCGCGTGCACATACATCCGGTCACCGTCGAGGGTCGGCACCACGCGCTGCAACGGCAACCCGGGTGCGACCTTTTCTATGTGCTCGAGCGCCTGCGCCTGAAAATCGGCGATGCTGCTCTGCTCTGCCGGGTGCGAAAACTTGATAACGTATTCGCGGCCGTCGTCGCAGCGAACATGGAAGTTCCAGTTACGCTAACCTGCCAGCGGCGTAACCGACGCAGTCATCCCGAACTGCCGGTAGCGATATCCTTTGCGACGGCCACATCGATGGCGGGAGAGGGTTGGCTCAGGACGTCGTGAATGCTCATGGATGACAAGGGCTTCTTTTTAGTTCAGTGCGAGGTTCAGTGTGAAGTTCAATCAGCCTCATACCGCCGATTCAAATCCCCGCAAAGCACTGGCGAGGTTGTTGCCCAAGGCATCGGAGAGATATCCGCCATCCTGCACGATCACGGTCGGCAAGCCCAGGCTCACAATCTCCGCCATAATTCGATGGAAGCCTTCGGTCGTGATTGCGAGGCCCTTGTACGAGCCCATCTCGTAAGCGTCGAGCCCGAGGGCGATCACGAGCGCGCCGAGCTCGAACGCCGGGATCTGCGCAAACGTTTCGCGCAACACGTCGAGATAGGCGTCCACACGCATGCCACGCGGCAACGGACGATTGACGTTGTAGCCGGCGCTGGCGCCAGAATCGGTTTCGTGCGCGTAGCCCGTAAAAAACGGCGTCATATAGCGCAGGTCGGCGTGCAGCGATACCGTCAGGATATCCGATCGTTCGTAAAAAATCCCTTAGGTACCGTTGCCGTGATGCACGTCGATATCGAGCACGGCCACGCGGGCGTGTTGCCGCCGCAGATGCTGCGCAGCGGTCGCCGTGTTGTTCAGATAACAGAAACTGTTCGCCCGCTCCACATACCCGTGATGGCCGGGTGGGCGGCACAGCGCATAGGCGGCGCGCTCGCCAGCCATCACCAGCTCGGCGGCGTGCGTAGCACAATACGCCGCGCCGGTCGCCGCTTCCCAGGTGGCGAGGCCGACCGCGCACGCCATGTCTCCAAGATGGAAACCGACCTGCCCGACGAGATGCTCGGGATACGTGCAGGGCTCGCCGGAGAACGGATGAATGTTGGGGACGACTTCATCGGACGATGCGTCGTCGGGTTCGGACCAGCGGTCGAACACGGTTTCGAGAAAGTGCAAATAACGTGCGGAATGCACGGCGGCGCGCGGCGCGGCGCCGAAATCACCGACGGGAACGACCGCATGCCTATCACGCTCCGCCGCCTTGAGCAACGTCGTTGCATGCTCCGGCTGCTCGTTGCTCCAGCGGATCTGTCCACGCACCACGAAAAACTGCGGGTCGTGCCCGAGATGACTTTCGCTGTAAATGACCTTCATCGACTTTCCCTTTGGCTATAAGAAAGGACTCAACCGACAGCCAATAGTCTTACTGTGTCGAAAATACAATACCTATGTTTATGTAATACCTGGCAGTATTTAGCAATACGAACCCGAACC
>CALNPU010000093.1 GCA_940588625.1 uncultured Caballeronia sp.
CCCCATCCTGCCGCCGCTACCACGCTCTGCACGTCCCCGAAACATGCTCCGAGGGGCGTCGTTCGCCGACCCCATACATTTAAATGTAACGCGTCGATACTCACTAACTTCTTGGCAAGCGCCGATGCGTTCTCGTCCACGCGCCCCTCCTCGTTTGGCCTCCAGCCTCAGCAACGTTGCAACGGCAATGCTTGTGCACAACCAATCATCGCGTTGTAGCTCACCTGAACAACGCCGCCCGGTTTCAGATAGCGCTTCAGGAATTGCACGATCTGCGCACGGGTTTCGTTCGATATCCACGAGATGATGCCATACATCATGATGTAGTCGAATCGGGGCGGCTCGACCTTTCCTTGCGCGAGTTCGCCAAAGTCGTTTTCAAGCAAGGTAAGGTTCGTCAAACACGCTTCGTCTCGTACCGACACTGCGGCGAGCACGTGCACGGGCGCAGGCATAGAAATCGCCATCGGGATGCGTCGCGGCCAGGATCAGCGAAGTCAGGCCATGGCCAAAGCCCAGCCACAGTACGTAAATTTACCTGTCGAGAGCGGCGATACCTGCGCATGACAAGACAGGCATTTAAAGAAACTAGGACTCTGATCCTGGCAATAGTTTTTGGTATAGACAACAGAGCTGTTGTATCCCGCGGTCCAGTTCATCCAGTTCATGGTGTTTCCTCATTTCATGGGTTTTTATCGCGTTCAGGCCCAGCGGACTTTTACGCGTGTGCGAACTATGCCGACCGCACAACAATTCACGAATGAGAAACGTCTTATTTGTTTGTTTTAGTTTTCGAATTACCGCAGGAGCGTCGCATATTGTTGCGATCACGCCTCTTGTTCACAAGGCCGCCAGCCTGTTCGACACGACCGCGGCCGCCCTCGCCTACACTTTCCCTGCCGCCACTTCTTCCGGCTTCAATTCCACGATATAACGTCAAGCGCGTCCTTCACATCCATCGCGTATTTCGCAAGCCGTTTCTGCTCATCCGTCACGGGCTCGAACGCGACACCAGCTTCCCCTGTTCATCGACGGCGACAAACACCATCAGGCAATCCGTCGTCTGCTGCAGTTCTCCGCTTTTCAGATCGCCCGCATGCACCGATATATACAAGTGCATACTCGTGCGCCCTGTCGCCACTACGCGCGCGTAACTCCACCAGATAACCCACCATGATCGGCCGGCGAAAGCGGATGTTGCCGACGCTCACGGTCACGCAATACCGGCCAGACCACACGGCCGCGCATGCATACGCGGTTTCGTCGATCCACTTCATCAATGCCCCGCCGTGAACCTTGCCGTCGAAATTGACGGAAGTCGGCTCGGCGAGAGAACGGAAGGTGGTTTCGGAGCGCTCCGGCTTGACGGCGCCGGCTGGATTGAGGGATTGGGGAGCAGGTGCTGCGCTCGGTGCGACTGAAGTTGTCGTGACGAAGTGGGGCGAACCCCGCGATTAAAGTTGCCGAATTATAATTTATACGAGCACAAAAAGGCACACAAAAAAGGCACAAAAACCGCCCGCAGTCCTACTTGCGCACGGACACGCCTTCGTCGATCACGCCGTACATCGTGATGCCGCTCGACCCGGCAGACGATGGCCCCGACGTTCCCGCGCAACCTGCACACACTGCTACAAGCAGCGTCAACACCATGAGTTTCAACATGAGGATCCTTGATACGACCATCTTTCCAGGCGAATCGCCATTCTAGCGCGCGGCTTCCTGCACTCGCATCACGCATATCCGCGCAGCACGGATACTTCACGTTTCAATGAAACATCGCGTGCACCACCGCTAAAGTAGAGTCGACCAAGGAGGCCTGCATAACGCTCAACCACGACGACGCCCGCCCGGCTCGCCGGCGAACTCACCATGATCGCGGGCATCTCGCCGTCGGCGGCGAGCGGGCATTTCGCCCGGCTTGTAGAAAGCGGGTTGCTCAAGCTCGAGGTCAGCGGGCTGCATCGGTATTACCGTATCGCAACAGCCGACATCGCGATGGCGATCAAAGCGCTCGCGAATCTCGCACAAGCCAGCGCTCCGCTGAGGGAGCAGGCAGAAGAACACCAGGAAGCGCCTCGGCTGTAACGCTCGAGATGCGTTACGCCCGGACCTGCTACGACCATCTGGCGGGAAAACTTACCGTACGGCTGTTCGATCGCATGCTGCGCTCGAAGTGGCTGGAAGTCATACCGGGTGCACCGTCGGAAACACAGCGGCCAGGTCCTGCCACGCTGGACGCAACACCAAGAGGATTCGATGAATTCGCGCGCCTTGGTATCGATCTCAAGGCGCAGAAAGCGCGGCGCCGGCGCTTTGCATGTACGTGCATCGACTGGAGCGAACGCCGGCCCCATCTTGGGGGCGCGCTGGGCGCGGCATTTCTCGATGCCTGCACGAAGCACGGATGGATCGAGACGACGTCCAAACGCATGATCCTGCGCGTGACCTCGTCCGGGCAGCGTCACTTTGAAACCGTTCTCGCCGGCGAGTGAAATCGCGGCCTGCAAAGGCCACCAGATTAAATGATCGGCACTCCGATAAAAGCACCGATCCAATAAACGGAAATCAACGTGCCTATACCGCGATCGGCGCCTTGATGCCCGGATGGTATTGATATCCTTCGATCACAAAATCATCATATTGGTAATCGAAGATCGACTCGGGTTTTCTCGCCAGCTTGAGCTTTGGCAAGGGATGAGGCTCACGGCTCAATTGCAGGTCCACTTGCTCCAGATGGTTCAGGTAAATATGGCAATCTCCGCCGGTCCAGACTAACTCCCCCACATCCAGATCGCATTGCTGAGCGAGCATGTGCGTGAACAACGCATAACTCGCAATATTGAACGGCGTGCCCAGGAACACGTCCTGACTGCGGCAATACAGCAGGCAGCTCAGCTTGCCTTCGTTCACGTAGAACTGTGCGAGGCAATGGCACGGCGCAAGCGCCATCTTTCCGGCACGCGCGTTGTCGACCGGCGACATGGACTCGTCCGGGAAATCGGCAACGTTCAAGGCGGTCAGCATCAACCGCCGTGAGTTAGGCCGCGTCTTGATCTGATGCACGAGCGCACTCACCTGATCGACCACCGTGCCGTCGCTCTTTGGCCAGAAGCGCCACTGATGTCCGTACACCGGGCCAAGGTTGCCGTCTTCATCGGCCCATTCGTTCCAGATGGTCACGCCGTTGTCGTTCAGGTACTTGATGCTCGTGTCGCCGTTCAGAAACCACAGCAGCTCATACACTACGCTCTTCATGTGGACGCGTTTGGTCGTCACGATCGGAAAACCCTCTGCCAGATCGAAACGCAATTGACGGCCAAACGTGCTGATCGTCCCCGTGCCAGTCCGGTCCATCTTGCGGGCGCCGCGTTCGAGAATGTCTTTGAGCAGTTCTTGGTACTGGATCATGGGAAGGGTCGTTCGTAAAGAGGTGGCGTATCGCTATTTTGGCAGAAGATTCGCCGGCGATTAGGTCAGTCATTTGCCACGCCCGCAGCGTCCGGTGCTGTTACGCCGGATACCGCGTTGAAAAGCGAAACCTGCCGTCGCCGATAAAAACCAAACTAGGATTTTACCAAGCGTCGGCGGGCGAGTGTCGGGAGGCGGTTTTAAGGAGATTACGTGCGTACGATCCGCGCCGTTCTGACGAACGCCGGGCACGGAGAATCAGGCGCGCGCCGACCTCCGCTCTCCGGAGGATGCACGCTCGAGCACGACAAGACGGCGCACAGCTGGTTTAGCCGCGCGTCACGTGCTCCGTCGGTGCATCGACTTCAATGTGGCGCATGCCGTGCGCGCTCAGCAGGCGGTACAGCGTGACCCGCGAAATGCCGAGTTCCTGCGTGGCGTCGCCCAGCCGCCCGCGATGGCGCAGCAAAGCGAGTTCGATAGCCTGCCGTTCAGCAGCCTCCCGCGCGTGCGCAAGCGACACCGGAGCAACCTTGACATACTCGCCGAGTTCCAGATCACGCGCACTGATCAGCTCGCGCACATTGGCCCGGCCAGCCATAGTTGTGGATAGCGGCAATCGCATCGGGCGCGAAACCGCGCAGACGCCGACTCGCGTCTTTCTTGAAGCGGTCGAGCATGTGCTTGGCAGCAATTCGATGTCTTTGCCACGTGCCCGCAGCGGCGGTTCATCGATTTGCAGCACGCACAGACGGACAGGTCGGCACGGAACCGCCCTTCGATCATAGCCGTCTGCATATCCACGTGGGTGGCTGAAATGATACGCACGTCCACCGGCGTTGACCCATGTCCGCCAAGCCGTTCAACCTTGCGTTCCTGCAGGAAACGCAACAGGCTTGCCTGGCTTTCGAGCGGCAAGTCGCCGATTTCGTCGAGGAACAGGGTGCTGCCGTTAGCTGTCTCCACCTGGCCGATCTTGCGTTGATTCGCGCCGGTTAAACGCACCGCGCTCATAACCGAACAGTTCCCAATTGCAACAGGTGCGCGGGAATCGCACCGCATTGATAGCGACGAACGGCCGCCGTGCCGAACGTTCGTGAATGGTGACCGCCGTGAGTTCTTTACCCGTTGCCCGATTCACCCGAGATAAACACGGGTACGTCGGTCATGGCGACCTTGCGGATGGAGTGGAACAACGCGAGCATGGCGTCGCACGAACCGACCATCTCGCTTGCGGCACGGCCATCGTGCGCATCGTTCGATGCGTTCTCGTGCAGCGACACCACTCCATAGGCATGGCCAACTGCATCTACAACGCGATCATTCCATGTGGGTAAGGTGACGTAGTCGAAGCAATAGTCGCGAATCAGCCGGCGCACGGCTGCGTCTTCAAGTTGGCGCGTGACAGTTGCAGCGACCCAGCCGACATTGGTCAGCGTAAGCGACGCTTCGAGCGCCGCGAGTTCATGTGCTTCAAAGCTGCTCGACAGATCCAGCAAGCCACCGGTTGCCAGATCATTGCGAAGCCACCGACGGGCGTCCTTCGCGTTCGATACACCTCTATGTGCGCCCCTTCTCCTCGACCCGAGCGCACAAAGAGGCGCGCTTGGGTCACGAGTCACGTAGATGTTGCCGCCGAGCGACTTCCATTGTTCTGATCCTTTCGTTAACGGTCGTTGAAAAGGTCACGCCGGTTATTACCCTCAACCACGCTGCAGACGTCGAAGACTCGCATGCCACAAGCGAACGGTCATTCGGAAAACTGCAAACGATGAAACCCCGGAAGCGACGAGTACTGTCGCGCGGTTCTATGCGAACCTGTTTTGTTTCAGATGCTATTTTGTTTTTGAGAGACTACTATAAAGCGAATACTTCGAAAACAAATATCTGCAACAATGTCTGCGAACCTCTCCTGAAGCATAGCCACTGTGCGTTTCAACAACGAAACCGCGTTTTAATAAGCAGTTTGCAAATAGTTTAAATAAGACAATAACATTTACGCAATTTCTGATAAAAATCGCCGTTGACCGCCTATCGTTTCAACAACAACAATGAAACACTTTTTTCTTCTTTCTGATTCAGCTTTTTAGTTAGCTTGCCGCTCGCCCAATATCAGCAAAGGAATGCGTGCGATGGCATATGCCATGGCGATCTCCCTGATTTTCGCTAAATGACAAAGAATCAGGGAGATCGCCATGGAAAGCACCGGCTGCGTCGTGATTCGGGAAGATACTGCAGCAAGCATTAAGGTTGCTGTCATTAGTGCCGCGTGGTTTGTACTGGGCAGCTCAGCCGCAAACGTTTGCGCACAAAATACCGCACGAAGACCGGATGATCCAGCCCACGTCTCGGCCAATAGTGTCCGGATATGAAACATTTGCCACCCGGCCAAATCCGCCAGCCATTTTTCTGGAAAGAAATATTGGAAGCTCCGATGCTGGTGAAGCGGCATCGAACGGGAGCATTATTGTTGATCCTGTAATGGAACGAGGAAAGCCGGCATCGATTCAACCCATTGCTTCGGCGCCGCTTGCAGTCCAGGGCGGCACCTCGGTCGAAAAGTTGACGGCGACGAGGGAAACCTCACCGCTCCCCACGCACGCGACCAGTGTCACGCGTTGGGATGAGATCGCGCCGCCTGCGCCCGTTCCCGCCGATAGCACCACGCGCTCCTCACCGGGCAACGTTGCGAGCACGGGCACGCGGCGGGCGCAGTAACAGGAACAGGAGATTTGCAAGTTATTGCAAAACAGGTGCCTTAAGAACGACCGCAAGATACTCGATGCAGCTACGCAACAACCCAAATAACAGGATTTGAACGACACACCGGACAGTAGGACACTGACCGGATTGCTCAGCGAGTACCGAGACCGCGTTTACGGGCTTTACGCAGCGTCCCGCTCGACGGCCATATAGAAAATCGACAGCGCATCGCACCCGCGTGCCCGCGAGGATACCGTTTGCGCCCGTTAAAGGAGGTCGCTCGTGCTCGAATCCGCCCCCGTCTCCGCGCCTATATCGGAAAAAACACGCTGGCCTCAATAGCGCCTATGGGCATCTTGCCCATAGGCGCCTCCATCGCGCCGCTTTTCCCGAGCCCTCCAATCATCCCGACGCCCCATGCGGTGTCTGCTGTCCGTAATCTGCTCTACATCGCCCAGGCGCCGAATGAGACGCTGGTCGTGTACTTGAAGAGCGTCGGCTGGAAGGTATCGGCGGGTACGCTCGCCACCCAGGCCAGCGTGCTGAAAACCGATACGCCGCTAGCCGGTATTGTCGACATGGCCAGCTTTTCGGCGCGCGAACTGGCCGCGCTCGAGCCCGCGCTGCGTCATCAGCGAGCCGGCTGAATCGCCCTCACCGACGACAACCACCTCGCGGACCCGGTCATCTGCCACTTGATCCGGCACTTCTGCTTCGACTTCGTGAAGGGCCCGTTCTCGAACGCGACCATCGCTTACCTTGTCGATCACGCGTACGGCATGGTGAGCCTCGGCGACATCAACCTGGCCGATACCCCGACCGTGTTCGGCAACGAGCAGATGGAGATGGTCGGCACCTGCGAGGCCATGCAGCAGCTCTTTCGCACCATCCGCAAGGTCGCGAACACCGACGCCAACGTGTTCATCACCGGCGAATCCGGGACCAACGGCCGTAGCTATCCACGAGCGCTCGCCGCGCCGCAAAGGCCCATTCGTTGCGATCAATTGCGGCGTGATCGGCAATCACCCGATTCAGTCGGAGCTGTTCGGCTATAAGCGCGGTGCGTTCACGGGTGCAAACCAGCGCAAGATCAGCCGGGTGCATTTGCTGCGTTTCCTGCAGGAACGCAAGATCGACCGGCTGGGTGGCCACGACCCTGTCGCCGTCGATGTGCGCATCATTTCCGCGACCCACATCGATCTGGAAGCGCCGCCATGGCCGATGGCCGGTTTCGTACTGATCTCTTTCATCGGCTGTGCGTGCTGCGTGTGGACGAACCGCCGCTGCGGGTGCGCGGCAAGGGCATCGAAATTCTCGCGCTGCACGGCTGCACAAGTTCATGAGCGACGGCAGGCGCAAGATCATCGGCTTCGCGCCGTCGGCGATAGAAGCCATGTACAGCTACGCCTGGACCGGCAACGTGCGCGAGATGATCAACCGCGTGCGGCGCGCGATCGTGATGGCGGAGAACAAGCTGATCACCGCCGGCGACCTCGGGTTCGGCCACTGCACCCGGCATTGAGTCGACCACGCTGGCGGCTATCCGCGACGCCGCCGAGAAGCGCGCGATCAAACTGTCGTTGCTGCGGCCGGCACCGGCACAAGCTCAGCGAGGAGGCGGCGGAATTGGGGATTTCGCGGGTGACGTTGTACAGGCTGATGGTCGCGCATGGGTTGCGCGGCGCGGCGATGGTGAACGGCGCGGACGCGGGATGAGAAAGCGCGGGCAGGCACGCGGCGGGCGGCGGGTAGAATCTGCGGCTTGATTTATCTCGAAGCCGGACACGGACATCTACACCATGACGACGCTGACCCTGATCGTCGCCCGCGCGCGTAACGGCGTTATCGGGCGCAACAACCAATTGCCCTGGCGCTTGCCCGAAGACCTCGCGTTCTTCAAACGCACGACAATGGGCGCGCCTATCGTGATGGGTCGCAAGACGCACGAGTCCATCGGACGGGTGTTGCCGGGACGGCGCAACATAGTAGTGTCGCGCGATGCCGGGCGGCGCTTCGACGGTTGCGATACGGTGACGCAGCTTGCCGATACGCTGGAACTTGCCGCGCGCGACGACGCCGGCGAAGTATTCCTGATCGGTGGCGCGGAGTTATTTCGCGAAGGGTGGCCGCTGGCGCACAAGCTGATCCTGACTGAGATCGACGCCGATTTTCCCGGCGATATCTCCATTGATGCACCCGATGCAGCCATCTGGAAGGAGGTCTCGCGGGAAACGCATCACGCGGCAGCACCGAACGATTTCGACTATTCGTTTGTGGTGTATGAGCGGCGTACGACTTAGCTTCGGATTCCGAGCGCTTGGTCGGCTGGCAGGTTAGCCCATCGCTCATCGCGGTTCTTCTCTTGCTCAAACTCGCTTACTGTCCCGCGATCATCATCTTCTCGATTAGCACGGAGCCGATTTCCTTGTTGCCGCGCACGACCGTATCCGCGCCGATGGCCTCAATGTGCCGGAACATCTCCTGCAGCGTGCTGGCGACCGTGATTTCTTCAACCGGATACTGGATCTTGCCGTTCTCCACCCAGAAACCGGATGCGCCCCGCGAATAGTCGCCCGTAACGTAGTTCACGCCCTGCCCCATCAGTTCCGTCAGCAGCAGGCCGGTGCCCAGCTTCTTGAGCATTTCCTCGAAGTCATCGCCCGGTTTTGTCAGCGAGCTGCGCAGCGACAGGTTATACGAACCGCCTGCATTGCCCGTCGTCTTCATGCCGAGCTTGCGAGCCGAATACGTCGACAGGAAATAGCCCTGCACCACGCCGTCTTCCACAACGTTGCGGCGTTGCGTGCGCACCCCCTCTTCGTCGAAAGGCGCGCTGTCCATGCCACCCTTCACGTGCGGGTCCTCGAGCACCTGGATGTGCGGTGCGAACACCGGTTTGCCGAGGCTGTCGACGAGGAACGTGGTCTTTCTATACAGCGCACCGCCACTGACCGCCTGCACGAAGGCGCCCAGGATGCCGGCTGCCAGCGGCGCTTCGAACATCACGCGGCATTTGCGTGTGTCCAGCCCGCGTGCGCCCATGCGCGCGAGCGCGCGATGCGCCGCGTACCGGCCGATTGCTTCCGGCTCGGCGAGATCGGCGGCGTTGCGCTTCGATGTGTACCAGTCGTCGCGCTGCATGTCGCGACCGGAACCCGCGATAGGCGCACACGCCACGCAATGACGCGAGAACGGATATCCCCCCATGAAGCCGCTCGACGTCGCCAGCACGAACTGCGAGTGCTGCGCCGAGACGCTTGCGCCTTCGGAGTTCTGGATGCGTTTATCGACGGCGAAGGCGGCGTCTTCGGCACGGCGGGCGAGATCGACGGCTTCTTCAGCGTCGATATCCCACGGGTGGTAGAGATCGAGATCTTGCGGCGCTTTTTCCAGCAGTTCTTCTTCGGCAAGACCCGCGGCGCTGTCTTCGGCCGTGAATCGCGCGACGTTGTACGCTGCGGCGACCGTGTCTTTCAGCGCTGCGCGCGTGAAGTCGGAGGTACTAGCATTACCGCGCTTCTTACCGATAAACACCGTCACGCCGACCATCTTGTCACGATTGTGCTCGATGGTTTCGACTTCGCCGCGCCGCACGCTGACCGAGAGGCCATCGCCTTCGGAGATCTCGGTGGCGGAATCCGTTGCGCCGAGTTCCTTTGCGTGCCGCAGGATGTCGGACGCGATTTCCTTCAGCTCGTCCTGGGTGTGCGGGAAAAAGCGTTGCCTGACGTCCATGTCTGCTGCCATTTTATGTCTGCCTGTGGGTGCTCGATGTGTCGAGCGTGTTCACGTTGTCGGTCGTGCTGACGGGGCGGGTTAGCTGCCCGCTGTACGCTTGAGTGCGGCTGTGTGACTGATTTCCGACCATCGTACGATCATAGCAAGTCCAGCGGGGGTTTGGTTTTGATGGGGGTGTTCCCTCGCATCGCTGCACGCCGGCCACTAATGCTGAAACCACCGCTGAAACTACCCCCTGCCAAGTTACAATATCGGGATGAACCGTAAAACCCGCCCGCAACCGATAAACCCGGCCGAGGCCTCCGAACAGGACGGCAGCGAGCACGGCTACGACCGCCACAGCAAATCCCAGCTCAAGCGAGACATGCTCGCGCTGCAAGTATTGGGCGTGACGCTGATCGAGCTGCCGAAAGACGCGCTCAAGCGCATGCCCTGCCGGAAAAGCTCGACGACGCCATCCGCGACGCCCGCGGCATTACCGACCACGAAGGCAAACGCCGGCAACTGCAGTATGTCGGGCGTGTCATGCGCTCGCTGACCGACGAGGAAACGGCGGCGTTGCGTACCGCGCTGGATTCGTATTGCGGCGTGAACCGGGCGGAAACGGCCAAGCTGCACTGGATCGAACGCACCCGCGAAAAGCTCCTCGCCGACGACGCCCTCACCGATTTCATCCGCCAACATCCTGGTGTCGACCCGCAAGAAGGCCGAACGCTGATCCGCAAAACCCGCAAGGAACGCGGCGAACAGGCCAAACCGCCACGCTATTTCCGAGAGCTGTTCCAATGGATCAAGGACCGCGGCGGGCGTGGAAGACGAGGAAGACGAGAGTCCGAAGCCGAAGAAGAAGGCGTCGAATTCCCGGAACGAGACGACGATGGCTACGAACCGTAACCATCCCGATGAATTGGTGATCGGCCTGGTGTCGATCAGCGACCGGGCTTCGCAGGGCATGTACGAGGACAAGGGCATTCCGTCGCTGCAGAAGTGGCTCACCAGCGCGCTGACTTCGCCCTGGCGCGGGGAAACTCGGCTGATCCAGGACGACGCGGCAACCATCTCGGCCACGCTGATCGAACTAGTGGATGAAACCGGCTGTGACCTGATCCTGACCACCGGCGGCACGGGTCCATCGCGCCGAGACGTGACCCCGGAAGCCACGCTCGCCGTCGCCACGAAGCCAATGCCCGGTTTCGGCGAGCAGATGCGCCAGATCAGCCTGAATTTCGTGCCGACAGCCATTTTGTCGCGGCAGGTGGCCGTGATTCGCGAGACACCGAATCACGCAGCGCTGATCGTGAATTTACCCGGACAGCCGAAATCGATCCGCGAAACGCTGGAAGGATTACGCGACGCGGACGACAAATCCAGTGTGCTGGGCATTTTTGCCGTGGTGCCTTATTGCATCGACCTGATTGGCGGTCCGTACATCGAAACGCGGCCCGAGGTGGTCGCCGCGTTCAGGCCGAAAACGCGATCCGGTCGCCAACCGGCTACGCGCTTAAACCGGCGTGGCCGGGGTGACATTACCCGCTGCCGGCCGGATCAGGAAATGCTCGCGGTAGTACTTGAGTTCGTCGATGGATTCGTGGATATCGGCGAGCGCCGTGTGCATCGCGCGCTTCTGAAAACCCTTGTAGATGGCCGGCTGCCAGCGGTGGCTCAATTCCTTGAGCGTGCTGACGTCGAGGTTGCGATAGTGGAAAAACGTTTCCAGTTCGGGCATCCACCGGGCCATGAAACGCCGGTCCTGACAGATGGAATTGCCGCACATGGGCGACTTGCCCGGCGGCACATACTGGCCAAGGAATTCGCGGATTTGCTGCGTGGCTTCCGCCTCATCCACCGTCGACGCCCGCACGCGCTCCGTCAGTCCCGAGCGTCCGTGTGTGTTGCGGTTCCACTCATCCATCTTGCCCAGCGCCGTTTCGTCCTGGTGAATCGCCAGAACCGGCCCTTCCACCAGTTTGTCGAGTGTCGAATTCGTTACCACCACCGCAATTTCGATAATGCGGTCGATATCGGGTTCGAGACCCGTCATCTCCATGTCGAGCCACACGAGGTTCATGTCGCTGCGGACGAGGTCGGTAGAGCTTAGGGAAGGAGCGGGATCGAGCACGGAATCGGCCATATGAGGGCAACCTGAGAGGGGTTTGACGCCTTGCCAGGCGCGGTTGTTTTGGAAACCAACACGACCGCGCGCAGCGACGACCAAGAACCTATAATTCTCGCATAATTCAATCGGTTTCCCGCTGATGTCCAATTTCAATCTCGCCTTCTCGGTCGTGTTCGTTGTAGCGCTGATCGGCATGGTCGGCACCAAGCTGTGGCTGGCGTCGCGCCAGATCCGGCACGTCGCCGCGCATCGCAAAGATGTGCCGGTGCAGTTCCTGCAGACCATTCCGCTAGCCGCTCACCAGCGCGCCGCCGATTACACCGTCGAGCGCACACGCCTGACCATGGTCGAGGTCGTGATCAGCGCAGCGCTGCTGGTCGCGCTGACGCTGCTTGGCGGTATCCAGCAGGTCGAGCTCGCCGTCTCCGACTGGCTCGGCCGCGGTTATGTGGGGCAAATGGCGCTGGTCGCCATCGTGGTGGCGATCACCGGCGCGGTGGACCTGCCGTTCGACTACATCCGGCACTTCGTGATCGAAGAGAAATTCGGCTTCAACCGGATGACGAAAAAGCTCTTTTTCCTCGATCTGGTGAAAGGCATCGTGCTGGGCGCGGCAATCGGTTTGCCGGTGCTGTTCGTGACGCTGTGGCTGATGAACCAGGCCGGCGCGTTGTGGTGGCTGTGGGCGTGGGTGCTGTTGGTCGCGTTCCAGATGCTCGTGCTGATCCTGTACCCCACGTTTATCGCGCCGCTGTTCAACAAGTTCGAGCCGCTGAAAGATGAAGCGTTGCGCTCGCGCATCGAGAACCTGATGTCGCGTACGGGGTTCGCCGCGAAGGGTTTGTTCGTCATGGACATGGACGGCAGCCGCCGTTCAGCGCACGGCAACGCGTATTTCACGGGTTTCGGTGCAGCAAAGCGAATCGTTTTCTTCGATACCCTACTCGCACGGCTTTCGGGCAATGAGATCGAAGCGGTGCTCGCACACGAGCTCGGTCACTTCAAGCGGCACCACGTCATCAAGCGCCTGATCGTCACGTTCGTGCTCAGCCTCGTGATGCTGGCGCTGCTCGGCTGGCTGACGCAATGCGTATGGTTCTACGAAGGGCTGGGCGTACGGCCGTCGCTGCTGGGCAACAACAACGGCTTGGCGCTCGTGCTGTTCATGCTGGCATTGCCGGTCTTCATGTTATTCGTGACGCCGCTGGGCAGCCTGAGCTCGCGCAAGCATGAATTCGAAGCCGATGCGTTCGCCGCGAGCCAGACCGATCCGCGCGACCTCGTCAACGCCCTGGTGAAGCTGTATGAGGACAATGCGTCCACGCTCACGCCCGATCCGCTCTACTACGCGTTTTATGCGTCGCATCCGTCTGCATCGCAGCGCATCGAGCGCTTGATGCAGTACGCCGCATGAGGCCGCGCGACACGAAGAAAGCGATGAACGCCCGCATTGAAGGAAAGGTCATTGCCGCGCACGGGCGGCATTATCTGGTCGCTCCCGCCGACGGCAGTGCGATGCTCCAATGCTTCCCGCGTGGAAAACGCAGCGAGATAGCGGTCGGCGACCGAGTGAGTTACGAGCAGTCATCGGCGGATCAAGGGGTGATCGTCGAGATTGGCGAGCGACGCAACCTGCTTTGTCGGTCAGACCAGTTCAAGTCGAAGTTCTTCGCTGCCAATCTCGACCAGCTGATGATCGTGCTTGGCACGGAGCCGCATTTCAGCGAGGACTTGCTCGGGCGTGTGCTGATTGCCGCCGAGGCACATGGTCTCGAGCTATTGATCGTGCTCAACAAGATCGATATGGAAGGATCGCTCGCGGTCGCCCGCAAGCGGCTGGCGCTGTATCGAGAGCTTGTGTACACCGTGGTGGAGTTATCGGCGAAAGCGGCGTCCGAGCGTGTACATGAAGAACTCGATGCGCGATTGGCCGACCGCGCTACCTTGCTGCTTGGGCAATCGGGCATGGGTAAATCGACGCTGGTGAACATCCTCGTGCCGAATGCCGAAGTCGCGACGCGGGAGATATCGAAGGCATTGAACAGTGGCCGGCACACGACCACGTTCACACGGCTCTATCCGCTGCCCGGAAGAGGATCACTGATCGATTCACCGGGGTTCCAGGAGTTTGGGTTGCATCACTTGTCCGAGGGACAACTGGAGCGTTCGTTCGCGGACTTCCGACCGTTCCTTGGCAAGTGCCGCTTCTATAACTGCCGGCATCTGCATGAACCGGGCTGCGCGATTCTCGAAGCCATGGCCGAAGGCAAGATCAGGCCGGCGCGGCACCAGTTGTATGCGCAACTGGTGCATGAAGCCAGCCAGATTGTTCGTATGAGGTCCCGACGCCCCTCGGAGCATGTTTCGGGGACGTGCAGAGCGTGGTAGCGGCGGCAGGATGGGGGGGGCAGCGGAGGGAGAGATCGGCGGGCCTCTTCCGGGGAAGCAGCGCGCCGTAGTCGTCGACGGTCTTCGCTAGTGGTAGAAGAAGTCGGAACAGCCAGGTGAGGTATCGATAAGGGTCGACACCATTGGCCTTGCAGGTTTCGGCCAGGGCATAAAGATTGGCGCTCGCGTTCGCGCCGTCAACGGTGTCCGCGAACAACCAGCCACGGCGGTCCAGGCAGAATGGGCGCATCGGGTTTTCACAAGGGTTGGTCGAGATAGGCCAACTGCCGTTCTCGACATAGCGGATCAGCTTCGGCCACTGTCCGTGCAGATAGGTCAGCGCTTTTCCGAGTAAGCTTTGCGGCACGACGCCGGGCGATTGCGCGAGCTCCTTCTCAGCGCGACTTCCCGCCGCCTGCGCCTCTTCTGGTAGCGCCGCGATCCATTCGCGTAAGAGATTCGGGTTCAAGCCATATTCCATCGCCGTACGCGCAATCGAAACGCCTGGCTTCATGCACAACCGGATCAATTCTTCCGCGCGGGCTTGCGGACCGTACTCTCGGCGACCGTCCCGCTTCGCGCCCACTACCAGGCGACTACGCAAATCCCGATCTTCTGTCATGTACTCTGATCCCAACTGTCCACGTGGACAGGTAGCATCGGAAAATCACTCGTTCATTGCTAGGGCATCCTTCAAGAACCGCATACAATTTATTGGTTAACCCTGAAATTGGTTGGTGGCGAGCGGTCTAATCGCTAGGCTCACACGCGAGCGGCCGGGTTCAGCAGCAGAGCCAGCATAAAGGCGTAA
>CALNPU010000094.1 GCA_940588625.1 uncultured Caballeronia sp.
GATTATCGGATCTCGATTCGAAGTGAGAACCCGTATTAGGAATTCGCAGCGCTCTGCAATCGGAAAATATTTCGTAAAAACGTCCAAAATAAGCGGATTGTCTTATGATTTGTCTTATATGGAGAATGAACATTTCGATATAATCCAGATACTTCCGCTTACTGTCAGTTAAGTAGATTTTTGAAAATACGCCTGCGGACCTGATATTTCTAAGCAAACCAGTTGCCTCAAAAATAATCTGTAACTCATTGGACTCAAAAATTTTCTCGCCCGAGATTATTCTGCATTTCGAAAAATACGCAGCCGTAATCTCAGACTGCAAGTCGTCAGGGACGGGATGGTCGAGATCCTATAAAAGCCTTACAACATCGTATAGAAATGGACCTACCTCCATATTTGGAAAATCCAATATGCTGATATTATTGTTCTTGAAAATTAAATTCGCGGGTCGATAATATTTGTGAATAAGGGATTTGGGAGCGGAGTCGCATATTTGACCGATAATTTTAAAAATCGCTCTGAAGCTTAAGATTTCTGAATTTTTGAATCTTTTTTATTGAGATTTTTTCAATAAACCAATTGATAAACAAGTCCATATCGCTATCCATATCCACGTGGCGATATTCAGTGATGCATTCAGGTAAGGTTGCTAAATTAATTCTTTGAATTTTGACTATCTCATTGACTGCGACTTGGTAGGCATTGATTAGGGGGCATCGAAAATTTTGTCTCTCGTGAACATCTGAAGAGTTACTCTACCGAGATTAGTTACTATAAAGAGCCCGTTTCCCATATTTCGTTCAATAATTATCGTGGTATTAAGTCTATTTTGATATAAAAACCCAGCAATCGAAATGAACTTGTCGTTATTTTCAAGTTTTGGATTTGAATCAATGATCATAAAAGAATTATTCTTGTCGTGCATTCCAATTCGGTAATAACGACGACTACTTGCCTCCAGAAGAATAAGTTCCAATGTGTTTGGAAGCAAACCATATTATGAATGCATGGTTCCAACCATTGATCGAGCAAAAACTTTCGATCATAACAAATCGTCATATCTCTTTCCATGAAGTTCGTTAATGACGAAATCGGCCACGAAATCGCGATTGCGGATCTAGCGCCAGTTGCAAGCGCGCATTCTTGTGTGCCCATTGAAGGAGGGACTGTGCGCCGAGTGTATTAATAACGGTTAGATCTTCGCCCTGCAGAGCGGATTTTGAGCGAAATTGTTGTAAACTCAATCATAGAGCACATATCACTGGCTCAACTCGGCTGCTCGAAGAATCGATAACTTCTTCTACAAATTATTTTTCGATTTTGATAATTATCCGATTCGATGTAATCCCCACATGATAAATTAAGTGGCTAGTGCATGATTTCATAAAACTTGTGCACGATATGATTTATATTTATTTATCCGTAAATACTGGCCTGCCAGCAATGTAAAACGAAGCTCATAATTGATCGCCAAGTGAACTTCGGTCATCATATTTCATGCTTATAGACTACAATCAATCGTCAAGTATCCACCTCCACCTCTTCATCATTTCATATTCCAAACAAAGAAACCTTCGCTTAAATATAAAGGAAGCGCCCGTTGGTGATCATTGGAGTTCGTTTTGAGCCATAAATGCCCAAGTCGAGATATTTCGACCTGAGAGATGGCATGTCTTAGCATCAACCGGGAAAGTCCGCATCCCTGAAAATGAGGAGAAATGCAAAAATAATAAATTTCAATAGAATCAGGCCAATCAATAATTTCGTAGATACCAGCAGGCTGATTATTAAAAAATAAAATGAAACCTCTAATATGGCTCTGTCGAAGATGTCGACCCCACTCTGATAATGTCCATTTTGCCTTACTTCGCCAATCCAGAATCTCACCAATTTGTTCATAGATAGCTTTGTAGGCTGATACGAAGGAAATTGCACTTACAATTGAAATATTGGAGTTTAAGTTTCCAGTGGGAGGATGCATCTCTAAATATTTTAAATAGTAGATCATTTTTAGTTCGCGCCGAGGATATTCCAAGAGATCATTCGTCTCATGGTAGGTTATAAAAAATATATAAAAGACGAGGCATTGCGTAGCTAATATTCGCCTACTTTCCCCATTTCCTATACAATTTATTTGGTTGGAAATTTAACAAAACGAATTGGGATCGATCCCTAGAAAAGTCGATATGCCTCACTATGAATCACACAAAATCCATCAAACGCAAAATTCCGGCCCGATTCAACAATTTGAAGTTCGTGCAGAACTCGATTCAGATGATCTTCACTCTCTATATTTTCTGACAGTAACGCATGCATAATATTTGAAAATGACATGAAGAAGATTGTTCGATCTCCAGGGAGGTCGATTGACGGCTGATGCGATGAGGTAGAGATATTTTCGAATCCGGCAGAGATACATAAACCACCAAGTTGGCGGCCGAGATCGTAGTCTACTCCTCGTCTTTGTCCAAGCTTTATAGTCAATAAATTTGCTTCGTCGAAATGCTCTGAACGTGGGCGACATTTATGCAGCTGTGTTATCGGCTCCGCGCAGATCAACAGCCCACTGGGCTTCAATGCGCTGTATGTAGCCCGAAGTACATCATTAGATTTCGAAGATGAATCAGTACAAGTCGACAATACACGAGGTCATAATTATCAGTAGCTAAATCCACATCATCCAGATCACCATATTCAAAATTGATGTTTTCACAAGAGGTGCTAGCCGATAAGTCACGAGCAGCACTTATCTGCTCAATGCTATTATCAATTCCCGTCACTCTACCGTTTGGACCTAACTGTGAAGCGATCCACACGGCCATATTTCCGTTACCACATCCTAGATCCAATACATTCAGGTCACGATTCGCAATGATTTTTGACAAGCACTCTCTTGATGCAACCCCATAAATTCGATCTGAGATTGCCAATCGATCTACATCGCGCTACCCAACAGGTAATACATAACTATTGCGCATCATGTAATTCTTCTATGTGTTGACCGGAATATTGATCACAATTAATTTCAACATGGCTTCCCCAGTGTTGGATAAGGTATGCTTTCCATTGGGAAAATTAATCATGACGGAGCCTGTTTCCACGAAGACCCGTTTTCCATCTTGAGTCAAGATTTCTATTCCTTGGGTAATTATGTAAATTTCGGTATCGTGCGCACCATGTTTATGTAATCCGATGCTGCAGCCGGGTGGCAGACCAACAAAATCGACAAAATTAATTTCTGATTCTCTTAGGTTTTCGACACTACGACAGGCTAAGATTCGCCCCGCACTTGCGCCATCAAGGAATCGTAGTGACAGTTGCTAAAATTCAATTTTGAGATATTATCGTTCATCAATCCCTCCATTGAGGTTTAATTAAATCAATTAGCAGAGGTAACTGAACCATTGATGTGATCCGATGGCAACGAGCTGACTCATAATTTATCGTCAACGGCTCATTTGCCGGATATTTATCATCGGGATCATATAGAACAGCATTCATTCCCGCGTCCATAGCTCCTCTAACATCCAGGGCCGGAAGATCCCCAATGTATAAAGCACGATGCACATCTATGCGTGCGCGATTTAAAGCTGAAAAGAATATTTTTGGATCTGGCTTTGAAAAGCAAACTTCATGTGAATCTATTACAAATTCAAAAATATTTGACCATTTGGAACTGTCAATCAATTTTTTTGCAGTCCCGTCCGAATTTGAAATAATCGCAACTTTAATTCCTCTAGTTTTTAAAATAAAAACTGCATCAATTGCTTCCTCGTTAACAATATTCCATAGATTCAAGGGATTTGTATTATTTAAAATGAAATTTATCAAATACTCATCATCTGTCTCCAGAATGATTTCCAAAAACTGACGAAAGACATCGATTTTCTTGTGATTAATAATTGAATCTTCTATAACATCATTCAATTTCCTCCATGCCGCGGAACTTCGCATCTCCAAAACGTCTTCGGTTACAGTTTTGATTGTGCTCGCGATTGTTTTATAATTAAAATTCATCAGCGTATTTCCGATATCAAAAAAAATCCACTCTATATTGTTCATTTAATTAATCCGAGGCCGAAAACGTAATTTTGAGATCTTTATTAACAATTGCATTCAATTTGCGTCTTCAGTCAAAAGATTTATCTTGGCGCCAAATCGATTTAAAGGCAAGGGAAGGTTATCATAACCTCGAAAAAGCGAACGCACATTAGCAAGGGTAGTGCAACCGCGGGCAATGAGAGTCAATAGTAAAAATGCAGCAGTCGCCCTTATCCCTGCTCCAAAGATATTAGTACCGGTTAATTTCGCTCCTTCCGTAATCGCAGCGCATTGACCTTCGATCGATGTTTTGGTACCAAGAGCTCTCATACCATCGACATGATCAAATCTGCTGCCGTAGTGAGCCTCATGGAAATAGCTAACTCTGGGAGCCACGGTTGAAAGTGCTATGGCAGGAGGAAACAAGTCGGACGGAAAGTTAGGATACGTTCCGGTAATTACATTAACGGGACGATCAGGCGATCCAGAAGTGTACAATCCATCATGCTTTTTCTCCACGCAAATGCCAAAATCACGCAGTAATTTAATCATTGGATCAAATCGGTGATCAACAGTACCCAAAAATCGTGTGGTACTGCCGGTCATAGAGCTTGCCGCAGCCAATGTCCCCCCAAACCAATTGATCTGCCGGCACAGAAAGCATGAAATTGCTGCCGGTAAACGGGCCTTTAATAACAATTAGTTGACGGTCGCGCACAGCTGAGACACCGAAGTGATTCACGGTCAAAATGACATATCGCATTCTGTTTCGAGGCTAACACAATGTATAACGGTTTCCCCCTATGGTGAACGCTACTAAAACAGCTAGCGAAGTGGCAGTAATTCCTTGATCGTCGATGTAGAATTCCGCGGATCGAGGTTTGCCACCAGTAATTTCAATTGAATTTAAACCAGCTGAGATTTTGAGCCTGAGAGCACGCAGCGCTTTGCAGTGTGGCTGAAAGCTCATATGCCCACCGATAGTTTGTAGTAGCGCACGATGTCCGGCGCTTGCGGGCAAAGCCAAAGCGTATATCGAGCCACGAAGTCTGCCGCTGAGGTTTGGGGGAAAATCAATAATTTTTGGAGGCAAGCGACCGTGCAAAAAATCGATTCTGTTGTTCTCGATTTTCACATTAACTGCACAATGTTGAAATAACCTGAGTAAATTGTGAATATCAGACAGATTGGGTGTATTTTTTATTGTGGCCGGCAAATACTGTAGCGCGGCAGCAGTTAGAAACGGCATTGCGCAATTCTTACTTCCATGGAATTCGATGTTGCCACCCAAGGACACACTGTGTCCCCAAATTTTTATGCCGTTCAAATTTTGCATGATTTTTCCATAAATTAATTAACGATATCAAATTGTTGCATTAAATATTTGAATACATCGCGGTTCGTGGGTTATAGTTTTTAATAAACCTAAAAACATTAAAGCAGACAAGTTGCTCATGGAAGTTTGCAGCTGGCGTCATCAGTCGCGCACCTGAGAATTAATGAGTTTCCCCATCTCTGACAGATTGCGAGATTCTCGAAATTACAAGCTGACTTAAAAAAGCATCGTCCAGCGTTGACTTTATAGAGTATCGAGTGTTGTTGTGCACACTTTTCAGAAAACACGAAGTCTCTATGCGAAAGATATCATCAGTATATTGAATATCTTTCTCTGAGATCACAGAATTTTCCTGCAGGCTTAAGTCCCACCCGGAAAGGCAAAGTGAGCCTTTTTTCGTAAAAATTTGAAATGCGATGTCTTTTTCCGATCCGCAGCAGGAATATATGATCGATCCAGAAATGTTATTTTCAAAGCTAAGATTTGCACAAACCGATTCACCGATTCCGTCTTCATCATTATTTTTAAAGGCCGAGACTTTTGTGACCGTTCCAAAGAAAAATCTCGCTAAATCCACTAAATGCGTGGCTTGTTCATTGAGAGGTCCGCCGGAAAGCGACTTATCTTTCCACCAAGTGACACCATAGGGTTTGCAAATCCAGTGTGCTTGGAAACCTATAACTCCAAGATTCGCTAAGTGCCGTTTTACGAGATTCACCGAATGCCTATAGCGGTTCATGTATCCGACGGCAAAGAGCACCTCGCTCGACGAGAATCTATCCTTCAATTCCTTTGCCTTTTCGATTGATATATGAAGTGGCTTCTCCACAAAAATCGATTTTCGATGCTCGAATGCAAGTGATTCAATCTGTCCTCGCAAACCGGGCGGGGTACAGATAAATACCCCGTCGATCAGTTTCCAATCGATTTCTGATACATGAGTGATGGCGGTGCAATTCTCGTCAAATTGAATAATAGATTTCGCCAACGATTCATCGCAATCGAGTGAATAGCGAATTCCTGCGCCCAGATAATGTAACGCTGCGGCACGCGTCTTTCCCATTCTTCCACAACCAACAATTGCAAAATTAAGCTTCTGCATTATTAACTCCAAGGAATTCGATAACTAACCTCTCCGCTTTCGACGTTTTATTCGAAATAATAAGCGGATCGGAAAGAATTGCGTCACAAAGATTGTTGCTGTTTATATTTATGTAGCAAGTGAACATTTCTCGTGCACATGAAATCGCTTGATCCATTTGGATACAGATTTTTGTAATATCGTTGGCATGCAGATCGGCGTTAGTGAATCTCTGCCTACGGTGTAGAATTGCTTTCTAGTAACTCCTGATGTGTCGCTGACGTTTAAAGTGGTAATTAAAGATTTAGATACTCCTAATAATGCTTCCATTATCGGAACTACAGCACACTTATACCATGGCATAAATCGTTTCTTCAGCGATAGCGGATAGGAAAGCGGCAATTCAAGCAGCTCTTGATAGACGCTTTCCCGTAATTTACTCAAATAAGCCGATCTATCGTTGTGAAATTTTGCCGATTCGCAAAATAAGGAGAAATATTTGGTTGGGACTACAGATATCGATTCAATCGTATTGAATTCCACGCCAGAGAATGTAGTTTGATCGAGGCTATCTAAAAATTCATTCCAAACGGATTTTCCTTCCCTCCGCTGATCAAATATAAAACCGCGCTGATTAAATCCGGAATAATTCCAATCTAGAAATTTATAATTCACATTCAATTGTGCCGCTATCTGTTTATGCCTCAATTCGGGCAATTCGCAAGCACCTACTGTGCGTGAATTTCCAAATAAACGAAATAAAGATTTTGATAGATTCAATGGATTTGTGAGATTAATAATCGAAGCACTCGGGCATACACGTCGAGTCACATCGCACAAATTCTCTATATAGGGAGCGATTTCTATGGCCGTTAGTAATCCGGATGGCCCAAGCGTCTCGTCCGCCGGTAAATCCAAGCGCGTCGCTAATTGCTCCCCTTTCGCCCTTGAGGCCGCTCCGCCATATCTTGGTTGATGAAGAACGATGTCGGCCTCCGAAAGTGCGGTGTCTAAATCATTTGCAATTTGGATGAGCCAGTTTGGTAGCGCATTTCTCGCATAGTATTCGACCATTTGTAAGTGAATACTGTTGCCACCATAAAGAATGAGCGAGTTCGTAAAACTCGAAATCTGAGATTCCTTAAAATTCTCAAGCAATTCGAGTGTATAAAAGCTACCATCTCCAATGATACAAATGCGGCTCATTTTTTGTTCCCAAAAAAATTATTTGTGCAATCACAGACGTACATCACTTCTTCATCTGACATATCCGGGCGAATCGGAAGGCACAAACAAGATGCCGCGAGATGCTCTGCCACGGGAAAGCGTGAGTTATACCAACTAAATTTTTCGAACGCGCGTTGACGGTGAATAGGAGTTGGATACCTCACAATTGCATCGACACCGTGAGAAATGAGAAATGCTAGAAGGTCGTCGCGGTGTTCAGATTGCAGTTGAAATAAGTGGTAAACATGATCCAAATCATTATCGATAGATTGAAATGATACTGGCAAATGAGATAGATTTTTTCGATAAATTGTTGCTATTCGCCGTCTCTGCGAGTTCCAATATTCCAAATTCGGTAATTTCCAGGACAAGACTTTTGCTTGAATTGTGTCCAATTTACTATTTATACCGATGGTGATGTGATCGTTCTGTTCGTATTGTCCGAGGCTTCGAATTATTTTGACTTGCTTTGCGAGAGCGCAATCATTTGTTGCGATTGCTCCGCCGTCTCCAGCGGCGGCGAGATTCTTGCTAGGATGAAAACTAAAGCAACCGGTGTGTCCGAATGTCCCGGCTGATTGTCCATTTATTCTTGCACCATGGCTTTGTGCCGCATCTTCAACGATTTTCAAATTATATTTCCGGGCTATCGAACTAATTTGTTCCATATTCATGCATTTGCCAAAGAGATGAACTGGGATAATTGCTTTCGTTTTCGCTGTAATCGCACGTTCAAGCATTGACACATCCATGAGATATGTCTTAGGGTCCGCATCGGTAAGTACAGGCGTGGCTCCCACGATACATATAGCGGCCACAGTCGCATAGAATGTATTAGCTTGAGTAACAACTTCATCTCCCGGACCAACACCAAGTGCCATCAGTGAAATGATCAGGGCATCAGTTCCGCTATTTACTCCCACGCAATAATCCGCACCAATATAACTCGCAAAATCGGATTCAAATTGCGTGACTGCCTCTCCAAGAATATAATTCCCGTTTATAATCAAGCTTTCAATTTTTGAAATCAAATCTCTGACATCCGGGCCGAACTGCGAGGAATAGTTATACCGCTTAACTAAGCTCATCGTGTTACTCCAGATAAGTAGAATATATCCCGGCACCAATTAATCCGTTGCAGTCGTTAACCGGCCCGAGTGAAAATGAATTATTCCAATCACCCCAATTATAATAATGGGCGCAAACCGCCTCTAGATCGGTAATGTAATTGTGACTTAGCGCCGCTGCCATTCCTCCGATAAGGATAAATTTTCGAATGCCAATTGACGCTCGTACAGTCGCTAGGGCGCGGGCAAGTGGCTGTAATAACGACGTCCTTACTAGCTCGACAGTCCAAGCATCTTTGTTTTTATAGGCAAAAGTAATGGACTCGGTAGCTACGGTACGGACGGTTGAATGCATTCGCCCTAATTCGGAGGAAAGATATGATTTTAGGTTTTGCTCCGCATTACAAATACATAACTCAACAAGACCGCTGCCAAACGAAATTCCCCCAACATGATGCTTGCTGTTACATTCGCACAGGATCTCTAGAAAATCTGATGCTAACTTTACGTATCCTATTTCTCCCGCATCGCCTTCATTTCCAACGAAGGGCGAGTTATTTATAAAAAATTTCGAACGGACTCCAGATCCAATATTTTGAAGTATTTTTTTTGCAAGAACCGGACTGGTTAGTCTAGTTCCGAGAATTGTGGGAAGCTGCGACACATAGTCTCTGCCGATAATTGGTCCTGGAAGTGCAGCAATTAGATATTGTAGCCGGTGTAATTCGATATCACGAGTAATGCACTCGTGCATAACGGAAAAAATTGATCGTATCAGTGATTCGCCGTGAAGTGTCGAGTTTCGATAATTTGGTGTTTTTGCCTGTCCACGGATGATTAGCTTGTTTTGAGCAGGGTCGTAGATTCCAAATCGCAGGCTAGTTCCGCCGATATCAAATACCGCTCGCATCTATTAACTCCCGATTAGATGGACGTGTGTATTGCGAAAAAAATTCTGCGAGATACGAATATGCAGTGTTACATTCGTCAAGGCTTACGTCGTCCAAGAATCTGGCAGTGCCAATTTGTAGCGGAATGGGAAGCGACTGTCTACCACCGCGATGCTTGGCGACATCGCTTAGTGAATCGATCAGGCAATCTTCTGTGCAAACTTCATGTGTTATTAGGAGTCCAATTTTATTTAAAAGATTCGAAATTCGATTCGCTGACTGCCAATCGAGAAGATCTCTGTTGGCAGAAATCACAGTTGAGATAGCCATGTCAATCGCCACTGCTTCACCATGCAATAATTCGTCAATCACCTTCATTTCAAAAAGAGGGCTAAATCCATGTCCAAAATCAACTATTCGACGCAGGTCGATTTCACACAGATCCGGTTCTAATTCTTCCAGCATATTGTTGAACGGCAAGGCGTATCACTTGTGAAGCGATTTGACTTTTGGAGAATCTTTCGGTGATCAGTTCTTCGCTATGTTGTTCTATAATCTCGAAAAGTTGCTTGTTGGCGATGATTCCCATCTTAAGGATTTCAGAGATGCCATTTCTGATGTGTCTGTTGGGCAATGTTTTTAAAAAAGTTCGATCTAAGATGGCAGCGACCGGAGGATAGTAGCTTCCGATGCGATTCTTATGTGCTTCGGAATTACAACCAGTTTTCACTCCAATCGCTGCGCCTACAATTCCAAGGAGTGTAGTTGGGATCCGCACGTATGGGATTTTCCTTCGATAAAGATCGCCCGCAAGCCCCGCAAGGTCCATTAAACATCCACCACCTCCTGCGATGACTGGCTCGGATCGACGAGCAACGCCGAAATCAATCATTTCTCTCAGAATAAAATGCAATGTTTTTACATCTTTTTTGATTCATTCACGTTAATTAAGGCGATTTTGAATCGTATGTTGTGAAAAGTAAAATAATCAATGAGTGCTTCGCCGTGCAATCTAAAAACCTCGCTGTCGGCGTAAATCAGATTTCTTCTGATCCGCGAGCTCGAAATTATCTCGTCCAATATTTCCGAGAAGATCGTTGTGGGGGGGGCGAATATATTCTCCGCCTCGATAACCTCATAATCGAGCCGAGCCTCCCCACGAATACACCATGTGTAGTTTCCCTTATTTACACTTTCATCTCTGTAGACAATTTCCATTTCGACCTCTGGAATTCGAAGAAGCTCATCTGTATTTGGCGTCACTGCTGGATAGTTAAGTACATAACGGCCGTTTTAGCTACTATCCATTTATGCAGAAACTCCTGTTAGATTGGGTAGGTTTTGGTAGGTGTGAGGGTGGTTCCGATGTGTTATTTATAAATTAACAGCAAATTTGATGTTGATTTCACGATTGCCCTTGATGCTGTTTGCAGAATATGTTGATCTGAGTTTAGGGGGAGAGTTGCTGTTTTTGTCGTAGTAATTTTGTAAATTGTCGCAACAACGGACCATTTCGGATAAGTGTTTGTGATTTGCATCCAAGCATCGCGCGAACTTTGAAGGGTTTGTTGGTGGCATCAGCTAGTTCACGAAATTAGGCGCGGTTTGTTTGAGTCATAATTGACTGCGGATGGTCAGAAATGTCCGAATTGCTTCAGTATTTTTTATAATTCAAGATGACCCGCCTCTTGGAGCTCTGTCTGTGGAGGGTTATGTATGGTGTTAGCGACCGATGTATTAACAGGAATTTGCCATTCGCTCGAGTACGTTCGATCTTCTAAACTGGTGACGAATACCGATTGCGGCGAGGAGGGTTGATGTTTGTTACCGAATCAAGAACCCTTACTGTTTAAATCAAAGCTGAGGACCGTATAGTGTTCATGTCTATGAGCTCAGGCGATGCAAACAGACGACCGGTCAACGAGATTGCTCGTCCCTTACTTAGTTAAGTGCTCCAACGCAGACGGCGGCTCAGACGTTGCGCGAATTGGTTTAGGACACCAACATGAAGACATCGGTGAATGCCTTGACGGTGAATGCCTTGATCTACAACATTGCGTTCGCTACGACGACGCGCCAGCGGCGGCTGCGTGTCTTCATATCGTGTCGGCTATCTTGGTTGATGACCTCGAACACCTCATTGCGTCAAAATGCGCTGGCGTTGGGCCGCGACCAGTGAGCCACCTCCTCTTGATACAAAGTCGAAGGCAGTGCGCTATGGTTGACGACAAGAGTGAAACACGCTGGCATCTCGTTGCTGATGGTCTCAGTAGGTTAGGCTGGTGGAACGCCATAGGGCAGTTCTTTCGGCGGGCCTCCGCAACCAGCCGCATCCTATCGTGTGTGATCAGCACCGCGCATTGCTATCTAGTCGCCGCCCTCGATATGAGATGTAGTTTGTTCTGAATCTGCCGCATGGAATGGCTGTACTGGCAGATAATCCGCTCACCTCCGCAACAAACCATCGAGCCCTCCTTGTTGTCGGCCACCGGAGACAGCGACGCTTCATTGCGGATAGCTGTCGCTTACACCTTCCGCGTACGTGTACTGTGGAACGACGTCCTGTAGTTTGATACAAACAAACTAAAACTAGCGACGTTCAAATACCGCAGACATCGTGTGATTTCCCGCAGTCCGCAGGACGGAACGTTCGCGTGAATTTGAACAGAGCTCAGATCACGGTGCTCGTAGGCGTGCGCGGCCGGCTGCACCGAGATGGTTCCCATGCTATTATTACCCCAGCCGAATTTGCGTTAGCCGATTTGCGTTAGCCGACGTTGCGAACGTGCCTCCCGCGGTCAGGTAGGCGTTATTCGCCGCTCAATTCTCGGCACGACGGACTTCGTTGGGCTAGCGCCGCATAGGGTCCTCCCCTCACATTTTTTTCAGGCGAAAATCGAAAATCTATCCACGAATAAAAAGTGCTATCGCCCCAAATCTACCGAGTGTCGAGTACAAATAGCTGCTTGGCCATCAATACGGGAATTTCTTCAACATCAGCACGTTAGATCTGTTCTGCTCGGGCAGCCTCCTCTACGGAAATGCGATCAATTTGAAATCAGTAAATTACACGAAAGATCAATCACCGCATCTTGGACTTTAAGTGGTGTTCCGTGTCGACGGTTTTGAAGTTGGCGCGTTTGATTAAAGAGTCCAACACAAACGACGCCCGATGAAATGCATCATCAAGCTGAGCAAAGCAGAGAGGCATACCTTGCAACAACTGTCCGTGAACCATCGACATCGGGACGTGCGCACGCGTGCCGCAGGACGGACTTCTGCTGCTGGGCAATGGAATGAGTGCGCCCAAGGTTGCTGTTGAACTGGGCATAAGTGTCCAGTCGATCTACAACTGGTCCCATCTGTGGGAGGAGCAAAGGTCTGCTGTCCGGCCATGGCGGCGGTCGTCTTCGTGCGTTGTCCGAAGCCATGCTCGCCACGGCGATGGAGGTTGCGCGTACGGAGTCCATGACGCTCGGACAAATCGCGAAGCGCATCGAAGCCGTGCATGGCGAACCGATGCCATGCGCGCTGGAAACCTTGTCGGTCGCCCTTCGGCGGGAAGTTTTTTCGTTCAAGCGCAATCGCTTCTCGCTCAAAAAAGCGCAACCAGGAAGACTTCGAGATGAAATCAGCCACCCTGAAAAAAACTGCACTGCGTCGCTCGCGCCAACGCAGTGCGCCTGGTCTATTTCGATGAAGCAGGTTTTGCCGCGTTACCTCCGGTGCAAAGAGCGTGGTCACCGCGTGGCCTGCCTCACTGTGTCGAACCTCGCTTCCACTGCCGGCGCTCGGTTTTCGGCGCCCTCGACTTCTGAGCCAACGCGTTGACTCACCATGTCACGAGCTCGTCTATCAAAGAAAGGCGAGCGCTGTCTCGTCGAGTTCCTCGAGCAGATCGCCCTGCAGGGCGATGAACGTCCGACCGTGGTGGTACTTGACAACGCTTCGATCCATCATGCCATCGATCCTGACGTGAATGAGCGCTGGCTACGCGAGCATCGCATGCAACTGTTCTATCTGCCGCCATACAGTCCCGAACTCAATCTGATCGAGATCGTCTGGAAACAGGCCAAATACCACTGGCGAAACTTCATCACCTGGACGAAGGAAACCATCGACGACAAGGTCTGCAGCCTACTCGGCGCATACGGAGGAACCAAATTTCAAATTAACTTCGCCTGAACAATTAAATGGATATTTCGTATAATAAATCTTTACGTCGACTTCATACGTTCGGTGTTGAGGTGGCTACTCGAGCATATATTGAAGTTAAATCAGGTGAAGAATTAAGCAGTGTCTTGCTTACCACAGAGCGAAATGGATGGAACGTATGCGTTCTTGGTGAGGGAAGCAATATTATTTTCAAACGTGATTTCGACTGGATTGTTGTACGCATGACAGGATAATAATTAAGGTTGGTGGGGATAAGGTGGGATGATTTTGTCACCTACTGCGCGCACGAAGATTTGTGCGGAGTCGAATTTCTCGCAGGAATTCCCGGGACGGTCGGTGCGGCACTATTCAAAATATTGGAGCCTACGGGAGTGAAGTGGCTAATTCGATTTGCAAAATCGAAGTTTATGAAAAATTGAGTTGAGAATTCAAAATAATACCGGCGAAGGTGTGCAAATTTTCCTACAGGATGAGCCTCTTTAAATCGCCGGCGGCAGCTAGATATATTGTTGTTGGCATGATTTCTCCTTGAAAAGAAAAGGGAGAAGCCCTGTCCGTGATCCGAAGATACGGGCTGAATTGGGTATTGACGAACCCGAATTAATTGGTCTTAAAATAATCGGCGATGCGGTAAGAATGGTACGTAGTCGTCGTTTGCCTGATCCGACCGTGCTTGGGAACGCTGGTAGTTTCTTTATAAATCTAACTATCAAAACTTTTCATTTCGAAAAATTAGCCAGATTTTATTCAGAGATTCCCCGATATTTTCAGTCCGAAGAATATATAAAAACATCAACCGGCTGTTTGATTGAGCAATGTGGGTTTCATGGAATAAAATTTGGCGGCGTCGGAGTTTATAAAGATAACCCTCTCGTAATCTTAAATTATGGAAAAGCAACTTTCGAAGAAATTCGAAATTCTTTGGCAATTCTTCAAAAATCGGTAAAGGAGAGATTCTCAATTTCCCTGAAAAGAAAGCCTGTCTTGGTGGACTGGTGATTTGGACTTAATTCTCGAAAACTTGACGATGAATTTCGACTGATGAGCCAATTTAATAGGTGAAAAATTTGTCTGTGATCGAAAGAGCTTATGAATGAATCATTCGTATTGACAAAATTGCGAATTTGGTGAGGCGGCGAAAAAGATTTGCCTAATTTTAGATAATATGATTTGGTGATCATCGGCAAGCTGAAATTTAAAATGTTTGTCATCA
>CALNPU010000095.1 GCA_940588625.1 uncultured Caballeronia sp.
CACCCGTGCCTCCTCTCTCAACCCGTGCTCCTCTCTCGTACCGCTGCCGATAAACGCCGAAAATCGAGCACTTACGATTTATCCAATCAAGGGATACTCCCTCACTATTCCGATAGAGGGACGGCCGTCGCCCCCGAATGTTGCGGCGGTCGATGAGTATCATCTGGTCGCAGTTTCGCGATTCGGCGACCGGATCTGGGTCACCGCGACGGCCGAATTCGCCAGCTTAGATACCAGTCACAAGCCGTCTGATTTCGCCTTCATGAAACGCGTGACGCAGGAGCTCTATCCTGCTGGCGGAAACTATGATCGTGCTGAGATGTGGGCAGGGCTGAAGCCGATGACGCCAACCAACTTGCCGTTTTTCGGCCGCAAGAAATATCGCAATCTCTATTTGAATACGGGTCACGGCCATATCGGCTGGACCATGTCGCACGGTTCGGCTCGCATCACGGCCGACTTGATTGCAGGACGAAAACCAGCCATTCCGATGGATGGACTGTTGGTGAATTAATTTTCGACGATGACGATCTCGAATGCCGCTGTTGGCAATATGCTCAAGCTCACAGCGGCAGTCATCAGGCACTTTTGTTTGCGGAACAGGCTCTGCCTCCGCCTGTGTCACCGCACGGTCGTTAATCCGAATGAGGAGCGTCATCAGGAATGACACCGCCAGCAACCCGGACGGAACAGAAGGCCCGTGGTCACGCTGCCTCCCTGCCCCTTGATATAGCCGATCACGAACGGTCCTGCGAAACCACCCAGGTTACCGATTGAATTGCTCAAGGCGATGGACACCACAGTGCTCGAACGCGTCAGAAACAAGGTAGGCAACGCCCAGAAGGGTGACTTGAATGCATACACCCCCGCGAGGCTCAGGCTGATCATTAAAACTGAAACATAGGACGCGATTCCGGCGCCGCGCAGAGACACGGCCGCAACGGCCAGCGGGATGGCCGAGTGCAACCGCCGTTCACTTCGGCGGTCGGAACTGCGTGACCAGAACACCATGACTACCGTCGCGAACAGGTACGGTATCGTCGCGATCAATCCAATCTGCGTGTGGCTAAGTTCTGTGGAACAGCCTTTGATGATCTACGGCATCCAATACCCGACGCCAAGACTGCCGCATTGATAGACAAAATAAATGAACGACAGGTAGAGGACTTTCGGACTGGCGAGAGCCTTGAATGTTCCAATGTGCTTCACGTTGGGACGTGCCCGTTTGTCGTTTTCCAGCTCGGCGAGCAGCCAGTCACGCTCCTCGGGTTTCAACCATTTTGCATCCTTCGGTCTGTCGGCCAGATAAACGAAACACAAGACTCCGCCTATCAGCGCGGGTGCGCCTTCAAGAACCAGCGTCCACCGCCAGCCGCTCCACTGCAGCCAGTGAAAGTTGTCCATGATCCAGGTGCTCAGCGGAGTACCGATGATGTAAGAAACGGGGATAGCAGCCGTAAACAACGCGACTGTAGTAGCCCATTTCTTCGCCCGGAACCAGTACGTCAGGTAGACGACGATGCCGGGGAAGAAGCCTGCTTTCGCCGCACCCAACAGAAATCGCAGGATGTAGAGCTGCGTCACGTTATGGACGAGTTATGGACGAACGCTGATATGATCGCAACAGCCCCCAGGTAAGCAGGATGCGTGCGATCTAGACACGCGCGCCGTACTTGTTCAACATCATGTTGCTTGGCACTTCGAACAGAAAATGCCCGAGACGAAACCGAATGCCTCGCTGCTCAGCGCCAGTTTCTTGTTCGCAACGCCGCGTATCCGATGTTGACTCGATCAAGGTACGAGACACGAGACAATGTAGAGAACGAACACGAACGGGATGACTCGCCAGGAGATCTTCCTGGCGAGTGCGGATTCATTGATTGCTGATGGTGTGTGCATATCGGTCGCATCGGCGTAGCGCCGCTCGATGTCCTTGTAGGGTCGGAGGAGCCAGCTTACGCCTGATGTTGCGAGAACGCCATGCAAACGGGGCTGCCGGTTTGAACGGAGAACCCTGTCGGCTTGATCCGCCCGGACGCATGGTCAACCGCGAAAGCAACAATGCTGTCGCTGTCCTCATTGAGCACGAACATGAAGCGGCCGTTCGGCGTCGATGTCATGAACCGCGGAGTACGGCCACGACTTTGCTCGGTTTCGACGAGATTCAGAAAACCTTTGGCGATCCTGAACACGACAATGTTATTATAACCTCGATTCGACGCATACACATATCGCCCACTGTGATCGATTTCAATTTCCGATGCACGGCTGTTACCCGTGAACGTGTCGGGAAGCGTGGAAACGGTTTGAAGCGGTTGCAGCGATCCGTTGCCCGATGAATACCCGTACGTCGTGACAGTCGAGTCAAGCTCGTTGACGCAATAGGCAAAGCTCGACCTGAGGTGAAATGCTATCTATGTACGGGGGCCTGATATCTCTCGCGGTCACGAACGCCGGTGTGCCGGGAGACAACTGACCGTCTTTGAATCGATAGGTCAGGATCTGGTCCAGACCTTTGGCAGGAGCAGTGACAGATTCGCCGGACGGATCGAAAGGATTGAAGTGAGGCTTCGGGTACCATCTGCTCAACCTTGTGCGGTCCAAGCGGCCCCTCAAGTTTCACCAACTGCGTCAGTGCTTTGAGAGAGCCATCCTCAGTGATCGGCAGCACGGCAAAACTCGACCCGATGTGATTTGAAACCACAAGGTAGAGCCCTGTAGGGTCGATCACCAGGTGAACGGGATTCTGCCCTTGTGTGCTTTGCTTGTTCAGGAGCGTGATCTTGCCGCTTGCCTTGTCGACGGCAAACGAACTGATGTCGCTTAGGTCGTGTACGGTGTAGAGCCGTTCGCCATTGGCGCTCAGTGCCAGGAAAGACGGGTTGACCACATCTTTCAGGAGCTGGACCGGTTCGAGCTTCCCCGACTCCTGGTCGACCGAATAGACGCTGATGCCGTCGCCCCTGGCATTACGTTCACGAGTGGTCCAGCAACCAACATAGGCAAACATACCTTGTCCTTTTTAATTCGTTGGGCGAGAGGCCCGGTCCGTTGCCGCGAATGCCGAGGGAACCACCATGGTCAAGGCCGCGGCGCTGACCGACACGGCGCCTTGAAGAAGAGATCGCCGACTTGCGTTTGCTTTCATCCCCTGCATGGGTGCCGATGGTTTTCCTGGTTTCACGGGGTTGTCTCGATTTTTTGGTCTGGGGTTTTTACTATGTTGCATTTTTACGTTTATAAATGGCAAAATACAGTTATGGAAAGCTTTCCCTGACGCTCGCCTGGCATTTGGTGACGACGTTTTTCGCTTCATCGATTTGCCGGGCATGTTCGGCGCGCAGCTCGTCCAGCTGCCGGTCGTCTTGCGTTTGATGCTGGAGAACGTGATTCGGAACACGGACGCCGAGGAGCACCGTCTTGCCGTAGACGGGATCTTTGAGTGGCTCAATAGCGGCACGAGCGAGGTCGAGATTGCCTTCCAGCCAAATTGGGTGCCGATACACGACACGACGAGCACGCCCACGCATATCGCGGCTATGCGAGACACGTTGGCCGAGGCCGGGGGCGAACCCGACCGCACTCAATCCCGTGCTGCCGGTCGACTCATCAGTCGATCACTCACTTGCCGTTGAGTATTTCGCTCGCCCCGACGCGGCCCCGATGAATCTGCAGCTTGAGCTGCGGCGCAATAACGAGCGTTATCGCTTCGGTGGGCTTCGAAAGCACTGACCGGCGTGCGGATGGATCCGCCCGGCACGGACATCATGCACACGATCAATCTTGAACAGCTGGCGACGGTCGTATCGGTCGTGGAGCGCGAGGGAGAACAGTGGGCTGTGCCTCCCTCATCGGCACTGACAGCCACACGCCGATGATCAATGGCATTGGCGTGCTCGGATGGGGTGTAGGCGGGCTCGAAGCGCAGACCGTCATGTTGGGCATGCCCGTGATGCAGCGAATCCAATCCCTGACGTGATCGGTGTTCGGTTAACGAACGGGCGCGTTCCGGCCTGGAACGCTTGCGACCGATCTGGCGCTGACGGTGACACAACGTCTTCGCCAGATCGGCGTGTCCGGGGGGGGGTGTCGAATTTTTTGGTCCCGGAGTGGCGACGCTGACCGCCGGAGACCGTTCGGTTGTCGCCAATATGGCTCCGGGGTACGGTGGGTGTGTCGACCGGGGTTTTTCCAGTGGACGGTCACACTCTGGATTACCTTCGCGGGACAAACCGCAAGACAAGTGCGATAGCGCTGGTCGAACAATTTACAAAGAAAGCCGGCTTGATCCTACTGCAGCGCCGACCTATACGCGAATGATCGACATCGATTTGAGCGAGGTTGGCATGCACGTCGCCGGTCCACGGCGCCCACAAGGATTTGCTGGACTACTCCGATACGTCGAAAGCGCTGGAGAAATTCGCTTTCAAGGCGGCAAGCGACACCTGCGGGATGCCGAATCACCCTGTCGCGATTGCCGCCATCACCAGCTGCACCAACACATCCGATCCGGCGCTCCTGGTTGTGGCGGGTCTGCTCGCCCGTAAGGCACGCAGGCTCAGCCTGACAGCGCCGGCTTGAGTCAAGGACATCACTTGGCCCCAGCTCGCCGGCCGCCGCCGCGTATCTTGAGCGGGCCGGCCTGATTGATGATCTTTCGTCCCTCGGCTTCGATATTGTGGGTTACGGCTGCATGACCTGCATCGGTATTCCGGCCAGCTTACCGAGCCGGTCAAAAAGGCCATGGCGAGCAAGTCGATCTACCCGGTTGCAATGCTGTCGGGCAACCGGAATTTTCCGGGCCGGATCCGTCCCGACCTGGACCTTGGCTTTATCATGTCGCCGCCTCTGGTCATCGCTTTCGCGCTCGCCGGCAATGCGGAAATTGATTTGAGCCGGGATCCGATCCAGGTCACATCCAATGACGCTCCCGTTTTCCTGAAAGACTTGTGGCCAAACCGGGAAGAGGTCGCACGCAGCCTTGGTCGAGCAAGCCGCGGAGCCGGCCGACTACCTGCGCGCATTCGCTATCGCCAGCCGGAATCCACTTTGGCATGACATGGAGGTTCCAGAGCGCGCGCTGTTTCCATGGGAAACAGCTTCGACAGCGCTCAGGCGTCCTCCGTTCGCGGCGCTCTCAGAGGGCTCGCATCTCGCCGGCGAACGCCATTCCAGCGGACAGCTACGTTGCGGATTTCCTCGTCGAGCGTGGCGATGATCGAAGCGACCTGAACGTCTTCGCGTCGCGGGAACTGGGAGGTCATGGTGCGGGCGGCGTTTTACAACAAGACACTGGTCACACTGGTCAATTTGCTGAAGCCGGACGTTCCTGCTGCGAACACGCTGCATGTCCCGAGCGGCGACGTGATTCCCATTTTCGAGGCGGCGAATCGAATCGATATCGCGCGGACGGTGACTCGGTCGTCCTGATTGCGGGTGAACTATACGGCACGGGTTCGTCGCCTGATTGGGCAGCGAAAGGCCAGCGCTTGCTCGGGATTCGCGCGGTGCTTGCCGTAAGCTTCGAGCGAATTCACCGGTCTAATTTGATTGGCATGGGACTCCTGCCCATATGCTTGCCCAAGGGCGTCAACCCACCCCTCCACACTGAACATCCGGCCCGGTGATAAGGTAGAAGTGAACGCGGCGCCGAAGACACTTGGCTCCCGTTGCAAAGTGGATACCCGAATTATCAGGGCGGATGGGAGCATCGAGCAATTCGAAGCCGTGGCAGAAGTGGAAACACAGCTGAAAATCGCTTTGCTGCGTGCAAGCGGCGTTATTCCGCTGATCCTGCAAAAAACCCTGGCTGCCAATTCGCCAACGACCTGACAATGCAGTCGCGGCGAGCCGCAGACGCAGCCGGAAATGCAAGAATCACTATGAACGACAGATCAATCGCCGCGCAAATCGTCGCCTTTATTCAAGCAGAAGGCATGGCAGTTAGCAGCCACTTGCCGGCGCAGCTGATTGCCGACCGACTGCGCGTTTCGCGCTCGCCCGTGAACGATGCCCTTTCCTTCCTGCACGAAAAGGACGTGCTGATCCGCGAGCGCAATCGCGGATTCTTTCTCGCGAAACCCGTGGTGGAACCGCTGGATGAGATCGTCGAGCAACTTGGATTAGGCAAGTCGGACGTTGTAACGAGTGTCTACTTTCGCATTGCCGACGACCGGCTTAAGGGCCTGCTGCCTGAAGAGGTCTCCGAGCAGCTGCTCCAGGCACGCTACGGGCTGACAACGACGCAGCTCAACGCGCTACTGGGGCGTATTGCACAAGAGGGGTGGGCGGAGCGCAAACTCGGTTACGGCTGGCAGTTTTCCGCCATGCTGACGACCCCGGACAGTCTGTTGAAGTCTTATCGGCTGCGGCTTGCGCTTGAGCCTGCCGCGTTGCTCGAACCGGGCTATCGGCTTCGACCCTAAAGTGCTTGAGCGCTGCCGTGCAGCGGAGGTCCACTTACTGGCGGGCGGGATTGCGACAGACACGGCGGATCAGGGACACGACCGTGGCGTGCGATTTCACGAGTCTTTGGTTGAGGCGTCCGGCAACTCGTTCTTCATTGACATTATCAAGCGGGTGAACCGTGTTCAGCGGCTGCTCTCTTACCGCTCGATGCAGCATCGGGAACGCTACGCTGTGCACTGCAAGCAGCACCTCCATATTCGATTTCCTCGAAAAAGAGCGCAACGAGGAAGCGTCGGAAGCACTTCGAGCCCACCGGCACCATATGCTCGACACACTATCCAACATCAGCAACATTCTCAAACCCTAGACGCGGCCGTTTGCAGGCCTACTTGAGTCGGACTTTCTCTGGTACTGCGGCAATCGATCTATTTCGGATAACTTATAGATTTGTCTTTCTGCGATTTCCCAAAGTGAAGTTCGACTTCTAAAAAGCCCACGATGTATTTCCAACAACATAGTGTGACGGCGCTCAGACAGGCGCATCGCCCACGGTGAAATCCCCCAGTACAAAACCTTTCAAAAATCCTATGATTTTTTGATCGACTTTGCCAATCAACGAATAAAGCATAGAGTCAGCGGGACAAAGACTTGTCCGACACGCAAGACACACAGCTCTAGGGGTTATTCGTCATGCTTTTTCGAATCATGGCCGCGCTACCGTTCATTGGTATTCTCATCGGTGTCCCGTCAATCAGGTTGAACCTCTAGTCCTCGGCATGCCGTTCGTGCTCGCGTGGATCGTGATCTGGATCGTGTTGAGCGCGATCATCATGGGCATCATCTATAGGCTGGATCCGACCAACCACCAGGCGGTCAACGAAGCAGCGGAGTCCCGATCATGAGCAGCGCCCTGGTTATCATTGTTGCTGTGATGGGTATTGACGCTCTATCTGAGCGTGCGTGCGCGGCACGTTCATGACATGAATCTCGAGCAGTGGACTGTCGGCGGCCGCAGCTTCGGCACGGCGTTCGTGTTTCTCCTGATGGCCGGAGAAATCTAAACGATGTTCACTTTTCTCGGCGGCAGCGGCTTCGCTTATGGCAAGGGCGCACCCGTCTACTACATTCTCGCGTACGGAACCCTGGCCTACATCCTCTCGTACTGGATGCGCCGCTAATCTGGCGCTACGCGAAGAAACACCGGCTCGTCTCGCAGCCCCATTATTTCGCTCGCAAGTACGACAGCCCCGCCCTCGGCGTCCTGGTCGGCGTGGTCGCGCTGATTCCCTATCTCGTACTGCAATTCAAGGGACTCGGCATCATTGTGGCGACGGCTTCGTATGGCGTGATATCGCCAACGGTCGCTGTCTGGATCGGCGCGCTGGTGGTCACAGCCTACGTGATCCTGTCGGGCGTACGGGGCTCGGCGTGGTGAAGGATATCTTGATCCTGAGCGTGGTACTGGCGCTGGGCATCTACCTGCCCTATCACCTTTACGGTGGCATTGGCCCGATGTTCCATGTGATCGATGCCGCCCAGCCTGGTTTCCTTACCTTCCCGGCGAAGGGGTCCAGCGTGTCGTGGTTCCAGTCCACAGTGCTGCTGACGGCCCTCGGCTTCTTCATGTGGCCACATACCTTCGGTTCGGTTTAAACGGCTCGCGACGAACGGACCTTCCGGCGCAATTCAATCATCCTGCCCATCTATCAACTGATCCTGCTGTTCGTGTTCTTCGTGGGATTTGCAGCAACGCTCAAGGTGCCGAGCCTGAAAAGCGGCGATATCGACCTGTCGTTGTTCCGGCTGTCCATCCAGAGTTTTGATCCGTGGATCGTCGGTGTGATCGGCGCTGCCGGCGTGCTGACAGCGCTCGTCCCGGGCTCGATGATCATGACCTCGGCGTCCACCCTGCTCGCGAACGACGTTTATCGAGGGGCGATGAACCGTCAGACCTCCGATGCGTTTGTCGGCAGGCTCGTGCCTGTCGTCGCACTCGTCGACATCTGGTTCACGCTGCAGGGCGGCAACCATGATCGGCGCGCTGCTGCTGATGGACTATAGCTTCGTGACACAGCTCTTTCCTGCGTTGATAGCGAGCCTGATGCACAAAAGCCGCGCGACGAAACAGGGCGCCATGGGCAGGATCATTGCGGGCGTGGCTGTTGTCGTGGTGACCACAACCCTGCACCTGAGCATCGGACAGATGTTTCCCTTTCTCCCCGATTCGGCGAAGGACATCAATATCGGCTTCCTCGTGCTGGCTTTGAATATCATTGTGTTCGTAATCGCCAGTGCGCTCACGTAGCCACGCGCGGAACACGGTGCCGCTCATGGAGCCGACAGCGCGCTGCGTTGAGTTGAGTGATGTTGCGTTCGGTCCAGGGCGCCGGATCTTCCATGCTGAAAGATAGATCGCATAGCTGACGAAGATGATGCCGACGTCCAATCCGTGCAAGCCACCTGCTGCATCTATGAATGACAAGCCGGTACAAAGGCGATGAGATGTAAACGAATATGGCCAGCAATACGGTGAATGCCCTCCGTCGTATCGGATGAGCAGCGCGTTCGGAGGACCGGCACATGGATGCTGATGGACCCGTCACCGCACAGACGCAATCCGGTCGTCGCCCGGTGCTCGTCTGGGACATGCCAACGAAGCTGTTCCACTGGCTGGTGGTCGTGCTGGTGGTGACAGCCTATGTGACCTCAAGGCTGAACTGGATGGACTGGCACGTGCGGATTGGCGAGGCACTGCTGGCGCTGGTGCTGTTCCGCTTGCTGTGGGGTTTCTTCGGCAGCGAGACCGCGCGATTCCGTCGCTTTCTGCGTGCCCCTGCCGCTGCATGGCGCCATCTGCGCCACGTATTCCGCCGCGAAGCCGACCTTCAGGTGGGCCACAAATGCGGCGGGCGGGGATGGTACTGCTATTGCTGGCTTTGCTGCTGGGGAGACGCTAAGCGACGACATGCCAGGCGACGGGCCGTTGACCCAATGGGTTCCCGCGTTGATCGCCAACGCCATCACAGCGCTGCACATGATCCTGTGGGACGCATTGCGCTGGCAGCCGTGGCGCTGCACGTGCTGGCGATCACGTTATACGCGATCGCCAAGGGCCACAACCTGCTGCGCCCCATGCTCATCGGACGCAAGCTCCTGCCGGAGCAGATCGGCGCGCCACGACCGGCATCAGCACTGCTGGCGCTGCTTTTGCTGGTCGTCAGCGTCGTGGCAACAACGCTTCTCGCGATGTATCTCTGAGTGCGGTTTCAGTCAGTCCGTGTCAGTTGCTCTTGGGCGGCACTACCTGACCGCGGATTTCACCGGCGGGATGATCCTTGGTGTGCACGTTGACATACATCTGAACCGCGAGAAACTCTTGCGCGTCCGCCGGAGACAGCGTCGCGGTGCCATTGACGGGGCTAGTGATGGCGGCGCCTTTCTCGGACAGCCAGACTTCCACCGGTGCGTTCTTGCCGGACGCCGCGGGACCATAGAAATGCGCCATGGTGGTGTCGCTGGACAGTCCGCTGAAGGTAATCGCCCAGGTGACGACCCGCGTGTCGGGATCGTAAGAGATGTTGGCGCTGCCGGTACCCGAGGTCTCGACTGGCGGCACTTGCTGCGCACCGGTGAGCGGCACTGTGAACGTGACCGGCGCTGCCTGTGCAAAGCTTATCGCCCCTGCACACAGGGCACCGGCGAGAACCATGAGAGCCCGTCGCGAGATTGACACATTCATTTGATTATCTCTTGTCGATATGGTCCGGTTGCGCTCGCTTCGTCAGTGGAGAGAGCTCAAACCGGTCCTTCTGCAAGCAGTCAATAGGCCAGCGTGAAACCAACCGCCTCACTGCCCACATGGTCCGGGAACTGGATAAATTCAGGCTAGATGATGCTCGCACAGGCTTGATCTGACAAGCGCGGGAGTCCTGAGGCGAGTGTGTGAAATCTTTGCGCCAACCGCCTCCTTAGGAGAAGCAACGCGTGTCGATACCGGCCCGCGTATACATCCTGTCGGTTAGCGGGAACCTGCGCGTTCACATCGATCACTAATGGATTCACTTGAGCGCAGCCGTCTCAAAGCATTGAATCGATTCGAATGGGAAATTCGACTGAGAAGCGCGACGCTGGGTATCTCACATCAACCCACAAACGATGCGTTGGTATTCGCCCGCATTGTTGAATATCGTGGTGATGTGCGAGACGGCAGAGGGTCCCCCCAGCAGTCGTTATTTCCTTCGCGTGGATCGAGGCGATTTCAAAGACAGGCAATCGTCGGGAAACACGGGGCGTCGTTTGCATCCTTTGGATTTTGCAATGCCGCCTTCCGTGCCGGCATGCTGTTACCGAACTTTCGCGACAAGAAGCAACGGGCGTCGCGATCAACTTTACAGTTCTTTCAAAAATAAGAGGCTTACATGTCCAGCGAGAAAGCAGCGGAAATTGCAGCACGGCTTGATCGGCTGCCCCCCCTCGCGCACCGTCTGGGCCATGGTGATCCTGATCTCGCTTGGTGGTGTGTTCGAGTTCTATGACCTCTTCTTCACGGGCTACGTCGCGCCAGGCATGATCCAGTCCGGGCTGTTCAAACCGGAATCGCTGGGTTTCTTTGCTGCCCTCCAGCCGCTCGCGGTTGCGGGTTTCGGCACTTTCGTTTTTGCCACCTTCGCGGGACTGTGGGGTCAGTACAGCGTTTGACGAAGGCAAACGTTATGCCGACGTGCATGGCTGGTCCCTGATCTATAGCCTTGAGGCAATGTGGTACACACGCACACCGTGGTTCTATCAAGTGCGGGTGAACCGCATAGACACGTTCCACACCATCACCACGACAAGCGCGATGTTCGGCATCGGGTATCAACTCGGCGGCACCCATCATTCCGGGGCTATTCCAAGCTACCTTGCGCAAACCTCGGGGAATCGGGACGAGCTGACCGTGCTCGCGGGAAAAACAGAAGTGAACAGCCTGCATTCGCCGGGCGCGTTCGCCAAGAGCGTTGAGTATCGTCACGGCTTTGGATCTTATGTCGACGCGACCCTGACCTGGATGGATGAGGGGCCGACCGCACTCACCCGGCGCAACGGCGCGGCGACTGAGCTATGGCTCAGCCGAGGGTTTTTCAATGAGCGGCTTCGGCTCGTGGTTGGTGCAGGACCCTATGTCGCCATCGATACATACCGGGTCGCCGGCGGCACGAATACAGCCGACAAAGCCTCCGCGCTGATCACCATGTCAGCGAGCTATCAGTTCGCGAGACACTGGGTCTTTCGCGGCTCGTGGAACCGTGTCCTGACCGGGTACAACAAGGATAGCGACGTTTTTCTCGCCGGTATCGGCTACCGTTTCTAAACATGCGCTAACCGCACCAATCATGCTACGCAGTACTATATTACTGCGCATAATCCGGGTTGCTGATTGTTGCAATCGCACGTGTCTCGCTGGCCGTCAACGCCCGTTTCAGAAACCGGGAAACCGCTACCCCACCCTCAGAACTTATGACGCATGCCGAGGATGAACATTTCCTAGCTGGCGGGGCCGTTGAAACCATACGAGCTGATCGAAGCCTGCGCCGGCGACGTCGTGCCGTCCGGATTGAGCTGCGTACCGCTGGCATGCTGATACGCGCCGACCACAAGATCGCTACGCTTGGACAATGAATAGTCTGCGCCAAGGCTAGCCTGGTTATACGTGGACGTGTTCCTGCTCGCCTTCTCATACGAGTAGCCTACGGCAAACAGCATGGCTGGGGTCGCCTGGTAGTTGACGAACACATTGCCAACGTTGTACTTCTCGGTGCTCGTGAAGGTTAAATCGCCGTCGTTTTTATACTGCGCATTGCTGTACGAGTCGCCGACTGTTACCGGACCAAGCGCATACTGAATTCCCGCTCGGGCAATGCCCAGCGATTTGGCGGTTGCATAACCGCTGTTGATCGCGCCGTCGAAGATTGCGTCTGACGATGAAGTCGGGTCCCAGCCGTCGCGGAATGCGCCCGCAGTCGGGCTGGGGTTCGTGGCGAGAAAATTAACCTGCCGCGATACCGAGCGGACCGTCGTTGTTGTAGGTGACTGCCCCGCTGTAGGTGTATCCTTACCCCGTGCGGCCAGCCAGACCGCTGAACGCGTACAGTCCCCCCTCGAACTGCAAGCCGGCATAGTTTGGCGAGACGTATTTCACGACGTTGGATACACGCAGGCTATTGTCGTAGTTGTCCACGTTACCCGGCGTTGCGAAAATACTTCCGAAATAATTGTCAGCCGTCAGCGGCTGAACCATATCAACGAGCGGATCGTATTGCCGCCCGAGCGTCAACGTGCCCCAACTGTTACCCGACAAACCAACAAACGCCTGACGCCCGAATTCCCGGCCGCCCTGGCCTAACTGCCCCATGCCAATATCGAAGCCATTTTCCAAATCAAAGATTGCTTTCATGCCGCCACCGAGATCTTCCGAACCTTTCAAACCCCAGCGATCACCCGACAAAATCCCATCGATAAAACCCCGTCGCGCGCCTTGACTGGTTTTCACATAACCAACGCCCGCGTCGATTGTTCCATACAGGATAACGCTGGACTGCGCCCGCACTCCGCATGCCACACCAAGGAGCGCCAACGAGATTACGCTTAGTGCACTCTTCTTCATCTCTTTCTCCACGCTCAGACACGGGGAAAGGTTTTTCGTTTTCAGGTATTAGAAGATATCCAGTCCTTTGATTCGATAAAGTATTTTTATTTGTATGCCTAAATAGATTGGCAATAAGAAAATGAAAAACTAACGTCAAAATACTGTAATGGGGTGAGACTGCAAGCAAGCTCGCACTGAAAATGTTTGGCAACAACTTTCGTGGAAAACGTGAGCCGAAGTTAATCTAGACCAGAAAAACAACTAGTTCAATACCACGAATATCACCAAATGTTGTTTTTTCTGGTCTATTGGTCGCACGTTGATCTCAAGGAACAGAGATTGCTTAGGGCGTGATTTTTAACCAAGGCGGTTTGCTTTTTAAACCACACTGACCAGTCGGGTTATCAACCGGATAAATTGCACCATTCTGGCTCGTGTCCAGATGATCCAGTTGAGTCGGGCGCACGTGAATGCATTCCGGGCGGACCATGCAGACCCGCGCCTCACCTCAAGCCGCGTTCCCTTGCAGCAAATCCTCGATCATCACCGGCAGTCGCCGGACCCGGCCCCCTGTCGCGTGATGAACCGCGCTGGTAATCGCCGGCGCCATCCCCGAAGACCAATTTCGGCAATACCCCGCGCACCCAGCTCGTTGAAGATCGTATCGGGATGGTCCAGGAACGTGACGTCCAGCGCGGGCGTATCCGCATGCGACGCCATGATGTAATCGGCGAGATTGCTGTTGATTGGCGCGCCGGTCCGTTCGTCATAGCTCGTAGGGCCATGCCTACACCCATGATGATCGCCCCTTCAATCTGGTTGCGCCCGACCTTCAGGTTGAGGATGCGTCCCGCATCGATCACAGTGACCACGCGGCTCACGCGCAGTTGCGCGATCTCTGGTTGCGTGACCTCGGCGAAATGCATACCGTACGAATGGATGGAGAACTTCTTCTTCAACGGGTCATCGAAACCGCCCACCGCACGGCCGCTTCCCGACGCCGCATGCATCTTTGCCGCCACCAGTATGTCGCCGAACAGCACGCCGCTTGCCGGCGTTTCACCCTTGCGATGCACCCGGCCCTCACGAACGCCAGCGTGTCCGCGACGGCGCCTTCGAACGGCGATCCGGACACCGCCGCAGCGCGTGCGAGCACGGTACTGATCGCCGCGAGAGCGGCGTCGAAAACGACTGGAATCACCGAAGCGGTCGCCGCCGATCCGCCCCGGATATCGGTCCTGGCGGCAGAGCGGTATCGCCGAGACCAACCTCTATCTTTTCCAGCGGCAGCCCCATTTGCGCCGCCACGAGTTGCGCGAGGATGGTCTAAGTGCCGGTTCCGATATCCTGCGTGCCGCATACTACCCTCGCCGTTCCGTCCGCGCGCAGGTCGACCGTGGCTTCGGTCGATAACCCTCAGCCCCAGCCAACTGCAAGCCCCCCACGCCCCAGCCCAGTGCCAGGCCGTCACGCTTCATGGAACCAATACCGGGTGTGCGCTGCGCCCAGCCGAACTTGTCCGCGCCCGTGCGCAAGCACTCCACCAGGTGACACGATGAGAACGGCAAGCCGCTGCTTTCATCAACACGCGGTTCGTTCCTGATACGCAGCTCCACCGGATCGATCCCCAGCCTGAAGCCGAGCTCATCCATGGCCGATTCAAGCGCAAAGAGTCCCGGCACCGCGCCCGGTCCGCGCATGTTCCAGACAGTATCAAAACGCGTGGACACGGGAATAACGAAATCGGTCGCATCGGAGGTTGCAGGTTTT
>CALNPU010000096.1 GCA_940588625.1 uncultured Caballeronia sp.
CTCCTCCATTCACTCCACTGCGTCCCACGATAGTTCACACGAACCCCAATGCCAGGACTTTTGCAGAGTTTCCTTAATCAGAAAATTAACCAAACGGTTCACCGCACCGATCCAGTGCATTCGTTATTGCGAAACGCACAACAATATTTCGACATATTCGCGGCTAATACAGCGACGTTTGCTTACCTACACTTCAGTGTTGAGATTGTTCGGCATGACCTCACTGGTCTTGGAACAAACTCAACCCACAAGACTCAGAGGAGATTCCATCATGATCAAGTCACTGGTTCCCGCAATGGCGCTGGCTTGCGCGCTAGGTGCACCAGCATTCGCTTATGCGCAAGATGCAGACACGGCAAGCCGCCCTGCAGTCAAGGCCGATCTGGTTCAGATAGAACAATCCGGCTATAACGTCGAAGGCGATCACACGACCTACCCGGTGCAGGCCCAGGCAGCAGAGCAACGCGTGGAAGCGAACCGCGGTGTCACGGCAACGTCTTACGGCTCGCCGACAGACGGTTCGTCCGCGGTCGGCATGCGCATGCCGATGGCACAACCCGACGGAATACATTCGGTGTACTTCGGACACTAAGCCCTACGTCAATAACCCGATCAATAACTCGACGGACATGATCCGCGAGACATCGGGTGAAAATTAACGCTTTAGTTAAATTGGGTTGGTGAAGAGGGCCGCCATGCAGCGGCCCTCTTCATTTCGACCTCGTATTTCAACTCCGCATTTAAATCTTACAAGCAGCGCGATCCGCACTTATACGGATGGACGGGCATGCGAGCCGCGTTCTATCTCAGGTCCTGTCGACTCCCCAGGCCCCAGGTTGGACCTTCTCTGACAGAAACTGATTTCACCGCTACCACATTCAGCAAGGTTCTGTTGCCGTACCCAATCAGCTCGCTCATTGCGATACAAGACACATCTATGTCACATCGCTCAAGCGAACCATCCGGACAAGGCCACATTCAACCTGACCGGTCAAACGCCGAAGTTCATTGTCGGCATGACCCTGTTCGTTCGCTTTTCCCAACGTGTTTTGTGTCACTCGTATCAAGCCGTCCGTTTCGCTTAGTCGTGTAAGGCTTCACCCACGACCACCAGCCATGAGCTGTCAGCCCATGGTTTTTCCTGCGGTCGATGCAAGCGTGTCTCCGGTTTTCCGACCTGAACCCCGCATGCGCATCCCGCATGCCAGTTCATTCACTCGCGCAAGAGGACACACATGAAGACAAAACTCATCGCAGCGCTTGCTCAAGTCGCCCTTCCTTCGCAGGCGCAAGTTGCCAGCTCGCAGCCACTCGGTATCAGCGTGCACGAATCCACCGCCATCCTCGGCGGCTGGAGCATCAAGAAACCCATCCTCAACAAGCCGGTGGTCAACGAGAACAGCGCGCGGGTCGGTGTGATCCACGGCATCATCGTGGCGCCGGACAAGTCGGTATCGTTTGCGATCACTGCGGCTAACCAGTTTGCCGGCGTCTCGCGTCACGACGTCGCCATTCCTATCGAGCAACTCGATATAGTCGGCGGCAAGATTGTGTTGCCGGGTGCGACAAAGGACGCGATCAAGGCATTGCCGGAGTTCGAATACGCGAAGATGCCGGCCACGCCGAAACCCAGTGCTAAGTTCAACGACCATCATTGAACCCGATTTGCAATGAATCTGCGGGGTTGCTGCGGCGTTGCGCTCAACGCTGCAGCAAGTGATACGCGTGCCGCGTGCGTTCAGCCCGGCAGCTTCGCTGCCAGTAGATCGACCTTCATGATCTGAGGCGGCGAAGCAAGTAGTTCATCCGCCTGCCTTCGCCATCAGCGCTTCGGCGACCTTGCCGGAAAGATGCGCGTCGCGACCGGCTTCGTCGGGGAAGGTATCGAAGATTCCAAACGTGCTTGCGTTCAACTGCAGCGCAAACCACGCGGTCGTGGCAGGCTCCTGCTCGACCAGCGTCGGTCACCTAGCAAGAACGCCTCGACATCTTTCTCCTTGCCGGGTTTTGCTTCCAGCCGGACCCACAATGCTGTCTTGACCATGTCATCCTCCGTGGAGATTAGTCGGCCTCAACCAGTCAGCTTCGATCACGCCGGCACGCTTTCCGCCTTTTCAGCCCGTGTCCATACGCGATGTTTCGACATCGCGGCAATAAAGGCCTTCATCACCTTCTTCAAGTCGCTGCCTACGCTGACGCCCTCGTCATCCGTCGGCAAATGCGCGACGGCCAGCACGTCCTCGCCGTCGCTCACTGCGCCGATAGCCTTGAGATGCTTGAACGCTTCGAGTACGAAGTGGCGGGCATCGCCGGATTCCGACAGGAGCTTTGCGCTCGCCGCGCCGCCGGCCACTACCACGCCGTCGAAAATGATCGATAGCAAACCGAGAATGGTTGCATCGACTTCCACGCCGTCGCCCAGCGGGCCGAGCTGTGGCGCCACCACCTTTGCATGCGCGCCTTCAGCGGTCAGCGCCTTCTTGATCGTGGCAACGTCCGCGCCCTTGGCCGCGAGAATAGCGACCATGTTTTCACAGAAGGCTTCGTCTTCGCAACAATACTCAGCGCCAGTGACTCCGCCAGCGACGACTTGCCCAATTCCGCTGCGCTAGCTGTAGCTTTCGGCGCCGGCAGGCCGAGATTCTCGGCAACCCATGCACACAGTTCACTGTCGATATTCGCGAGAATCCCAAGTTGCCGTTCGCGGATGAACTTGTGCTCGACCTTGCTCAGCTCGAACGAATACGCACCCACAATATGATCCTTCTCCGGCTTCGTCATGCTGTTTCAGAACAGCGTGGCTTGCGAATAATAGTCGGCGAAGGACTCGCTGCGCTGCAGGATCTTCACGGCATCGACGTGTTCCGGATAGGTTTCGAAACCACCGCCGGCTGCCGCGGGTTCAGTTTCCTTCGGCCAGCCGCTATCGATGGAATTCGGCTCATACGAAGCCTGACCTCGATTCACCGTCATCCGGTGTTTCGCGTCGCGCTGGTTGTTGTGCATCGGCGCGATGGCGCGGTTGATCGGGATTTCGTGGAAGTTCGGACCACCCAGGCGGCTGATCTGCGTGTCGGTGTAAGAGAACAAACGACCTTGCAGCAGCGGATCGTTCGAGAAATCGATGCCCGGCACAATGTGCCCGGGACAAAACGCTACCTGTTCCGTTTCCGCGAAAAAGTTGTCCGGGTTGTGGTTCAGGGTAAGTTTGCCGAGCATGGTGATCGGCACGATTTCCTCGGGGAGGATCTTGGTCGGATCGAGTAGGTCGAAGTCGAACGAATGCTCGTCCTCCTCCACGATCTGCACGCCCAGCTCCCATTCTGGGTAGTCGCCCATGTCGATCACCTTCCACAGATCCCGTCGATGGAAATCCGCATCCTTGCCGGCCAGCTTCTGGGCTTCGTCCCACAAGAGCGAAGCCGACCCGATGGTCGGACGCCAGTGAAATTTCACGAACCGGCCCCGGCCTTCGGCATTCACCAGGCGAAACGTATGGATACCGAATCCTTCCATGGTGCGCAAGCTGCGCGGAATAGCGCGGTCGGACATGGTCCACAACACCATGTGAGCGGACTCTGGTACGAGCGAGACGAAGTCCCAGAATGTGTCGTGGGCTGAGCCGCCCTGCGGCATTTCGTTATGCGGTTCCGGTTTGACCGCATAACGAAGTCGGGAAACTTGATGGCGTCCTGGATGAAGAAGACAGGCATGTTGTTGCCGACCAGGTCGAAGTTTCCCTCTTCCGTATAGAACTTGACGGCGAAGCCGCGTACGTCGCGCACGGTGTCCGCCGATCCACGCAATCCCTGCACCGTCGAGAATCGTACGTACACCGGTGTTTCCTTGTTCGGGTCTTGCAGGAACGCGGCCTTGGTTAGGTCGGTATGCGTACGGCTTGAACACGCCATGCGCGGCAGAACCGCGAGCATACACGATACGCTCCAGAATACGCTCATGATCGAAGTGCGTGATTTTTTCACGCATGATGAAATCTTCGAGCAGCGAAGGTCCGCGAGGACCGGCCTTGAGGGTGTTCTGATTATCGGAAACCTTGACGCCCTGGTCAGGGCTTGATTCGTCGCGTCCGAGCGGAACTGCTTAAGACTGTTGAGCTTCGTGTTGGTGTTGTTTTGTGAGGGTGTCTGCGCAACTGCGCTGGCGTTTTTCGACGGCGCAGTTGCGCCACAATTTTTCTTCGAGGTCGGCATCGGGGAAACTCCAGTGTGCAGTTGAAGTGACGCATTCCATATGTGCTCGTTCATCCATTCGCAACTTGTGTTCCCGCCGACGCCGTGTTCGAACCTTCGCTAATTGCCTGCTATTCCAATGCAGCCCTGCGTTGCTGCAGTGCGCGAATCCGGCTCATTGCCTCATGATCCGTTGTCGCGGCCTCGTACATCTCCAGATCCGCCTTCAATTGCGTGCGCGAAGGGCCGTCGAGATAAGATCACGTGTCCCGACGGATAAAACTTCGCCGATAAATTCTCCCTCACGGTTTTATCGATAAGCGGCATTTGCTGCAGGTCGATTATCGTCTGGTAGAACGGCGTCACGAAGTCGTAGAAACCATTCGCCGACAACACCTTCAGGTCGATGTTGAGCGCCATCACCGCGGCCAGGTCACCGGCCGTATAGAGAATGACGTTGCCCTGTGCGTCCAAGCCCTTCTGCGTGCCGGTCGGGTCCGTATGATGAAAGTCCCAGTTGGCGAAAGCCTGGTCGTTCAGGCCCGTGAATGACGACGTGGACGTGAACTTCAGCTGCTCGTTCAGGTACTCGTTCCACATTGCGGTGTACACGCCGGTCACGGCCGTCATGGTGGGGTCGTTGCCGCCGGAGTTCGGGTTGATCTTGCCCGCTATGCCCGTCGAGATAGCCGTCACGCGGCCATCGTAGAAGCCTAGCGCCTTCAGGGCAGCGTCGTGAGAAATAGCGAGTTGCTCTGGCTGTCGTAAGAAGCCACGTCAAGACTCCACGCAATCAACGTGACCTTGTCGATGCCCGTATATTCGGACAGTTTTTCCTTTTCCACCGTGTCGTTGTCGGTCTGCGGGAATTTGCGCAACGCCGCAATGTAATCCGTGCGGAACTGTGCGACTTCCTCGGAGAACGCCAGCAGGTCGGTCGGACGCGGATGCCCCCCCAGCTTGCGATGAAACCAGGCGGCGGCCGTCGGCAGCTCGCCCACCGGATTGCCGGATTGCGTGTAGTCGAGAATCGACGACTGCAGCGTGACGCCGTTCAGGTCCACGCCGTCCTCGTGCAAGAGGTGTACGCAAGCACGCAACTGCGCGCGGTGCCGTACGACTCGCCGTACAGGAATTTCGGCGAATTCCAGCGGTTGTTTTTCGTCAGGTAGCACTTGATGAATTGCTTGAGCGAGTTCGCGTCCTGGTCGACGCCCCAGAAATCGATGTTCTTGTTTGGCGCAATGGCCGCCGAATAACCCGTACCCACCGGATTGATGAACACGAGATCGCTCTTGTCCAGCAAGCTGTCCGGGTTGTCCTCCATTTGGTAGGGTGCGGGCGGAGTGAACGAGGGCATCGAGGTCTTGATGCGTCCGGAGCGAAAGATCCGAGCAGCACAAATACCGACGACGATCCCGGTCCGCCGTTATAGAAAAACGTGACCGGGCGCGATTCTTCTGTCTGAACGCGACGTAAAAAGGCTTCGCGTCGGGCTTCGAATTGCTTGGATCGACAACCACAAGATGGCCGGCCGTCGCCGTGTAGTCGATCATTTTGCCGCCTATGACGACCGAATGCTGCTTGATGGCGGCGTTTTCGTCGGTTTGGCTGGCATCGATGGAATCATTGAGGCCATTGCCATATGGAGTGGGATCGAAATAAGGCTGATCCGGCGCTGTTGTAGAAGTACCTGCAGACGTGCCTGAAGATGTATTTGCCGCTGAACCGGAGTTCGTCATAATTGCGCCTTTGCCGGTGTTGTTGGAGTTCTTGCCTGGGCCCATCGTCACAACTCAACTAACCTCAACTACGTCAACTCAACTGATCTCGACTTGCAACCGCTACTTCAGCGCAGCCGCGACTTTTGCGCCGTCCGGGCTGCCCAACCCCGTGCAGGCGTCCCACCCCACCGTCGCCTCGAAGCTGCCGTTGTTTCCCTGCGTGATGTCGTGGCCCGCGGTCTTCGCAGCGTACAGCTTCGGGTTGAGGAAACCCATCGGCTTTCCCGCCACCGCGTTGATCCGGGTGATCAGCCCGGCCCACAGCGGCGCGACCGCGCTTGTGCCACCCACCACCGTCTGCGTCCCGCCAATGATCACATCGTAGCTGGTGAGCGGCGACGCGTCGCCGGCAACATCGGGCACGCCGCGTGACGCGCGTGACGTTCAGGCCGTTCTGCCAGACCGGCAGTGCAAACACGGCGCTTACGCCGCCACCGCCCGCGCCGCCCTGGTCGCCGTCGTTCCACACCACTTCACTGCGGATCCTGCTCGCCGATGCCAGCAGGTGCGTCCCGCCGCACGCGAGCACGTACGGGCTCGACGCCGGGAAATCGACATGATCGCCGTCCGCGGCGCCCTCGCTGGAACCGCTGTCGCCAGAAGCTGCGCACACCGTCACGCCCAGCGCCGCAGCGGATTGCAAGACTTCGTCGAATGCGTTTTGCGACTGCGACGTCCAGTTGGTTTCCGGTTCGCCCCAACTGATCGAGATGACCGATGGCTTGTTGGCATCGTCGTGGATTGCGCAGTTCACGGCGTCGATAAAACCCGCATCGCTGTTCGCCGTGAAATACACCGCGATGCGCGCGCTCGGCATGATCGCACCGACAATCTCGATGTCCAGCGTCACCTCGCCGTCAGGCCCGTTCGGGTTGCCCCGGCGCGTTGTTGGCCTGGTCGACGCCGACCGCAACCATGTTCGGCGGGGCCACACCCAGTTGCGAAAAATAGGCGCTCAGATCGCTTTCGCTATACCCCCCGCCCAGTTCGATAATGCCGACACACTGGCCGCTGCCGTCGCCGCTTGGGAAGTCGTAGAGCCGCGCGAGATCGAGTGGCGTAATGACGTGCTGGATTCGCTGCGCGCCGTCTTGAACGGCGCGCCGGAAGCGAAAATGCGGGCGTGCCTGTGGCCGGTTGTCGAGACCCAGCACGGCGGTCACCACGTCCTTCATGTCCTCCGGCACGGGCACGTTTACCGGTCCCGTGCGCCCGCGATACTCGCCAATCGCGTGATGCTCGAAGCGCTCCAGCTTGACGCCAAACACCGTGCTGAACTGGGTGATCGTGCCGGAGGGCACCACACTGCGCGCGCCGGGATCGGCGCGGACTACGGTCAAACCGTGCGCCTTCGCGAACGCTTCCGTCCGGGCCACATCCGACGCCGATGCTCCGAAGCGTTTGCTGAATTCCTCGCGCGAAACCGGCACAGCGTCGGCAGCGCCGCTGTTGATCTTTTGCATCAACTGCCGGAATGCGTCCTCGTTTTGCCGCCGAAGCATGACCAACACTTCGATTTTTTCGTCCGGATTGCATGCGCCGAGGCAACGAGCGCCTTCGGGTTGTGGCTTGTCGCTGCCGGCTATGGGATGCTTGCTCAGGGTCGCGGTTCCTTGCTGTTACGGGAAAATTCGTGTCGCGCGGATTCGGAGTTCGAGATGACCGGCAAACGATGATCTCAATTCGAGGCCCCCCCTTGCGGGCTTCAGCCTGATATCCGACACGGCGCAACGGGCACAGTTCGCATAGGCAAACGATTACCTTCTGCTTGCGCGCCGGGAGCAAGAAGGCGGTTAATTCGGCGTCGCCCTCGCCGTTGTGCCGGATTCCGGGTAGATCACGGTGCCCTCTGCTTGCGGTTGCGCTTGCGGCGTAAGCGTTGCGGGCCTGACCTGATGCTGGCCCATGATGTGCAGCACGGTTTTACCTCGTGCGAGCAGATAATCCGCCACGATTCGCCGATGACACCGCCACCACACTGCTTCCGAGCACATAATCGCGCACGCCGGGCGTGGCCGAGGTTGAGTAGTTGTTCCAGGCCTTCGCGGAAGGGTTCGCCCAGCGCGTAGTCGGCGTAATTGCGGAACGCTGGATGGGCAAGTAGGTTTTCTGCGACGGGTGGTCCATCTTGCCCTTGCCGCGCCACCCGCCCAGAGCCTCGAGGTACACATACACCCCCCCCTGCGCACTCAGCGAAGCTGGCAAGGTGTCCGGGTTGAACTGTGCGGATTGGTCCGTGATCGCGGAATGCTGCGGACATCGACCAGCATTTCGATCTCGCTCTCCTTCAGCAAGCCGGTAAATTCCGCCAGCGGACGGGTCGAATGACCGATGGTGAAAAAAGGCGCGGTCATCTGATGGTCCGGCGATCCGGCAACCCGGTGCGCTCGTCAGGACCGGTCTTCGGAATATTCGCGCCGTCCATCGCTGGACAGCCACGGCTCGCGGTGGATGCACTAGAGTTCATAGGTGGGATCGAGGAAGCCGGTTTCATCGAAGGCGCCAATCGGCAGGTCGATCTCGTGGCAGGTCGATCTCGTCATTGTTGACACTACGCCATGTAGGCTACCGAGCCGCAGACCGGGCGAAGTGGCGGCGGGCATCGGCGGAACTTTGCCAGGCTTTGGTCGCGCCCGACATGGTGACCTGTTCCTCCGGGTAAACCGCGTACGCGCCAAACGCCGAACCGTGCACCCGGCGGCAAGTCATGAAATGGCAAAGACCGACGCGGTCCGGCTGCGCCGATACCGTAAAGCGCCATACCCCGCACGCACAGCCACCTTCATGTCGAACTTCCCGATGAGTTTGATGATTGATGTCATTCATCGCGGCCTCCCTATATGGTATCTGCTGGCATGCAGGACGCTGCCATTAGGCGGCGGTTGCAACAACAAATCGTTCGAGCAATCCGCGTGGCAGCAACCTGCGTGCCGCATCGGCGTTGCGTCTACAAAAAAATGCGGTTTTGCTACGATGACACCCCCACGAGACGGAGATGGCATTCATGAAGCACCTATCCCTACTGGCTCTGCTCTCCTCCGGCGCGGCTGTTTCCACCGCGACCGGGCCGCACGCGGTGCCGGGCGCCCCCGATCTCGCGCCTACGTGCTGTCGCATGAACGCTATGACGCGGCCGAAAACGCGCCGGCCGCGCGCAAAGATTACAAAAACGTGCACGTTGCGGATGTCATGACCAACGAGTACGTGTTCCCGCTTGGAGAAACCGGCAAGTCGATCGTACCGTCCGGTTATTGGATTGCCGCAGGATTTCTGGCGGAGCGCGTCGCCGACGCATGGCTCGACTCGCACGCCAGCAGCACGCGGAGAACGGCGGCACAGACGGCGATGGCACGCGGCACGTACCCGATCCCGCTGAAGCCGATCAGTTGATGGATCCTGCACTCGAATCAGCTGAGCGCATTCTTGCGCCGTTCGAAACGGCGCTGGTCGCGTCGTTGTTCGAAACGCACTATCTCGGCGCTCGCGAATTTCTTCGCCTGAGTTGAGAAGGCTTGCCGGAAGACCTCGTGCCCAAGTCGCGACGGCCGGCCGTGGTGTTGAAAACGGCCACGGATCCGGCGCCCGCAACGGCCGCGCAGGACTACGACCCGTACAGGCTGGAAGGCCTAGCGATTACGACGTCGACAAGCCGTTGGCCTATCGGGAAAAAATCGGCCCGTTCCTGCTGACCATGACGTATCGGCATAAATATCCGCAGATCGACGACGAGCGGCTCGGCACTGCTTTCGCCGTATTTCATGAGGCCGGTACGGATATTGTCGCGGCGGCGGTCGAGTTGAAACTCGTGAAAGTGCCGCCCATTCAGAGCAGCGCGGGCCTGGTGTATGTCCTCGACACCTATTCCGGCAAGATGCTGTCCCTCGTGCTCGCCGCTACCGAAGCCCTCGGGCCGGAGTGGCTGTGCAGCGTGTTCAATACGCATCGGGTGGTGTCATCAGCACGTGGGAAGTGAGGAAACAGTGGCGCAGCCAAGGCCTGGGCGTCGTGTTGCTGCGCGAAGCGTTGCAACGCCTGCCCACGGATCCCGATGGCCGTCCCGACGCGTTGTGCGTCGCGCCTGAGCCGTATCAGACCGAAGCGCGATATCTCAGTCAGTTGCCGCCCGCGTTGCGCGCCGAAGTCGATGTACCTGCGCAAAGGCTCACCCGGCATCTGACGGAGTGGCTGGATCGTGCAAACCTGCTGAACGTGAAGACGCATTTTTTCATTCCGATGGCCAAGCACGAAGGCATTGGATCGGCGGGTGAAAACGCCCGGTTGCCCGGTTGATTGACCGGATCATGGAAAGCGAAGCAGCGTTGCGTGACGCTGGTGAAAGCGGCTGATCTGCTCGATATCCCGGTACTTGTCACCGAGCAGAATCCACGCGGGCTCGGCGAGAGTGTCGATAGCCCGATCAGCGAGCGGCATCGTGTGATAGAGAAGGATACATTCGACGCAACACTGCGCCCGGACTTCGTGGCGACGTTGCCATCAAAAGACTCGGTGGTGCTGTTCGTGGCCGGTTGCGAAGCACACGTGTGCGTGTTGCTGACGGTGAACGGCTTGCTGAAGCTCAGCTATACGGTCGAGCTGATCCGATGCCGTCGGTTTACGCGCCCCGGAGAATAAGGCAATCGCGCTGGCGAGAGCGCAGCGCGAAGGAGCGCTTCCTACTACCGCGGAAAGCACGATCTTCGGCTGGCTGGGAAACTACCGGCATCCGCGTTTCAGGGACGCGTTGGCAATGATCAAATAACATCGGCAAAAGCGCCTCACAAGCCATGCACACCGATCATGGCTGACATGAGCATATTTCGATTGCGGGTTTTTGGCCTGCCTAGAGTGCTTTCACGCGTACGGTCACGTAGCGCTCCGGGATATCGAGTGGTTAGCGCGAATTTTCTGCTCAAGGCCACCATCATGACGACTCGCCTCTCCCGCCTTGCCCGGCGCCTCTTCCTTCGTGGCTACGGCTTTCGCCTTGCCCTTATTGGCCACCGCCACTTTCGCCCACGCGGACGCCCTCGATACCGTGCAGAAAAACGGCGTGCTCCGGGTTGGCGTATTCATGGACTATCCGCCGTTCGGCTCGATCAGCCCGGACATGAAACCATAGGGTTATGACATTGAGATGGCCGACTATCTGGCCAAGACGATGAAGGTCAAGGTCGAACTTGTACCGATCACTGGCAAGGCCGACGTGCTGCTGAGCGTGGGCCCCGAAGCGCGAGAAGGTGCTCGATTTTTCGCGACCGTATGCGCTCTACTATCTCGCGGTGTTCGGACCGAAGTCGTTGCCGGTGAAAAGCGAAAAGGATCTGGCAAGCAAAACGATTTCCGTCGCGCGCAGAACACTGGAGGATTTGAGCGTGACGAAGGTCGCACCGCCGGACGCGACGATCAAGCGTTTCGACGACCCCAATGGCGCTATTTTGCGCGTCTCCTGTCGAGGCAGGTTCAGTTGATGGTGGGTAATAATGTAGGTGCGACGATCATTGCGCGTAATCCGCCGATCACACCCGAACACCCGAGCAGAAACTTGAGCTTATTAGATTATTTTACCCGATCATGTTGCCGTGAACAAGGGCGAGGCGCGCCTGCTGAAGGAGGTGGATGCAACCGTGTTGAAAGCGAAGAACGGCGGCACGCTCAACAAGCTCTCGACAAAGTGGCTCAAGGCGCCGTATCCGAGCGATTTGTAAGCAAGGCTGAAGCGTTTGCATTTCTGGCTAGTGCGACCGAGCAGCGCGAACTACCCCAATTGACCGATGAATGTAGCCCTTACCTGCAATCCTGAACGGCAAACACCGTAAGCGCGCGGCCCTCATCGATGGCATTGGATTTGCTGACTCCGTTCGTCTCCATTCGCCTCATGGGCTTGCACTCCGCAAGGTCCAAGCGAATGGTGCAAACGCCTCGGTTAGCCAGACACGCCGACTCCCCCCGACGCGTCTAGCCAAACCCAGCGCTCACTCGAGCGAGCGAGGAGCTTCATATTGCCCCATGTGCCACATCAACGTCCCCCGTAACAGCAACCCAGACACTGCATCATCCGAAGCAATAAAACCGTCGCGCCGTAGGTTCCTGCAATCCGCGGCGGCAGCGGTGACCGTTTCCGCCGTGCCGCGAGTTCATGCGCAGCAACCGCAGCGACATCCGCACCGCCGCCGTCAGCGCCCGTCACAGCTGCGCCGCTCATGCCCGTGAAGCTGACCATCAATGGCCATGCTTACGAAATGCAACTTGAAGCACGTACGACTTTGCTCGACGCATTGCGCGAATACGCAAGCCTCACCGGCACAAAGAAAGGCTGCGACCGGGGCCAGTGCGGCCCATGCACGGTGATCGCGAACGGCCGGCGCATCAACTCGTGCCTGACGCTCGCCGTCATGCACGAAGGCGAATCGATCATGACCGGGGAAGGACTCGCCAATGCCCAGGCGCTCAGCCTGATACAAAAGGCTTTCATCGATCACGACGCCTTCCAGTGCGGTTTCTGTACGCCTGACCAACTGTGCTCGGCAACCGCGCTTATAGACGAATTCTGTGCCGGCGACGCCAGCGCCGTGACCGCCGATGTCCGCTACCGTCCGCCCCAACTCTCCGACGATGAAATCCGCGAACGCATGAGCGGCAATATCTGTCGCTGTGGTGCGTATCCGAACATTGTCGCGGCGGTGAAAACCGTGGCGATCAACAAAGCTTAGGGGCGCCACATGGATGTCATTTCCTACGAACACGCCACTGACGTGAACGCGGCGATCAAGGCAGCGCAGCAGCCGGGTGTCGCATTTATCGGCGGTGGAACGAATTTGCTCGACCTCATGGAAAGGCAGTATTGCGAGGCCGGTGAAGCCCGTCGACATCACGCACCCGACTTGAACACGGTGAGTGAACTGCCCGACGGCGGCTTGCGGATCGGTGCGCTGGTTCGCAACAGCGACGCCGCGAATCACACGTAGATTCGCGAACGTTATTCGCTGCTGTCGCAGGCGTTCCTCGCGGGTGCATCGGCGCAGTTGCGCAACATGGCGACGGTCGGCGGCAACCTGATGCAACGCACGCGCTGTTACTACTTCTATGACATCGGCTTTCCCCAATGCAACAAACGCACCCCGGAAGCGGCTGCGCAACAATAGAAGGCAACAGCCGCATCCACGCAATCCTTGGTGCGAGCGCGCAATGCATCGCGCCGAATCCATCCGATATGAGCGTGGCGCTCGCAGCACTCGACGCCGTGGTGCGCGTGAACGGCCCTCAGGGTGAACGCACGATTGCGTTCGCGGAATTTTATCGTTTGGCCGGCGATCATCCTGAAGTCGATACCATGCTGCAACCCGGCGAACCGATCACGTCCATCGATCTGCCGCCCCCGCTCTTTGCACAGTACTCGCATTACCTGAAGGTGCGTGACCGCGCGAGTTACGCATTCGCGCTCGTGTCGGTGGCCGCCGCGTTGCAAATGGACAACAACACGGTGAAGACCGCACGCATAGCGCTGAGGGGGCGGCGTCGCGCACAAACCGTGGCGTGCCACGGCGACTGAGCAAGCGCTCAGTGGGCAGCCGTTATCACTCGACACGTTGCGTAGCGCAGCGGCGCTTGCCGTTCGCGATGCGTTATCGCGACAACGGCTTCAAGATCGAACTGGCGCAGCGCGCGATTGTCCGCGCGGTGTCGACTGCTGGAGGTGTAGCATGAATGTTCTTGGACAACCGCTCGACCGCACCGACGGTCTTCTGAAAGTCACGGACCAGGTGAAATATTCCGCCGACAACCCGGAAGCCAAGCTCGCGCATGCGGTACTGGTGACGAGCACGATCACCCATGGTAGGGTGGCTTCCATGGATACCGCGCGCATACAAGCCATGCCCAGGGTCCTGCTTGTGATGACGCACGAAACCGCGATGCGTCTGCCCAATGGCGGCAAATCGAATGCCGAGCCACCGGTCGTGCGCGGATTGTCGCTCCTGCAAACCGACGAAGTACGCTACAGCAATGAACTCGTAGCCGTAGTCTTAGTCGTTGCCGATACGCTGGAACTCGCAACCGATGGCGCCCGCAAGCTCCAGGCATCGATTCGTTACGAAGCCGCGCCGCCGAACACGGACTATCAGCGCGCCAAAAGCACGGCGTATCAGCCGGAAAAGATGATGGGCCGACCAATCAACACCCAGCGCGGCGATGTGGCCGCTGGATTGCGTCAGGGCCCTACCCGCCTCGACGCGGTCTACACCACGCCGAACGAGCACCACAATCCAATGGAGCCGCACGCCACGCTAGCTCGCTGGGATGGCCCCAACCTCACGCTCTACGATGCAACCCAAGGCGTCTCCGGCGCACGCAGCGCGGTGGCTAAAATGCTCGGCATCAAGGAAGAAAACGTGTGCGTGATCTGCCCGTTTGTCGGTGGCGGTTTTGGATGCAAAGGTTCGGTTTGGTCACATGTCGTACTTGCTGCCATGGCCGCGAAGCAGACCGGCCGACCGGTTCGGCTCGTGCTGGAACGTCCGCAGATGTTCGGCATGGTCGGCAACCGTTCCAGACAGTATCAAAACGTGTGGACACGGGAATAACGAAATCGGTCGCATCGGAGGTTGCAGGTTTTCGATTGCGGCAAGCCGAACGCAACATGGC
>CALNPU010000097.1 GCA_940588625.1 uncultured Caballeronia sp.
CTGCTGAACCCGGCCGCTCGCGTGTGAGCCTAGCGATTAGACCGCTCGCCACCAAAACCAATTGTTCAGGGTCAACTCAATAGCGCCTGCGCGGCGCCAAACAGAATGACAGGATGGTCATCGGCGATAATGACTTTTATCCGTTGCCCCATTATACTCCTCGCTCGTAAATGGACTAATTGGACTAATCCCTCACGCATTATAGGCAATGTGCAATTATTCATTACATTTGTCCCTTTAGCCGGGAGAGCGAAACCGCGGCTAAACCCGGAGTCGCGGTGTTGACCCTTGCCGAGTCTCGTTTTGAATGTTCGAAAAATCTTGTCCTTTCCCGTAATGTTAAACTTGAATCCAGCTCTAGGCCTATTTCTGAGACAAAATACATCGTTTCACTGGGTGAAACGCCAGATTTGGCCGCGCCCGTGACAGGGAGAAATCGCACCATGCGCTTGGGGATCGGGCTTGTGGTTTGTGCTGTGTACCGCGCTGTTGATTGGTGTGTCGTCAGGCTCCGAGTTTTCAGCCGTGCAGTGCTGCTGCCGCTTTTCTGCGTCGCGATGGTATCAAATGCGCCGCGTGCGGTCGCTGAAGTTATCGCCGCAGCGCCTTTCACGTTGACAAGTACCGACATCTCTCCCCTAATCAGCCAGTGCCGCTTGCCCTCGGTTTACCACCAGAACGACTGCAACGACCAGAACGACTGGCAAAGGCAGCAACCGGTTGCCGCAACTGTCATGGCATGGAGCACCAGCAGCCACGCAAAGTTTCGCGATCACCGTCTTCGACCCCGACACGCTCGGCCGCGGCTGGTGGCACTGGTTCGTCGCGGGCATTCCCGCGAACGTCTCGAAGTTGCCGTCGAACGCGAGCGCCACGGGGGTCCTGCGCAATGACTTTGATGTCGACGGCTATGCGGGGCTGTGTCCGCCGCCGGGCAAACCGCACCACTACGTCATCACCGTCTACGCGCTCAACACCAGCGACTTGCGCCTGCGTCAAAGCAGCCCGGCGCTCATGTTCGAACACGAAATCCGCACCACGGACCATCGCCAGCGCGCAACTCGTTGTGACCTACGGGCGCTAAACGGCCTTTATGGTGCGTCGGCAGGTCGAATTTGGCTTTGCTAGACTCGCCGGTGAACTATCGCCAGCGGCGTTTGCCGCCGGTCAAATTCTCGCGAAGATGCACCGTCATGGTTGTTCTCGCGCAACGCGCGCCTTTGACGTCTTCGTATCGCAGACGGGGAATGAAATGCCGAAAATCGTTTTATCACAGCGGCTACGGTCTACGAAAAAAGTTGCCGAAGCCATGCTCACCGGCGTGATCGACGCCGGTGCGGACGCGAAGCTACTAGCGGTCGGCGACCTGGACGACGCCAGCTGGGCCGAGCTCGACGCTGCCGACGGCATCATCTTCGGCGCGCCCACCTACATGGGCGCGCCCGTCAGCGGACTTCAAGAAATTCACCGACGCTAGCCCCAAACCGTGGTTCGCGCAATCGTGGAAAGAGATCGCGGCCGGGTTCACCAACTCGGCAGCGATGAACGGCGACAAGCACTCGACCATTGCCTATCTCATCACGCTTGCGATGCAGCACGGCATGATTTGGGCCGGCACGGGCATGATGCCGGCGAACACGAAGGCGGCCACGCGCAACGACCTGAACCTCGTCGGCGGTTTTTCGGGCTTGCTGGTGCAATCGCTGGCGGATGAGTCGCCCGACGAAGCCCCGCCGCTCGGCGATCTGGAGACGGCGAAAGCTTTCGGTGCGAAGGTCACGGCCGTGGCCGCGCGATGGAACGCGAAGTAGTTTTTTGACGGCATTGCAACGTTTTTCAGGCTGATCGGCCAATGTCCCCGCAATGCCATCGCGTTGTCGCGGAAGCGCATTAAAATGCCGGGTTTACTGCGCTCTGGCCGCCGCAAGACGTCCGAGCGAGATCAAACCCAGCGAGATCGAGATGACCACGAAAGTATTTGTCGACGGACAGGAAGGCACCACTGGCCTGAAGATTTTCGAATATCTGTCCGAGCGGCGTGACGTCGAGGTGTTGCGTATCGAGGAAGCACGGCGCAAGGACATGGAGGAGCGCCGTCGGCTGATCAATGCCTCGGACGTTACGTTCCTTTGCCTGCCGGACGTTGCCTCGCGCGAATCGGTTTCGCTCGTGGACGCGGACAATCACCGCACCGTGGTGATCGACGCCAGCACGGCGTTCCGCACGCATGACGACTGGGCATACGGCCTGCCCGAACTCATGCCGGCGCAGCGCGAGCGCTTGCGCACCGCGAAGCGCATCGCGGTGCCAGGCTGCCATGCGTCGGCGTTCCTGCTGGCAATGAAACCCCTGGTGGCAGGCGGTCTTGTTTCCACGGATTTCGCCGCGCACGCTTATTCCATCACCGGCTACAGCGGTGGCGGCAAGAAGATGATCGCGGACTATGAAGCAGGCGGAAATCCGAAGCTCGACAGCCCGCGGCCTTACGCGTTGGGCCTGACCCACAAGCATCTGCCGGAAATGGCGGTGCGCTCCGGACTGAAGCACGCGCCGATGTTCACGCCTATTGTCGGCAACTTCCTGAAGGGCCTGGCCGTCACCACGTACTTTTCGCCCAATCAACTGTCGCGCGCCGCCAAGCCGCAAGACGTGCAAGCGTTGTTTGCCGAGTACTACGCGAACGAGCCGTTCGTGCGTGTGTTGCCGTTCAACGCAGACAGCAATCTCGACGACGGCTTCTTTGACGTCCAGGCTTGCAACGACACCAACCGGGTCGAGCTGTTTGTCTTCGGCAACGACGAGCGGCTTGTCACCGTCGCGCGCCTGGATAACCTGGGCAAGGGCGCATCGGGCGCGGCCATCCAGTGCATGAGCCTTGCGATTGGCGCTGACGAAGAATCGGGCCTCGCACGCTAAGCCGAGTATCGATTCAAAGAAAAGTTGAGCGCGCCACGCGCTCAACATTGCTAAAAGCCGGTTTCCGCCATCAAGCGAAACCGGCCTTTTTATGCCCTCAATCCGCGCTCTGATGCTCGTTTCAACTCTCTGTCTCGCAAATCCCCCGCAGATCAAACGAAAGCTCAATCGTGCCTTTCATAGGGATTCCACCAATCGATGATTTAGATGTTTCAGTCAGTTGACGTACGAAAAAGTAACAGCGAAATTACACGCGCAAAAATAGATAAGGGAGACAGCGGTATGCCGTATGCCATTTCGAAAGGACTCACGCTCGCACTTGCGACCGCGCCGGCCATCGGTCCCGGGTGCAGGGCTGCTGTGTCCGGCCAACGCGGACATTGTCTCGGCACGTATCTGGACGGCGCGGGCAGCGGCGAGATCGTGAGCCTGAACATCGACGCCGTGAACATGAAATACACGCTGAAGTGGCTCTAATCACCCATTCCACTCGTCACCGGTACCTTTAATCCCCCCCGTAAGGGCCAACGATCATCGGCGCCGTGGTTCACCCGCCTGCGGGCACGCTGCCCACCGCGGAACAGACACGATGCGCGTTCGTGTTGACACCGGGCGGTGGCCAGGCATCGGATGGCTCGATCTACACCACGGCCGCCGCGTTCAACCAGGCGAATCCGCCGACCATCTTTATCGGCCAGGGCGTGGCCGACGGTGGCATTCCGGGTGCGACTGTAGTACAGTGGGGCGACGCTGACCGCCGACGGCGTCCACACCATCCCCGGTTTCCCGCCGCTGTTCCCCGTGCCGAACCGTCATTTCGACTTCTATCCGTTCATCGGTTTCTCGACAGTGAGCACGAACGTCGCGGATCTCAAGGGCACGTATAACGCGCTGCTTTACCACCTGGTTCCATCGAACAACTCGACCACGCAGGCGCAAGAATCTTTCGATGCCGCCGGCAATTGCACGGTACCCGTACCGGCATCGAATGCAGCTTGCCAGACGACAGGCGGCGCGTGAACATCGAACGCCGGCGGCTCGTACTTCACCAGCGCGGTTGCACCGCAAGTCCAGGGCAAACGCTCGTCACCGGCATTGACGAGCCTGGGCTTCCCTGCGTTCCCGGCTGTTGCGAACGCGAACATGGTGATCGGCAAGATCAACGGCGCCATCGTGCCGATTGTCGTGCGCACCGGTCAGGTCTCCGTGCGGTCGCCGCTCACGCCCGCGACCGCATCGCAAGTCGACGATGAATCCGGCATAGCCATGCTCGCTCCGAATACGGCGCTCACGTCGGGCGCATTTGACGGTGGTTATGTCGGCGCGGATTCGAACTTCAAGTTATACGGCAACGCCGCTGCAAGGTCCGGTCGGCTCGTTCATCAATCCATAGACGCAGGCTTTCGAGACCGATTTCGGCATGAGTTATGCGCAGCAGTCGATCAGCATGCAGGACCAGAACGGCGGCCAGGGCACGCTGATCTCGGCGGGTGGTCTCTACGGGATTTTCATCGCCGGCAGCACGGTGAACGGCGGCCTGACATCCACGTCCGCTAACGCCGATACGCCCGCGAGCCCGTATTTTGGCATCGGCGCGCTACTCAGCAAATAAGCACTGCCGAGCACTCTCAAGACCAGGGTAACCGGCGGGCGTCGGCGACCAACGAAAGAAGAACGAACAAATGTGGATGGAGACAGCAGCATGAAATGGAGAACTTTTGCGATGGGTGCGATGGGTGCGGCCGTCACCGGCGTCACGCCGTTCCTCGGCGGCTGCGGCTGCGCGGCAGCGATGCGCCTCAGCCGCCGGTCGTCCGGCTGTGCCCGGCATCGCTCGACTACACAACCACCTTCACAGGCGGTGGCGGCAGCGGTGAACTCATCAAGCTGCAACTCGACACGACGAAACTCACGTGGCAGGTGACCTACGTGGAATCTCCGATTCCCGCCGTCACCGGCACGGTCTCCCCCACTCGCGCCGGCACATCGCAGAACGGCACGTTGACGATGGAAACCGGCCTGCCGACGCAAAAGCTCAATCAGTGCGCGTACCAGTTGAACGGTGCAACGCTCGATCCGACGTGTCCCGCACGTATCTTCGTGAGCGAAGGGGTAGCGGGCGGCGCGCTTCCGGGCAAGGAGTTGCAGTTTGGCGGAGTTCTTGGCCAGGGTGTCGTACCTGACCGGATCTTCCCGTATTTATTACCCGTTCATCGGTTTCTCGATGCTCGATACGAATCTCGCCAATGTCGCGGGGACATATAACCAACTGGGATATCATGAGATTCGGTCGCAAAACTATGCACGTATCTCCGTCGATTCGAAGATCACGATCAATGCCGACGGCACCTGGCAAGAGTGCGACAATACCGGGGTGAACGCCGGCAAGTGCCAGTAGGCGGGATCGAACTTCACGTAATCGCCGGATGGCACCGGCGCGTTCGTCACCAACAACTTCCTCGGGCAAGGCAACCCGACGCTCGCAGCCGGTCTTCTGGGCAAGGGCTACATGCTACATGAGTGTGCGTTGCGTGACCAGAACGTGCCGATCCTAGTGCGTACCGGCACGGCGAACGCCACGATCACCATGGGCATTCCGCTGTTCGCCGACGACGAATCCGGCATTTTGATGATGTCGCCGCAAATCAGCGTGGTGTCGGGGTCAGTGGATGGGGAATACGTCGGCGTGAATAACGCCCTTCGACGCTCAGCGGCACGCAGGCCACCTTGATCGATCCTTTCCAGCCGTCGCAGGTCGCGTTGTCGCGCGCGCTGAATCTGGATTACACGGAAACCGTTCCGGGTCTGGTGACATCGACGGTCGTGGGGGTCATCAACCGGCACTACACCAACCGGCAAGTTCATCTTCTCGGGCGGCGTGTTCGGCTATCTCGACCAGAGCGACCCGACGACACCTTATTACACCATCGGCTCATTTGTGCAGTAACCGTCCGGCAGAGCCCATCAAGAACGGCTGCATGCGAACAACGCCCGGATATCCGCCGTGTTCGCATGACGGCCTTTAACCGAAGAGAGACGAAATAAAAAAGCTTTTGGCCGCGGGAAAACCGTTGGCGTTTGCGATAGCTGCGTGTGCGTCGCTGTCGGCCCATGCGCAAAATGCCGGCGACAAACGTCGTGGGACTCGGCTGGTTCCACGTCATGTCGCAGGATTCGAGCGATGCGCTGACCACGCATGTAGCGCTCACGCCGATCAATACGCCGCTGCGTTTGCCGTCGCAATTCACGTCGGCGGGAACGAGTTTATCGACGAAGATCGCCGATACATTCGGCCTCGTTTTCACGCACTTTTTCACCGATCACATTGCGACCACGTTCGTGGGCGGCGTGCCGCCCGAGTTCGAACTCGATGGCCACGGCACGATCCAGCCGCCTGGGCCGGCTGGCCAGCTTGGCAACCAGAATCTCGATCAGACCCAATCCGATCATGAAGAGCGTGCGGCAGTGGAGCCCGGCGCTGATTTTCCAGTATTACTTCAATGCGCCGACTGCTGCGTTCCGGCTGTTTGCGGGCATTGGCGTGTCGTATAACTTCTTTACGAACATCAAGCTCACCAACGGTTTCGTGACATCGACGCAGGAATAATCTTGGCGCTGTGCTGGCGGCGGGCGCGGGCAAACCAGGGCTGACGTCGGTGGAGGCGAAGGCTTCATCGTCGTGGCAGCCGGTGTTCAATCTTGGTGCGACTTATCACTTCGACAAGCACTGGGGTCTGATTGCTTCGCTAACCTACATTCCGCTGAAAACGACATCGTCGTTGATTATCAAAGGCGGTCAACGGGACCGAACTGGCTACGACGAAGTCAAAACTCAATGCCAATCCGCTGATTACGTTCCTGGCGGTTTCGTACAGGTTCTGAGGGAGCGTAGGGACACAAGCGCGGATAAAAAAAGCCCGCCTAAGATGGGCGGGCTGAATCCATATCAGTGGAGACATGGAGGAGACAGGTCGACTATACCAAAACCATTGATGCAACGCAACATCCCCCTATCGATCCACGTGAATTTGTTGCACTCGTACAACATCAAGGCTGCGTCATCGACAGAATAAAATCCAACTGATCTATAGAAACAGGCTTCACCAGATGGATATCGAAACCGGCTTCCTGCGTCATCGCGTGATGCTGCGGCTGTCCCTAGCCAGTGAGGAGTGCCACCAGCAGCATTGCCGGCTCCCCTCAGGCAAGGCACGCAAAGCACGCACGGCAGAAAGACCGTCCATGGGGGACATGCCCAGATCCAGAATCACCACATCGGGCGCGAATTGCCGCGCCACGTCGAGCGCCTGAGCCCCGCACGCGCCTGCGCCACTTGATGCCCCAGCCCCGTCAGCAGGTTGGCCAGGCCGCTCAACGCGTCGTCGTCATCGTCGGCTATGAGTACACGCTTGGTCACGACTGCCCCCTCATTTGCCCGACACCGCGAGCGTCAACTTTCCAGCACCGGTGGTCATCGCGGTGATCTGCGTGCGTTGCCCGCGCGCGCCGATATAAAAATACTGCCGCCCCAGCGAGTTTTGATCGTGCGTAGCGTCCGGCAAGCCCGCCGCCACGCCGCAAAGCGTCAGCCGCCGATCCCGCATTCGCGCCTTCATTCGTCCCGTTCGTCCACGTGCAGCTATTATAATTATATTTATATATAGGCGCCAACTTTCACCGCGCACTGCGCATCGCGGCCATAAGGCCGTGCGACAGCTTTGCCGTCGTCGGGTCGCAAGGAGGCGAAACCATCGGGCGCGGCCGCCACAATGCGCTTGAGTGCATCGCAGGAATTGGCGATGTCGTCGGCGAGAGCGATCACGGGCATACTCAGGCAAGCCGCGAGGCTCGCCGATGCTGCCACGAACATGAGACCCCGCAGAGTGCTTTTCATAGTGGGCGCTGTCCTGTCTCCGCTTCGTCTTCTTATAAACCGGCTCGAAAGCTCACCCGGATGCTCACGCAAAAGCTAGCTTCCAGGTCGTTCCCAAACCAGCTTCCAAGCCGGTTTCGTCACCGGCGAGACTTTTTAAAAAGCCTGCGCCAGCGACGCGTGTCCGTATGTGCGCCACCGAATGCTGTCCGATTCGAAACAATCTCGAACCTGAGGCAAATGGCGCGACAAGTATAGGGAACGTTCCTGTCAATTGCCGCTATTTATTGTCGATACGGCGCCGTCGCGCCCCGGGCTTTATTTTTATCGGCGCGCAAGAATCAGACCCCATTGATCACACTTTCTTCCCCGCACGCCGTGCCGCAATCTTACCCAGCAAGGCCAGATCCTTGTCGCCGTCGCCCTGGGCGAGGACGTCGATCAGGTTGTCGCGCACGAGGCTTGTCACCGGCAGCGCCACGTTCACGGCGTCGCCGGCAGCGAGCGCGAGCCGTACGTCCTTCAGGCCAAGCCGGGCCTTGAACAACGCAGGTTCATAGCGGTTGTCGGCGATCATCCGGCCATAACCCTGGTAGAGCGGCCCCGGAAACAGCGTGTTCGTGATCACGTCGAGGAATGCACGGGTCAATACCATGTCCCGTCATCAGCGACGCTGCCTCTGCAATTGTTTCGATCACCAATGCCAGCATGAAGTTCGCCGCCAGCTTGAACACATTCGCATGCGGCGGCGCAGTACCGACGCGCCAGGTCTTCTGACCGATGACGTCGAAGACGGGCTGAACGCCGGCAATGGCGTCATCGGCACCCGCTGCCACGATATTCAGCTTGCCCGGCGAGCGCTTTCGCGGCGTGGGGTGAACGGTTCCAGACGCGCACTGTGTGGCCCGCCTTCAATGCATTCAGCGCCATCGCGCCGCCCATGCTGCCGAGTCCAATGAATCCAATGTCCATGCCGTTCTCCTGTGTCGACCAGAGTTCCCGCTTTAGCGGGTTACTCTGGTCCCATGCAACTTTCGTTGCGGTTGACGAATTTGACGAATGCGACGCATGCAAATAAGCTCGCGACACGCCCGTTTCGACGCGACTCAAAGCAGGCGTGTAAGCGATGCGATACTCGAATCCATGACGATTGCCACGTTCCGTTTTCATCGGGAGTTGAATGAGTTGAGTTCCTGGCGCGGCCGTAGCGCGAACAGGCGTTTGCGTGCGTGTGTCCGCTGGCGTCGACGACCAAGCATTATGATCGAAGCACTCGGCGTGCCGCACACGGAGGTGGGGCTGATTCTACGCAACGGCCTGCCCGACGGCTTCGATACGCCCGTCGAAGAGTCTGATTTTATCGATGTCTATCCGCCCGGCGTCATGCCTCGCGCGCTTGAAACGGCCCATCCGCTGCGCGCCTCATTGCGGCTGGAGACGCTGCGTTTTATCGCCGACGCGCATCTTGGCGGCCTGGCTCAACTGCTTCGGCTAGCCGGTTTCGATACCCGCTACGACAACCATTTCCCCGACGATGAAATCGAGCAGCTTGCGCTCGCCGAACATCGCGTAGTGCTTACGCGCGATAGCGAATTACTGAAGCGCCGGTCGCTGGTTCACGGCTGCTACGTGCGCACGCTTCGCCCCGATGCGCAATGGCGCGAAGTCGCCAAGCGGCTCGGGCTTGCGCAGCATGTCCGCCCATTCAGGCTGTGCCTGATGTGCAACGCGCCGCTGCGTCGCGCGAGCGCGGACGAGGTGAGTGACCGCGTGCCGGAAGGCGTGCTAGAACGGCACGCGTGCTTTGTCACGTGCGATGTGTGCAGGCGGGTCTTTTGGGAAGGGTCGCACTGGAAGCGGATACGTGTGCGAATTGAAGGTTTGATGGATGGCGCGCCTTGTAATCCGCCGGTTCCGGCGTCCGGCTGATGGCTCAGTAATGGCTCAGGCCCGGAGGTGCGTACAATACGCGCCTCGGCCCTGTGCCTCTATAGCTTTTGGAGCTTCGCGTGAAAAAATTCGACCTGAAAAAAACAAGGTGCTCAAGCTTACCAATGGCCTGAAGCAAAACAGCGCATCGAGCTTCGGCCCGCAAACTGCGCAGCCGAAACTCGACAAGCGCGAACAGCGTCGTCTGGATCAGGCAAAAGGACTTGTGCCGTTCGCCTGCAAGCTGGACAGCTATCTCGTCGGACAATTGCAGGAACTTGCCGCCAAGCATGAAGGCGGAATGTCGGAAGCGCTGGCGGACTTGTTGGTGAAAGCCGGCCTGGAACGCAAGGCTGCGGTTTAAGCCGGCCAGCGTTGCGGATGAACGCGGTTAGCTCTGTACGCTTTCAGCACTAACGAGAGAGTATTATCTGCAGAATAGAAGGCCGTTCCGGCACGTTGCGGAACGGCTTTTCATCGCGCGTCTTAAATGCTTGTTTGCCGGATGCGAAGCCCGCGCGAAACCGGCTTTCTCAAACACTGCCTTCCTTCTCGATCACCAAGATTCGCGTGATACCCACTGGCTCGGCAACATGTTCATCGCCGGGTTGGGCGTGAAAGATATCGCCGGCGTCGAGCAATACTTCTTCCTCGACGCTCTCCCGCCGCACGCGCATTCGTACCTGGCCTTGCATGACGGCGAAGACTTCTTCGCCGTCGTTCACGTGCCATTTATACGGCGCGTCAGTCCAGTGCAGGCGGCATGAGGCGCGCCGTTCATCGTGGTGATATCGAGTGCGCTCCACGCGCGCTCCGCAGTAAATTCGCGGCTTTTAACAACTTTCATTAATAATGTAATCCGGCAAAAGATCAAGACATCAGGACAGGACCCGCGCTTCGTCGACATCGGCATGACGCGCAGAAGGAATGAAAGCCACGGCGATGATCGATAACACAATACCCGCCTCACGTAGAACGTCGGTGCGAGCGGCGAACCGGTCGTCTTTATCAGCCACGTCACCACGAACTGACCGAAGCAGCCGAACAGCATGACCGCGACGTTGTACGCAATCGATAACCCCGTCGAACGGATATGCGCGGGGAACAACTCTGCCAGCAGCGCGCCGAACGGCCCGTAATAACCCGCGAGCGTCACCGACAAAATGCCCTGCACAATGATTAATCGCGTCACGCTAGGTTCGGCGGAGAGCCACACGAACAGCGGATAAATGATCACGAGCGTGATGATCAGCGACCACAGCGACAATCCTTTCCGGCCGATCCTGTCGGACCATGCGCCCGCCACTGGAGACAACACCGTCAACAGCAAATTGCCCACGATCAACGCAGTGAACGACTGGCCAAACGGCAGTTTCAGCTGCTTGACGGCGAACATCGGCAGATAACCGATCAGCACATAGATCGTCACCGTCAGCGCGATGACCGCGCCGAGTCCGCACATCACTTCGCGGCCATGTTCGCGGAATACCTTGCCGAGCGTTGTGCGCCGCGCCCTCTTTTGCGCGTGGATAAACGCCTCGGTTTCGAGCATGTTGCGCCCCAAATAGAAGCCCACGGGTCCGATGATCAGCCCAAAGATGAACGGTGCACGCCAGCCCCACGTCATCAGCGCGTCGTGCGACAGGTTGCGCGTAATGAGCGACCCGACAATAGCGCCCAGCAGCAGCGACGCTGCCTGGCTCGCCATCTGGAAGCTGCCGTAGAAACCGCGGCGGGAAAATGGCGCCGCTTCGATCAGCAATGCCGTCGCGCTGCCAAACTCGCCGCCGGTCGAGAAACCTTACAACAACTGCGCGAAAACAATGATCAGCGGCGCGCCAAGTCCAATGGCCGCGTAAGGCGGCACGACCGCGAGCAGGAAAATGCCGAACGTCATCAACGCAATCACAAGCGACAACGCCGCTTTACGTCCGGCGCGATCAGCATAGAGACCTAGCACGATGCCGCCTATCGGCCGCATCACAAATGCCACGCGAGGGTCGCGGTGGTCAGGAGAATCGAGGAGTAGTCGCTGGTAGTGGGGAAGAAGAGCGTCGAGATCACGACGGTCATGAAGCTGAAGACCACGGAGTCATACCATTCAAGCGCATTGCCGATCACGGCCGCCGCGACCGCGCGTGCGTTCGGGGTCCTGCGGATAGCACCAGAACGGCTGGAACCTTTGGAGCGTGATCTCACCGTTGCCATGTCGTCTCCGTCCGCGAGGGCGTTTCAGTTGTGCTGGGTTTTGTCGCGTGCGTCGGAGGTGCGACGTTTTGACGCGCCGGGGCAGATGCCTTGGCGAGTGTAAAGAGTGCTGAGATCGTTTTCAGGCGGCAATGAAAAACGCGCCCGGCCTGTGTGGCGGGGCGCGTTTCGAGGATCACCGGCTACGTTGTCGATTTGCTCTGGGCTGCGGCTTTCTTGTTATAAGCGTTGCACCCAGCCTTTCGATGCGACCTGCTTGCCGGCGAACATCGGGCAGCCTGCGAACGCGTCCGTGGCTTTGCCTTGATAGAACGAGCAATTGCTGCAATTCTCGCCGGCGATATAGCGCGGGAATTTGGCTTTATCGACGGTTGCAGCGTCGAGCTTGTAGCTGAGGCTTTGCGCCATGGTATCGGACTCCGCCAGCTTGACGGGATCGGCGAATGCGGTGCGCGATACCGCCAGCGCCGATGCCACGCCAATGCTCGAAATCAGGAACGTGCGTCGTGAGGACTTCATGAGAATGTGCTCCGTTGTATTGGGGGTGTGCGCCGTTCTTATCGACGACGATCTCCAAAGCATATCAACGCGAAGCACGACAATCTAAGCCAAATCTTATAGATAACCGATGACGAAAGGTCGCAGCGGGTTTGCCCTGCATCAAGTCAGCTCACGTCACCTCACACCCTCAACCCGGCATTTTCGCGACCTTCTCGGCAATCGCGAGCGAAGCCGTTAATCCGGGCGATTCAATTCCAAACAAATTCACCAGCCCCGCCATGCCGTGCGCCGCCCGCCCCTGAATCACGAAGTCCGCCGCAGGCTGCCTCGGCCCGGAAAGTTTCGGTCGGATCCCTGCATAAGCGGGCTGTAGTGCATCGTCGGGAAGCGTCGGCCAATACGCGCGAATGGCGGCGTAAAAGCTGGCGGCGCGCTGCGGATCGACGGCGTAATCGATCTTCTGGATCCATTCCACGTCCGGACCGAACTTGACCTGCCCGCCCATATCGAGGGTGAAATGCACGCCGAGCCCGGCTTCGTTCGGCATCGGGTAAATCAGGCGCTCGAATGGCGTCCGGCCGCTCACGGTGACGTAATTGCCCTTCGCGAAATACAACGGCGGTACATGACGCGCATCGAGTCCGCGGATAGTGCGCGCGATCTGGTTCGCCGAGAGCCCCGCGCTGTTGATCACGCAGCCAGCCTGGAAGCGCATTGGCGCCTCGCCCCCAGTTTCCACAATAAACGAGCCGTCGCGCGCATCAATATCCGTCACCGTCGCGTTCCGCATTGCCTTGCAACGCGAGCATGAATTGATGGCTATCGATAATGCCGGTCTGCGGCGACAACACCGCTTCCACGCACTGGAGTTGCGGCTCCATCTCCATGGCTTCGGCGCCGCTCACGCGCACCAGGTCGGTGACGCCGTTCTCGACCGCTTTTTGCTGAATGGCCGCGAGTTGTGGCAATTGATTACGCGCCGTGGCGACGAGTAGTTTGCCGCAGCGGTTGTACGGGACGCCGTGGGCGTCGCAATACTCGCGTAGAGCATCGCCCGGCCGCGCACGCAAAGGTCGACCTTTAGCGAGCCGCGCGGGTAATAGAGGCCCGCGTGGATCACCTTGCTATTGCGCGAACTCGTGCCAGTCCCGACCGCTTCGCCCGCCTCAAGCACGATCACCTCGTGGCCGCGCGCGGCCATCGCCCGGGCGACGGCGAGTCCGACCACACCAGCGCCAATCACCACACATTCGATTCTGTCCATCTCACTATTCTAGGCCAGCCTGCATGACCGTCCCGCGCGCTTTATTGTGCTTTTTGTGCGGTTGGCCATACCGACGCCTACAACGCATCATTCTCCGAAATAATCCTGGCCGAATCAGTAAATATTGCCTTTTTGCCAGAAAAAAGTCAGTTTCAGGCCATATTCGACAGGTTTTTGCAGATTTCTCTAAAACGCCCGGTCAGAACCCGATCGGTTTCTTCCAGCTGTCATTGCCAAATTCGATGTCTCGAGCCTGCACTTCGTGCCGGTTATCAATACGCGCATTGCCAAAAGCATTGAGCATTGCGCGCCGCATGGCTCGCGGGGAAGCCTTGGTCAACGCATCGAGCGGCGCGTCGCCCAGGGTTGGAAGCGTGCGCCCCACGCGTGCGCGCTGCGGATCTCGTCATAAATCGACTGGGCGATCCGGCGCGCGCCATCGCGATTCGGCGGCGCGATCTCGTACACGTTCATCCGGTTCAGCAACGGCTCAGGCATCGTGTTTGCCGATTCGCCGTCGCAACCCAAACCACATTGCCCGCGTTGATCGGTATTTCAGCGAATTCATCGATGAAACTTTGTGCCGTATCGTGTTCCAACGACGCGTAAAGCGCGCCGAGCCGGTCGTATTGGGTGTCGCCAGTGGCGTTGTCGATTTCGTCGGCAGTCTTCACCGGATTGGCGTAACTGCCGTTCACGAGCGCATCGAACACTTTCCCCGGCTTCGCGTTGCGCCATTGCGACGACGCGCCCGACAGGATCCAGCCCGCCGTCAGCGAACTCATGGCGAGGTAATGGCTGGACGTGCCGAGCAAGCGCGCAAGCTGTTTCGCGAAATGGGTTTTGCCAGTGCCGGGCGAACCAGCAACATATTGCCCATAATCAAGGCGACGATGTCGTCGTTCGCTATCCGTTTC
>CALNPU010000098.1 GCA_940588625.1 uncultured Caballeronia sp.
GGCGCGACCCAACGCCGCCGTTTTTTAGTAGTGTCTCGGATGTCTCGGATGTCTCGGATTTGCACCGCCGATAACACTTCATCCATCTGATAACCGAGCTTCGCGTAAAACGCCTGCGTTTCAGGCTTGTTCGCCATGATCTGCAGATTGAGCTTCGGGCATCCGATGGACGCGAGTGCGCATTCCGCGTGCTCGACCAGTGCACGACCATAACCGTTGCCGCGTTGGTCTGTCGCAACCGAGAGCGAATACAGCCATCTGCGATGCCCGTCGTAACCCGTCATCACCTTGCCGATCAAGCGCTCTTCCAACATGCCAACAAAGAAGAACTCCGGCTGCATGGCGAGCTTGTTTCTAATCGACAGACGCGGATCACGCTGTGGCTTTCCGGGCGTGGCGTATTCCGGAAACGCTTGTGCCCAGAGCGCGAGCACAGCTTGCGTATCGCGCTCGTCGAAAACCCGGATGATCATAGCGAATCCAGCACGGTCCGAAGCATCGACATCATCTGGTCGATTTCGTCCTTCGTCACGTTGAGCGCCGGCATGAAGCGCAGCAGGTTCGGCCGCGCCGCATTCAGAAGCAAGCCATCCGGTCCCATGTCGCGCGCCATGTCGACAATCTTCGGACCGTTGTCGTTATTGAGCAGCAACGCGCGCAGCAAACCTTCACCGCGTTCGCCGTTAAAACCGCGCTCTTCGGAGAGCTGCAACAACTGCGCCTTCAGGTACTCACCACGTTCACGCACGCCTTCAAGAAAACCCGGCGCGATCAGTTGCGAAATCACCGACACACCCACGGCGGTTGTCAGCGAATTGCCGTTGTACGTGCCGCCTTGGTCACCGGGTTCGAAACATGCCACTTCCTTGGTCGAGAGCAGCGCAGCCAGCGGCACGCCGCCGCCAATGCCCTTGCCGAGCGTCATGATGTCCGGCTCCACGCCCGACAATTCATACACGAACAAGGTGCCGGCGCGGCCGCAACCGCTTTGCACTTCGTCGACGATCAGCAGCAGGTTGTGTTTCTTCGTCAGCGCGCGCAAAGCCTGCATGAACTCGCGCGTGGCCGGGATCACGCCGCCTTCGCCCTGGATAGGCTCGAGCATCACGCCGACGGTTTTATCGGTGATGAGCTTTTCCACCGACGCGATGTCGTTCAGGTCAGCCTTCGGGAAGCCCGGCACTTGCGGTGCATAGATGGTGTCCCAGCCCGGCTTGCCGCTGGCCGACATGGTCGCCAACGTCCGGCCGTGGAAGCTGTGATCGAACGTGATGATCTCGTACGCGCCGCCCTTGAACTTCTTGCCCCACTTGCGCGCAAGCTTGATCGCGCCTTCGTTGGCTTCGGCGCCGCTGTTGGCGAAGAACACCTTGTCGAAGCAGCTATTGGCGGTCAGGAGGCCGGCGAGCTGGGCCATCGGCGCGTTGTAGAAAGCCGGCGACGGGTTGATCAGCGTGCGAGCCTGTTTGTTCATGGCTTCGATGATGCCGTCGTTGCAATGACCTAGACTATTCACCGCCCAGCCCTGGATGAAGTCGAGGTATCGCTTCTCGTTGTTGTCGTAGAGCCAGGAACCCTTGCCGTGCGTGAACACGATCTCAGGACGGTTCGTGATGAACATCAGCGATTCGACGGGGTACTCTTGGAAATTCATGACGGCGAGCTCCACGAAAACAGCAAGGAAGGTGGCGGGGAAAAATACCGAACCAACAATGCAAAAAGCCACGGAATTCCGTGGCTTCATGGTGGCGAAGTGTGCGCTGGTCCGAAAACTCAAGCGCCAATCCGTGACGAGCCAGCGGCATCCCTAAGGGAGCAGCGGCGACCTCAAAGAGTGGCGTAAATTTTGAGCATTCGCGAAGAATACGATATGAAGTTCCTGCGCGTAAACCATGGCGGCCCGATTTTTTTTCGAGCCGCCACACTCGCCGGCTTCATTGCGCTTAAACCGGATTGGCGAGATCCGCCGCGCTGGTGAACGAATCGGCGTAGAACTCGTCCTCCGGCAGACGGTGGTGACTCGTAAAATCGCACTGCGCGGCTTCCACCATGACCGGAGCGCCGCACGCGTACACCTGATACGCGCTCAAGTCTGGCAGATCTTCAATGACAGCACGATGAACAAAGCCCGTACGGCCGGTCCACGCGTCGTTTGCATCGGGTTCCGACAGCACCGGCACGAACGAGAAGTTGGGCACGTCCTTCGCCCATTGTTCGGCCATGTCCATCATGTACAGGTCCTGCTTGCGGCGGCCGCCCCAATAGAGCGTCATGGGCCGGTTCAGGTTCTTGAACACCGCGTGTTCAATGATCGCCTTGATTGGCGCGAAGCCCGTGCCAGAAGCAAGCAGCACGATAGGCTTCTCTGAATCCTCACGCAGGAAGAACGTACCGAACGGGCCCTCGAAGCGCAGGATGTCACGCTCTTTCATGGTGCCGAACACTTGGTCCGTGAAAGTACCGCCGGGCATGTGGCGAACGTGCAGCTCGATCAGGCCTTCGTGGTGGGGGGGGCTCGCCATCGAATAGCTGCGGCGCTTGCCGTCCTTCAGGATGAATTCGATGTACTGGCCGGCAAGGTATTGCAGACGTTCGTTGGCCGGTAATTGCAGCTTCAGTCCAATGACGTCGCCCGCCTTGCGTTCCAGCGCGTTCACGCGGCAAGGCAGCTTCTTGACCTGGATGTCGCCTACGCCCGCGATCTCACGTATGTCGACCGTCAGGTCGCCCTTGGCGGTCGCGCAGCAGAGAAGGGCCATGCCACAGGTCTTCTCGTCGTTGGATAATGCTGACGACGAATGTGGCGCCTGCTCGACTTCGCCGGATACGACCGTGCCCTTGCATGAACCGCAGGCTCCGTTCTTGCAGCCGTAGGGAAGTCCAATGCCCTGACGCAGGGCGGCAAGCAGCACCGCTTCGTCGGGTTCTACCTGAAACTGCCGGCCGCTTTGCCGGAGCGTAACGTTGAAAGCCATAGATCCTGGATGAGTTGAATGAAACAAATGCAAAAGCTGTCGCGGCTACAATCGACAGCATGATAGCCACTCGAAAACTACGCCGCGCTCGTGTGCTGATTGCCGGTTGCGGCGATGTCGGCCTGCGTTGTGTGCCGCTTCTCGCACACCGTGCCGCCGCACCGCGCGTGATCGCACTTTCAAGTCAACCCGCGCGTGTCGCCGAACTGCGCGCAGCCGGCACAACACCGTTGATCGGCAACCTGGACGAGCGCCGCAACTTGCGGCGCCTGGCCGGTCTTGCGTCCACGGTGCTGCATCTCGCGCCCCCGCAGAAAACCGGCGACGACGACAGCAGGACCCGCGCGCTGATTGCCGCGCTGAGTGCACAGCGACGCTCCGTTGCGCGCCTGGCGACCAGCGCGGTTGCGCGCCAGAGGGCGTGGCGCGGATGGTTTCGCGAGACCTTCAAAAGCAGCATGCGAGCGGGCGTCAAAATGCACGCCAAAGCCATAAAAAGACCGTCTATTGTACCCGACGGGGTTTCCAGCACCGCCGCGCGCCCGCGGCAAATCCGCCTGATCTATGCGAGCACCTCGGGAATTTATGGCGATTGCGGCGGGGCGTGGATCGACGAAACGTGCCCGGTCAGGCCGGACAACGTGCGCGCGAAACGGCGAGTATCGGCGGAAACGCAATTGCGTGGCGCCACGCGGCGCGGTCTGCTGAGTGCATCGATTGTGCGGATTCCCGGCATTTACGCCGCCAACCGCCTGCCGCTGGCACGGCTGCAGAAGGGGACGCCCGCACTCGCACCTGGCGACGACGTCTACACCAACCACATCCACGCCGACGATCTCGCCGCCATTCTCGTACTCGCAATCCGGCGGGCACGTCCGCAGCGCGTGGTGCATGCATCGGACGATAGCGACTTGCGCATGGGGGACTATTTCGACCTGGTAGCCGATGCGTTCGGCTTGCCGCGCGCTCCCCGTGTTTCGCGCGAGCAGGCAGAGACACGACTCGAGCCAATGATGCTCTCGTTCATGCGTGAATCGCGACGTCTGCAGAACACCCGGCTGCGAGACGAAATGCGTTACACGTTGCGTTATCCGAGCATTCACGACTTCCTGCGTGACTTCCAGAACGAGGCGAATGTTCAGCTCACCATCACATCAGTACCTGTAGCGTCTCCAGCAAAATGAAGCACAGCAAAGCCCCGATCAGTGCACCAATCAGGTTGGGTTGATAGCGATGGCGCAGATGCATCGTCACCAGCAATCCGACGATGAACAACACGCTGAAAGCCACGAACGCAATCATTGCAATGGTCATGTGAGCGGCCATGATGCCCCTTTTTAATAGTCGTGTAAGGAGTATAGATTTACGTCGTAAGAAAGGCATGCTGCAACGCGGCACCAGTGTGCTGTGTTAACTAACCTAACACCTATTAAATCGCGACGGTCCGGGTCACAGTCCGTTCATCGCGAGTCAATGAACGCCGATACATCCGCGAGCACCGTCGAGCGTCGCCGCAACGGCAACGCAAGCGCCGAAACAATGCGGATATGGCCGAAGCCGTCGTAGTGTTTTACCTGCACCGAGTCGCCATATTTGCGCAGCATGGACGCGAGGCGATCAGTGTTGCCAGGATCGACGACGGTGTCGTCCGTGCCGGCTGCGAGGAACATTGGTGGCTCGTGGCCAGTGACGAAATTGATCGGCTGGCTCTCGGCGCGCGTGCCTGCCGGAAATACGTCGAGTAGCGTGGGGTCCTTGATCGGCAGGAAATCGTAAGGTCCAGCCAGGCCGATCACACCGCACAAGTCGGATTTCGACATCGATTGCGAAGCGAGATAACGCGGATTCGTCGCGATCAGCGCGGCAAGATGAGCGCTTGCCGAATGACCCATGACGAACACCCGCGACGGATCGCCGCCGAATTCATGCGCGTGGTCGCGGGTCCAGCGAGCGCTAGCTGGCCGCATCATTAACGAAACCAGGAAACGCCGTTTCCGGATACGTACGGTAGTCGGGCAGCACGGCCACGTAACCGCGTGAGGTCAATGCTTGTGCGACGAACAGGTAATTGCCACGGTCGCCGTTTGCCAGCTTCCGCTGTAGAAGAAGACGACAACCGGGCGCGGCTCGGCATTTGACGCGACGGGAACATAGACGTCGAGTATCTGACGCAGATCGCTTCCGTACGCAGTACCTGATGTTTTCCTGTAACCACCCGACGGGAGACGGGATAGCGGCGTTCAAAAGTTTGACGGGACTACAGACGGCGAGCCCCGCAGCGGCAAGACTGGCAAGCCCGAATGTCACGATGCGGCGTGTTGTGCGGGCATAAATGTCGGAAAGCAGAGGGATGCCACGTTCTACGCTCGAAGCGCGCGGATGGATGCAGCGCACCGGCTTGGTCTCATCGTGACGTTAAACCCGCCGTGATCGTGACTCAGCGCGCTATCGCACGAACATGACGCACGCCGGGCGCATCAGTTTTGCCTGAGCTTGGCGAGGTCTGCATCGTCCAGCCAGCGCCATTGGCCTTCGGCCAGATCATCGGGCAAACCAAACCCGCCAATACGCTCCCGATGCAATTTCTCCACGCGGTTCCCCGCCGCAGCGACCATCCGCTTCACCTGGTGGTACTTGCCTTCGAGCACCGACAGTTCGAGCTCTCGCTCGTCGCGCTGTTTTGCGCTAACTGCCGCTATTGGCTACGATTCGCCATGCAGCAAGACGCCGTCGCGCAGTGCGCCGGGTTGAGCGTCATCGAGTGGATGGCGTGTGGTCGCGAGATACACCTTCGCCACCTTGCGTTTCGGTGATGTGAACGCATGCACAAACGCACCGTCATCGGAGAGAAGCAGGAGGCCGGTCGTGTCCTGATCTAGAGGTCCCACACATTGCATGTCGCGCTCCGTCAATTGCGGCGGCAACAGGTGAAAGACGCTCAGGTGGTGTTGCGAATCGCGTGAGCACTCGTATCTCGGCGGCTTGTTAAGCACCAGATACGCTTTTTCCCGATACCGCCACGTCGCACCATCGACTTGAAACTCGAATGACGCGAGCGCGTCAGACGTGATGTTGATCGCGGCATCAGTACAAAGCGAACCCGCGACGGATACGCGGCCATCCGCTACGAGCGCGCGGCATTGGCGGCGCGAGCCAAAACCCTGCGTGAAGAGAATGCGTTCGAGATCCATCAGGGCGGTTCTTGGCTCAGGCAGAAAGGAGGGACGGACATTCTAGCAACCGGTGCGCTTCGATCCCGCGTGGCGGCTGCCTGAACGTGGGCGGCGCACGGTCATTCGACTATCGCCCGCCTCCGTCGTCGGTTATTTGTAATGCAGGCCGATTAAGGTTTTTTCATGGTTGATCCCCTGCATGACGTTTATGCTTTTCGCTTTGAGCCCGTTTTGAGCTATTTCACGCGTATGACGAAAGGACGCTGACAAGCCGGCATCCTTTCGACCACTCCGACCCCTCTTTTCACCCAAGAAGCAGGACATGGCAAGAAACACGGTTGCAGAATTTTTGGCCAGGACGCTGGCGGCGGCAGGCGTCGAGCGTATCTGGGGCGTTACCGGCGACAGCCTGAACGGGCTCGGCTAATTCCAGGAGACCCATCCGACCGCGCTGTTTAAAGAATGCAGCCACTACGTCGAGCTGGTGTCGAGCGCAGCGCAATTCCCGCGCGTGCTCGCCCGCGCGATGCGCACGGCGATCAAAGAGCGAGGCGTAGCGGTGATCGTGCTGCCCGGCGATGTCGCGTTGAGCGGTGCGCCAACGGAAAAACCCGGCTGGTCCGCCACGGGGCCATCGATCATCCTGCCCTCGGACATCGATATCGACCGGCTTGCGGCCATGCTGAACGAGTCGGATGCGGTGACGCTCATGTGCGGCAGCGGTACCGCGGGCGCGCACGACGAAGTGGTCGCCCTCGCGGACATGCTGGGCGCACCGGTCGTCCACGCGATGCGCGGCAAACAGTTCATTGAATGGGACAACCCGTACGAAGTCGGCATGACGGGGCTGATCGGTTTCAGCTCTGGCTACCACGCGATGATGTCGTGCGACACGCTGCTACTGCTCGGCTGCGATTTCCCCTACTGGCTGGCCGTTCTATCCGCCGACGCTAAGATCATCCAGGTCGACTGGCGCGGCTCGAAGCTCGGCTCGCGTGCGTCGCTTGCGCTAGGGCTGGTCAGCAGGTCAAGGAGACGGTCGCGGCGGTCCTGCCGAAGCTCTCGCGCAAGCCGGACCGCAATTTCATCGATACCGCCTGCAAGCACTACGCAACAGCGCGAAAGGGGCTCGACAAACTGGCTACGCCGTCAGGCCCGGGCAAGCCGATCCATCCGCAATATCTGACGAAACTCATCAACGAGGCTGCTGCGGAAGACGCGATTTTTACCGCCGATGTCGGCACGCCGACCGTCTGGGCCGCGCGTTACCTCACGATGAACGGCAAACGCCAGCTTCACGGCTCGTTCAACCACGGTTCCATGGCCAACGCGATGTGTCCCAGGCGCTCGGCGCGCAGGGCGCGAATCCGGGGCGGCAGGTGATCTCGCTGTCGGGTGACGGCGGGTTGTCGATGCTGCTGGGCGACTTGCTCAGCGCCCGCCAGCTCGATCTGCCCATCAAAGTGGTGGTTTATACAACAGTTTGCTCGGCTTCGTTTCAATGGAGCTCAAGGCCGCCGGCTACCTGGATACCAACGTCGATCTGGCCAAGACCGACTTCGCCGCCATCGCCCAGGGCGCGGGTATTTTCAGCATCCGGGTGGAGGAGTCGGAGGACATCGCAGAGGTTCTGCAGAAGGCTTTCGCTTATCCCGGGCCGGCGCTCGTGGACGTGGTGGCGTCCAAACACGAGCTGGCCATGCCAGCCACCAAAAGTTGAACTGGCGCAGGCGAAGGGATTCAGCCTCTTTCAGCCTCTATATGCTGCGCGCGATCCTGAACGGGCGCGGAGACGAAATCATTGAATTGGCCAAAACCAATTTTCGATAGGAATGCGCTGAATTCGTTGAAATTCTCTGCATTTCGAACACCAATGCGATGCTGTAATCGATTTATAACTCCAGGGAGATCCGCAATGAAGAAGTTCTCGCAAATTGCAATGGTTGGTGCGCTCGCGTTCGCATGCACGGCAATGGCACAAGGTGCCGGTGGCGGTGGTGGTTCGAAGACGGACGAAAGCAAGCCCGCCGTCAGCCCCAAAGAACCGAAACCGCATTTGCCGCACTTCAAGCATAAGAAGGCAGCATCCGGTGTTCACGGTACGACGTTGCATCAGGAAGACAAGGCGTCGCACCTGAAGGGCGCATCGGCTGCTGCAGCTGCTTCGGCCCTGGGTACCACAAGGGCCAACCGCAGTAAGCGGCAAGGCCAGGAGCCCAGCGCGCGGGACAGTATGTTTCGAGCGCTACATACGGCGGCACGTGCAAACGTGCCGCCGTATTGTTTTTGGGGCGATGCAAGCAACCCCGGTATTTTCATACAGCCGCGCACGCACTGCAGCGCGCAGTCCACCATGCCGCGAATCAGTCGGTCACGTACCGACCCCCGTTTCCAGAGCACACTGAAGTGGCGAGGTTCTGACTCCATCGGCAGGCTGATCCGCCCGATGCGCAGGGTGCCGGTTATTGGCGTCGCGACATCCGGTGCAAGGGACACCCCGAGTCCACGGCCCACTATCATTGCGATGGCCGTGAGCGGTCGTAGCGGATCAGCGGCTCGTGCGCGAGCAGGTCATGCGCATCGCATCTCGCCAGGCTCTGCGGCGCGATCACCACCAGCGGTTCCTCACGCAGCAGTTCCCACATGAAGGTTTTCGGCATGGCGAACGCGGGATGCGTGCAGACGACTGCATCGACGTCGCCTTGTTGCAATGCTTCATACAATTCGTTCGAAGATCCCGACTGAATGAACACCTTCACATGCGGATGAGCGCTGACAAAATGCGCCAGGATGTCTGGCAGCAGGCTATGCAGCGCCGTATTGATCGTGCCGAGCCTGAGCTCACCAGTCGGGTGTTCGTCGTTGGCGAGGACCTTCAGGTCGGCGAGTTCGCGCAGCAAACCCCGCGACTGCGCGACGATTCGGCTGCCTGCAGCCGTGACTGATACCGTCCGTCTGGCCGGCACGCGCGAGGAGCGGCACACCGAATTCGCGCTCGAGCGTGCGGATCTGCTGCGCCACCGCAGCGGGCGTCAGGTCGAGGCGGCGCGCGGCTTCGGCCATTGAGCCGGTATCGACGACCAGCAGGAAACTGGTCAGGAACGAGGTCTCTCCAAGATACTTTTAGTTGATTTTGAAGGCACATTCTATCGCTTTATCTTCATTGTGCCGATGATTAGACTGAGAGGATGAAAAGCAAATTATTTGTTCCGGGCTCACGGCCCGAACTGTTCGCCAAAGCGCTGGCGAGCCAGGCAGACGGCCTTTCTTTCGATCTCAAAGACTCCGTCGGAGGCGCGCAAACCCGAAGCACGGGCGCATCTGCGCGACTTCCTGCTGGGTTCTCTGCCAGGTTCGAACGCTTCTTCTTCGGACCGGTTCGGTGGAAAGACGATGATCGTGCGTGTGAACGCCATCGATTCACCTCATTCCGACCGTGGTACAGGCGGGCGTCAATCTGCTCAACTTGCCGAAACCGCGCCATGCCGACGACGTAAGAGCAGCCGCGAGCACGTTCGACGCCGCCGAACGCGCGAACGGCGTGACGGAGCCGATTGGCTTGCTGCTGAATATCGAATCGCCCGGCGCATTGCGGCGCGCGTTTGAACTGGCCAGCGCCCATCCTCGCGTGAAAGGCCTGCAACTTGGGCTGGGCGACTTGTTCGAGCCGCTGGGCATCGCGCGGCGGAAGACCGCGGCGATCCAGCAGGCAATGTTTGCGTTGAGCATGGCGGCGGGCGAGGCGGGCGTGTTCGCCTACGACGCTGCGTTCGCCGACATTCGCGATCAGGCTAGTTTCCGGGCCGAAGCGCGGCTTGCGCGCAGTCTTGGTTTTATCGGCAAGAGCTGCATTCATCCGAGCCAGGTGGCGCTAGCCAACGAAGTATTCCAGCCGACGCCCGATGAGATCGCCCACGCGCAACGGGTGGGCAAAGCGGCAGCAGAAGCCGATGCAGCAGGCCGGGACGCATACGTGGTCGACGGCAAGATGATCGTGGCCCATTCGTCGCTTGGGCGCGCGATTGTGGCGCAGGCGGCTTTGAATGCGGCTTCAGGCGCGGCTTCAAAGCAAGATCGGGAGCCACAGCCATGAGCAAGCCATCCCGCAGACCCGATGGCGCACGCGGGCCGCTGAGCGCCATCCGCGTGCTTGACCTGAGCGCGTATATTGCCGGGCCGTATGGGTGCAGCCTGTTTGCCGACCAGGGTGCCAAAATCATCAAGATCGAGCCGCCTGCAGGCGACAAGCGCAAATATCCCTCGACGCTCGAGAGCGAAAGCCGAGCGTTTCTTGACGTGAACCGCAGCAAACTTGGCCTCGCGCTCGACCTGAAACAACCGGGTTGGCTGCGCTCAAGGCGCTGGTGGCCAGTGCCGATGTGTTCGTGCACAACTTCCGGCCGAGCGTGCCGGCGCGTCTCGGTATTGATTACGAGCAGTTGAAAGCGCTCAATCCACGGCTCATTTACTGCGCCGTGACCGGTTATGGCGAAACCGGGCCACTCAAGGACAAGGCGGGCTACGACCAGGTGCTGCAGACCATGACCGGCATGTGCGCAATGCAAGGCAAGAGCGATGGCCCCCGCCCGAGGTGCTCTACGGATCGGTGGTGGATTACTACCGGCGGCGCTGGTAGCCGGGGGCGTGGCATCCGCGTTGTTCGAGCGTGAGCGCAGCGGGGAGGAACAGTACGTGGGCGTGTCGCTGTTGCGCAGCGCGCTCGCCATGCAGTCGGCGCGTCTGGTCTGACAACGAGCCCCGTGAAGTCGGCCGGGACATGCGTTCAGGCGGCATCACCGGCCTTCATCCGACGCGCGAGGGGTATCTCTACATCTCCCGCCAATACGCCGCATTTCTGGCAGGCGTTGTGCCGCAAGACGGACCTCGATGCACTCAGCGCCGATCCGCGTTTCGATACCGTCAGGAAGCGCGCACTTCACGTGAATGAAATCGTACCGCAACTTCACGCCGCCTTGCAGGCGAAGAGCGCGCTGGAATGGGAAGCGCTGTTCGGTGAGGACGTGCTCTGCGCCGCGGCGCGTACCGTCGAAGATATGTTCGATGACCCCCAAGTGCCCGAAGACATGATTGCGACGTACGAGCATCCGGTGGTGGGGCGATATCGCGGGCTCAAACGTTCGATCCGGTTCGGCCGGACGCCAGGTCCCGAACCGTTTGCCGCGCCCACGTTTGGCCAGGATTCAGAGCAGGTGCTGAGCGAGCAAGGCATGTCGGGTGAGGACATTGAAGCGCTCCGGGCAAAGCGCGTGATTGAAGAAACGCGAATCAAACAAGCAAAAGAAGGAGACACGTCATGCCCGCAATCACCCCGGCGCCACCGCTTGCCTGCGATGTGCATATGCATGTCTACGACGCCCGCTATCCGCACAGCGGCAAGCTGGTGAACAGCGCTACCGCTGATGATTATCGCCGTGAGTTTCAGGCACGCATTGGCACTACACGCACGGTGGTCGTGACGCCGCGTATCTATGGTGTCGACAATCGCGTGACACTCGACGCGATCCGGCAACTGGGCGCAAACCGTACGCGCGGCGTGGCGGTGCTGCGCCCCGACGTGAGCGATGCGGACCTGGTTACGCTGCATGAAGGCGGTATCCGCGGGATTCGTTTCACGCTGTACACGCCGGTGCAAGCAGTGGTCGGCTTCGACATGGTGGAATCGTTGTCGCGCCGAGTGCATGAGCTTGGCTGGCATGTCCAGGTGGACAGCGGCTCAGGTCGTGGAATATTAGGCATATGAGGCTTTGCTAAGACGCCTGCCGTCGAAGATCGTCTTCGATCACCTCGCGCGTGCCCTTACCTGAGGGTATTGATCATCCCGCGTTCGGCATTGTTCGTTCGCTGCTGGACCGAGGCGCGTGGCTGAAGCTGTCGGGTCCGTACCTCGATTCGCGCGTGGGGGAAGCGCAACGCTACAGCGACATGGACCGCGCGGCGCATGTATGGGTCAATGCGGCGCCTGGGCGGCTGGTGTGGGGCAGCGACTGGCCCACACGACAGAGGCTGCCAAGCCTGATGACGCTGCGTTGTTCGACCTGCTTTCGCACTGGGTGGAAACCCCCACGCAACGCCGCGCCATTCTCGTCGATAATCCCACCACGCTATATGACTTCTGAAGCGACTTCTGACACCGCCCGACGCTAAAACATCCAACAACAATCACAAGGAGACTGACATGAAACCGGCGAGCGCTTCACCTTCGGGCGGCAGCGGTAAAACGCGCTTTACCAACGCGACCATTGACCTCTTCGAGCGAGTTATATTCCCGACCTGTTCGTTCTTGCCATCCTGATCACCGCGTTCGTCGCGGTCGTGTCAGCGTTATTCGCACCGCACGCCTCGTTTGTGCTGACGCTGGTGGTGCTCGGAACCATGGTGGTGATGGGCGAGAAAATTCCTCCGGCGATCATGTTCATGGTCGGGCTGTGCGTCGCATTGCTCGTCAACTATCCGAATGTGGATATGCAGCGCCAGCGCATTGATGCCCACGCACGCGCCGCGCTGATGATGGCCGGCCCTGCTCGCAGCGGGCGTGTTCGCGGGCCGTGATGTAAGGCAGCGGCATGCTCAAGGCAATGGCGCAAGCCGCGGTTGGTTTTGTGCTGCCTTCGATGGCAACGCACATTCCGGTTGCGCTCGGTTTCCTGTCGATGCCGCTCAGTATGCTCTTCGATCCCGACTCGTTTTACTTCGGGCGTGCTGCCGGTGATCGCGGAAGTGGCGGGGCAGCTTGGCGTGCCGGCTGTGCATGTGCCAGGAGGCGTTACTTGGGCAGATGACGACGGGGTTCCCGGTAAGCCCGCTCACGCCCGCGACGTTCCTGGTCGTCGGGCTGACCGGCATCGATCTCGCAGATCATCAGAAATTCACGTTTCCGCTGTTGTTCGGCGCATCGATCATGATGACGATCACGTGCGTCGTGCTGGGCATCTTTCCTCTTTGAGCGCGTTCTTTTCTTTTAACGCAAGGAATGAGTACGACTGCTGCACTCAACGCTGTGACCCCAGCCGCCCGCGTGCGGATAGGCACGGGCGCGGGTTACTCGGGCGATCGCATCGAGCCCGCGGTCGAACTGGCCGAACACGGAGCGCTCGACTATCTCGTGTTCGAGTGTCTGGCAGAACGAACCATGAACCATCGCGCTTGCGCAACAGGCGCGGCGAGGGAATCCGGAGCTCGGTTACGACCAGTTGCTCGAAGCCCGGATGCGCGCGGTGTTGCCGGCCGCCGTGCGTAACGGGTGTGCGGATCATCTCGAACATGGGCGCGGCGAACCCGCTGGCGGCGGCGCGCAAGACGGCATCTATTGCGCATGAGTTGGGGTTGGGCGGCTTGAAAATCGCTGCGGTCAGCGGTGATGATGTACTCGATGTCGTGAGGCAAGGGACGTATGTGTTCGAAGAGTCGAGCGATAGCGTTGCCGACTACGACAGCAGGCTCGTTTCGGCGAATGCGTACTTGGGCGCGGAGCAGATTGTAGATGCGCTAAAGGCTGGCGTCGATATCGTGTTCACCGGCCGCGCGGCCGATCCGTCGTTATTCACGGCGCCGCTGATCCACGTGTTCGGTTGGGCGATGGACGCTTGGGACATGCTCGGTCAGGCGACGGTGGTAGGGCATTTGCTCGAATGCGCCGGACAGATCACGGGCGGTTATTTCGCCGATCCCGGTTTCAAGGGTGTGCCAATGCTCGCACGCCTTGGCTTTCCGATAGGCGAGGTCGAGCCGATGGCGCCGTCACGATCACCAAGGTCGCCGCGCACGCCGGCGGCCGTGTGACGGAAGCCACGTGCAAGGAGCAATTATTGTACGAGATCCACGATCCCCGCCGGTATCTATAGTCTGATGTAGTCGCCGACTTCACGCAGGTTCGCGTGGTGGAGGAAGGGCAGGATCGTGTGCGCGTAAGCGGCGGACGCGGGACTCCGCGTACAGGAACGTGAAGGTGACCGTGGCTTACGTGGATGGGTTTATCGGCGAAGGGCAGATTTCATATGGCAGTCCGGGCGCGGTCGCGCGGGCGAAGCCGGCGCTCGAGATCGTGCGTGAACGGCTCGAGATAACGGGCGTCGCGACCAGCGAACTGCGCTTCGATCTGATTGGTATCAACTCGTTGCACGGCGCGACGCTGGGTGAGCGTAATGCGGAGCCGTATGAGGTTCGTGTGCGTATCGCTGGCCGGGCTGATTCGATGGAGCAGGCGGTTCGTATCGGGCAACGAAGTCGAGACGCTTTATACCAATAGTCCGGCTGGCGGCGGGGTGACAAAGACGGCGCGCGAAGTGATCGCGGTGCAGTCGGTGTTGTTGCCGCGCGAACTTGTGCGGCCATCGTTTGAGATAGTGGAGGAATGGGAATGAACGTCTCCCCCCGTGAGTTGTGGGAACAAGAAAGGTTAAGCGGACCTTCGCGGGCCGACG
>CALNPU010000099.1 GCA_940588625.1 uncultured Caballeronia sp.
TCCTCCATTCACTCCACTGCGTCCCACGATAGTTCACACGAACCCCAATGCCAGGACTTTTGCAGAGTTTCACTAACCCGAGCCGTCTACGTCCGCGCGATGTTTTCCACTGGCCAACGATGAGGCCAATCGGGAAGTGTTTCTAAAGGAGCCGGCAGATGCGCCCGATCTGGTCGGGTTGGCCGTGAGAGGACCAAAGAAAGCAGTCGATAAAGCCGTCAAGGGCTTATCGCTGCATGGATGATTGAAACGCGGTCGCACGCCAAACTACCAACCGCAATTCCCTGCTTAGCCGCGCAACGGCCAAGGAAAAAGCAAAAACCCTACCCCCCCTAACGCCCCTCCCACACCCATAGCATGCCGCGCCTGCACCAACGAAGTCCGCGCAGCCCGCGCAGCCCCCGCAATCTTCAACAGTGCACCAAGCTGCGAGGGCTCCTTCAACAACTCGCGCAATATCGGCAGAACCGTCGTAGCCCCATCATCCCGCAACCCAGCCGTCGCAGCACTAGGCAAACTCCGCCAAGCCGGATCAACAATCGCCCGGCAAACCGCAAACGGTAATCCCCACGCCGTAGCAATCGCCCCGGCAATATGCGATTCCATATCCACTGCCAAGGCCCCAGTAGCCCGATAAAGCGAGCTCTTCTGCTGCTCGCCGGTCAAAGGCGCACCTACCCCGGCCATCTTCCCTCTCACCGACCGCGCCTCCAGCGGCGTTCCGGCAAAAGTCGCAAACAGCCGTGCAGACCATTCTGGATCAGTATCAAGCATACCGAACGGTCCCGACACGGAACTGGCGATAATCAACGTCCCCGGCTGCAACTCCGGCGAAAGCCCGCCTGCCGTCCCAAAGCTGATAACCCCGGAACACCCCCGCGCCAACGCTTCGCTTAGCGCGTGCTCGAGCAAATCCGATCGCGCCGCAAACACCGACTCCACGCCGGGCCCGCGAGCAATACGCGCTTCAAACGCCATCCCTGTCACGGCAACAATGGGCGAACATGCATCGCCAGAACGGAAGCCGGAGCCAAAACCAATACTGGACCCAGGTCGCGAGCTCACATGCCCGCCGTCACGCGCGACGTGCCATCGCGCATCATGTTCCTGTACCGCGCCAGCACCCAAAGCGGAAAGAACTTTCTATACCCGTGGTATCGCAGATAAAACACTCTCGGGAATCCAGTCGCGGTAAATCGCGTCTCATCCCACAAGCCATGTTTGCGCTGCGTGGTATGCAGATACTGCACGCCCTTCGCCACGACCGGATGATCGACAAACCCCGCCGCCATCAACCCGAGCAACGCCCACGATGTCTGCGAAGCCGTGCTCGGCGCCGCTTCATATCCACGATAGTCGAGCTTGTAACTCTCCCCGCCCTCGCCCCAGCCGCCATCGGCGTTCTGGATGCTGATGAGCCAATGCGCGGCGCGCTGCATGCGGCTATCGGTAAGAGGCAATCCCGCTGCATTCAGCGCACACAACGCCGTCCACGTCCCGTAGATATAGTTCAGCCCCCAACGCCCGTACCAGCTTCCATCGCGTTCCTGACCGCACAAGATATAGTCAAGCGCGCGCTTCGAAGGCTCGCTCGTAGCCGGCTGCTCGCCCAACTGCGCGAGCATCGAAAGACAACGCCCCGACACATCAACCGTAGGCGGATCGAGCAACGCGCCGTGATCGGAGAAAGGAATGTTGTTGAGGTAATATTCCGTGTTCTCAGGCTCGAACGCGCCCCACCCGCCGTCGCTGCTCTGCATGCCGACGACCCATTCGCGCCCGCGCGCAATCGCTTCGCCATACAACGCCGTCCCGTTTTCCCGATCAGCACGTTCCATCGCCATCGCGACCACAGCCGTATCGTCCACATCCGGATAATGCGGATTCGCGAACTGGAACGCCCAACCACCAGGCCGAATGTTCGGCCGGCGCGAAATCCAATCACCACGTACATCCAGAATCTGCAGCGGCACGAGCCAGTCCAGACCACGCGAAACGGCAGCGCGCGCCTTGGGCGTATCGGCTTCGAGCAACGCGTGCGCGACGAGCGACGTGTCCCATATCGGCGATAAACACGGCTGGCAATAAGCCTCGCCGTCCGGCGCTTCATCGATGATCAATAGCTTCTCAATCGACTTGCGCGCAATCGCCCGGTTCGGATGATCTTCCGGATAACCAAGCACGTTGTACATCATCACGGAGTTGGCCATCGCGGGGAAAATCGCGCCGAGACCATCTTTGCCATTCAAGCGTTCATCGACAAAACGCACCGCCGCTTCTATCGCGCGTTGCCGCGTGTGGCGCGGCAACAGCGGATCAGCAGCACGCAGCACGGCATCCACGCAACGGAACAGCACGAACCAGCCCTGATGCTGATGCGGCGCACGCGCGGCCATACCGACGTTGACGGGAGCGTCGAAGAACAGTTCATCAATGCGCACGCCCTTCGGATTACGCGCGCGCGGCCGCTTCGCATTGAGCACGAGCAGCGGCACGATCACGGTCCGCGCCCAGTACGACACCTTCGATAAATGGAACGGGAACCACTCGGGCAAGAGCGTGATTTCCACAGGCATCATGGGCACCGCGCGCCACGACACCACGCCGAACAGCGCGAGCAGAATCCGCGTGAACACGTTCGCTTTTTCCGCGCCGCCGGCCGCGAGAATCGCGCGGCGGGCCCGCTGCATATGTTCGGCTTCGGGCGAATCGCCAATCATCTTCAGCGCGAAATACGCCTTCACGGTGGCGCTGACGTCCATGGCGCCATCGGTGAAAAGCGGCCAGCCGCCAGCCGCACGCTGGATCCTGCGCAAGTACCGCGCGATCTTCGCTTCGAGTTCGAGATTCGGCGTCTCGGCAAGGTAATGCACGAGCAGCACGTACTCGGCGGGAATGGTGGCGTCGGCTTCAAGTTCGTAGAGCCAGTAGCCTTCGGGATGTTGGTCGGCAAGAATGGCATCGGCAGCACGCGCCACCGACGCTTCCAGCGCCGCCGTCACCGGCTGGATACCGGGCGGTTGGACAGTTTCGTTCATCAGCGTTGCACCGAGAAATCAATGGAGGGATTCATAAGCAGGTCCGCAGCCTTCTGGCCAGAACGGATCGAACCTTCTATGGTGGCGGGCAGGCCGTTGGCCGTCCAGTCGCCGGCCAGCATCAGATTGAACCAGCGCGTACGCGTGCCCGGCCGGCGGTTTTCCTGGCTTGGCACAGCCGCAAAAGTCGCACGCTTTTCCGTGACAATTTGCCACGTCGGCATGCGCTCAGCGGGCAAGCGCGCCGCCTTCGCCACTTCTTGCCAGATGCCATGCGCAAGCGTCTCGCGCGGGGTATCGAGAAGACGATCCGCACCGCTGATGGTCACCGAAAGACGTCCATCGAACGCGAACAGCCATTCGGCGGTGCCGTTCAGGAGGCCCGTCATCGGCTCGAAGGCAAGCGGCGGGTCAATAGCGAAATGCGCATTGACGATAGCGCGGAATTCGTTCGGCGCGGTTAAGCCCGGCACGAGTTGCTGCGCCACGTTCGGCGGCACAGCAAGCACCACGCCGTCGTGAAGACCGACGTCCACGCGGCCATCGTCGAAATCAAGCGACGTGACACGCGTCTTCGAATCCGTGCCCGCGAAGCCGATCTCACGAACCCGTGACCCCAGCTTGATCTCCGCGCCGCCATATTGAAGCAGGCGCAACGCGGGATCGACGAAGGCATGGCCCAGGCCATTACGCGCGACCAGCGACCGGCACGCCTGACCACCCAGCAACAACGATTCCTTCAGCACGTTGCCTGCGAGCAAGGCACTGCCTTCACGCGGATCCACATTCAGCACGGCCAGGAATAGAGGGTTGATCAGCGCGTCCCACAAGCGCCCGTTCGTGCGCATGGTCTGTTGCATCGTGCGGCCGGGTTTGGCGAACAGGAGCGGCAAAAGCGACAGATAATCCGCGGGCGTGGTGCCGGGAACACGCGCGGCGGAATCGAAGATCCAGCCCGGCACGCGGCCCGGCGAAAGCTTCACGGCCCAGCGCGCGCCGCTGCGCAAATCCATGAACGGAAACTCGGGCTGGGTCGAGCCGACGAGTTCGTCGGCAGCACCAATCGCCTTGGCATAGCTCAGCGTAGCGTGGTTGCCCGACAGCACCAGATGGTTGCCGTTATCAATCGTGGCGTTGAGCTTGATGTCCAAATAAGAACGGCAACGGCCGCCCGCATGCGGCGCGGCTTCGTGCAGGACCACACGAGCATCACGGCGCTGCAACTGAACCGCGGCGGCGAGTCCCGACAACCCGGCGCCAATCACATGAACGAGACGCGACATCAGAAAATATGTCGCGCGACGATCCACAGCAGCCGCGAACGCGGCGTGCGGATGTGGTTGCGCGGGAGATCGAAGCCACGTTTCAAATTCGCTTCAAGCACGCACCGGTACGCACCCGACATGATGCGCGGCGCACGCACCTGAGCGCGCGCCGCGGTGGCCATGATCGCGTCGGATTGCGCGTAGTGGATCCGCGCACGATCAGCAAGCGTCAGGCAGACGCGCGGCAAGCGGGCATCGTTGACTATGGACGTGATGTCGGTCGTGGAAATGCCTTCGCGGGACAGCAGTTCACGCGGCAGATAAACACGTCCAATACCAACGTCTTCATCGATGTCGCGAAGAATGTTCGTGAGTTGCAGCGCACGGCCGAGGTGGTGCGCGAGACGCCGTCCGGCATCTTTGTGCATCCCGAATATCCTCACCGATAACCGCCCGACCGTGCTCGCCACGCGGTCGCAATACAGGTCGAGCGTGGCTTCGTCGGGCGCGACGATGTCTTCGGCGGCATCCATGGCCATGCCATCGATCACCGCAATGAAGTCATCGCGCGACAGGTGAAAGCCTTCAATATGCTGCGTCAACGCGGCCAGCGACCTGCGCGGCTTGCCGGCGTAGCAATCGTCTATGTCGGCGCGCCATTGTTCGAGCGCGGCGGCGCGTTCGCCGCGCGGCAGCGTGCCATCGGCGATATCGTCCACCGCGCGGCAGAACGCGTAGACCTGATACATGGCGTCGCGCTGCGCAGCCGGCAGGCTGCGCAGCGCGAGATAGAACGAACTACCCGACGTTACCTTGGCAACGTCGGGAGCAGGATCGTCGGCGATAAGATTGGAAATGGCCAAGACGGACTCCGCTGTGGCGCCCCCAAGGGCAGCAGTGCTAGATCGAGCGCCGGGCATTCGGCTTCATGGAACATGCTTCGAAGCCGAATGCAAGCCGTGCCGGAAGCGGAAGGACCAAGAAGTATATCAGTTTGTGAGACGTTGCTCTGCGGCGGCCTACTGCGTGCTTTCAACGCGCTTGCCACACACTCTCCACTGGCCTCAACCTTCGTACGAAACGTCGGCTGTCAGCATATATCCCTCGTTGCGCACCGTGCGGATCAGCGCGGCGTCGCACGCCGTATCCTTCAAGTGCTGACGCAAACGGCTGATGCACACATCAATGGCACGATCCAGCGGCCTGTGGTTCTCCGAATACTTCGATCAAGCAGATAGTCGCGCGAAAGCGGCCAGTTTGGGTGATCGAGCAGCGGGCGCAAGGTCCGGTAATCGGAGCCGCCGAGCGTGATCACCACGCCCTCGGGCGACAACTCATGCGTGTGTCGAGCCGCCAGCCGGCAAACGTGATACCGGAGATGGAATCCGCCGGGCGCCCATTTCCAGGCCGAGAACGCGGTCGAGCAATCCACCCCGCGCACTCAGCATGACAATCAGCACGGTGCTGTTGCGGCGCAGTTCCCGCGTGAGGTCGAGGCCGTCCTCGCCGTCCAGCATCAGGTTGAGCACGACCAGGTCGACACGCGACGAATTGATGATCTGCTTCATCTGCGCGCCGCTTTTTGCGGCCTGCGCCCCGTAACCCATGCTGCCCAGGTAATCGAGCAAGAGTTGCGGGATGTTCGGATCGTCGTCAACGATGAGTATCTGGTCCATGTGTTCTGTCCTTGCCGTGAACGCTACAACGCCGAGGCAGTGTGCCTGATTCCGCGGTGGACGTAGCGGCCAGATCCCGCGCCAACACACTCCATTACAAAACAGCCCCACTTCGATATATGCGTATTACATCGGCCCGCTAAACTCTGCGAAATCGCAATCATTCTTATTTGGCAGGGTATCACATGTCGATTTTACGGATTTTGTCGCCGCAACGGTTGGCTGGCATGGCTATCGCGCTGGCGACGCTGGACGCCATTGAAACAGTGACCGATGTCGCGGACCGCACGGTGAAGATTCCGGCAAATCAGCAGCGCATCCTGTTGGGCGAAAGCCGTCTGCTGATGGCGCTCGCTGCTTGAGGGAAAGCATCCGCTGACGAATATCGTCGGCTGGCAAGGCGATCTGCAAAATCGCGACCCGCAGACCTTCAACGCTTACGCCGCCAAATTCCCGCAGATCCGCGATATCCTTCTGATCGGCAAGGCAACCGAAGGCAGTGTCAGCGACGAAAAAGCGCTGAGCCTCAAACCCGATCTCGCGATCTTCACGTTCGGCGGCGAAGGCCCCGGCCGCTATAACGTGCTCGTCAAGCAACTTGAGGCCACGGGCACACCCGTGATGTTCGTCGACTTCCGTATCCACCTGATGCAAAACACGCTGCCGAGCATGAAACTGCTGGGCGAAGTCCTGCATCGCAACAACGAAGCGAACGCCTATATCCGCTTTTATACGGACCATCTCGCGCACGTCAGAAGCGTGGTGAACGGCGTGCCTGAAGCACAGCGTCCGAAGGTGTTCGTCGACTTGCTGGCGGGTGCGTATGGCGCGTGTTGCCATACGGCGGGCAATGGCAACTTCGGCGAATTCATCCAGGCAACAGGCGGGCGTAATGTCGCGGCGGACTTGCTGCCAGGCGCGCTCGGCAACATCAGCATGGAGCAGTTGATCGTCTCGAAGTCCGACGTGTATGTATATCGCAACCAGCACGTGGACGCGGCCCGGTATGCCGTCGTTGAGGGTCGGCGCGCTTACCGCCCAGCAGGGCGCCGCCCAGAGCCTCGCAGAACTCATTGCAAGACCCGGTTTCGATACCATCAAGGCAGGCAATCCACGATGGCCGCGTGCACGGTATCTGGCAACTACTACGACTCGCCGTACAACATCATCGTGATCGAAGCGTTGGCGAAGTGGATCTATCTGGAGCAGTTCAAGGATCTGAGCGTCAAGGCGACGCATGACGAGTTGTATCAAAAATTCCTGGCCGTTCCGTCAAGCGGCACAGGCACACGTATTGGGTCGATCACTCCGCGCGCTGCGGCCGTCCGGACTGCAGGGTAAGCGCCTTCATGTCGACATTCATTCCCGCGGACGGCTACGCCACCACCCGCGATGACAGCGTGCCGCGTTACAAGCGGTTGACGCGGCGGCGCATAGGCGGTCTGGCGATCATAGGTATATTTATTGTCCTTATTGTCACCGCGCTGCTATTCGATTGCCACACTGGGCCATCGGGCCTGCCGGTATCGACACTGCTACGCGCCGTGTTTCATCAAGGTCCGGTAGCCACCGATATCGATGTGATCGTCTGGCAGATTCGCCTGCCCTATGCAGTGATGGCACTGCTGGGGCGCAGCGCTCGGCTTATCCGGCGCGGAAGTCCAGACCATCCTGAACAATCCGCTCGCGAGTCCGTACACGCTCGGGACATCGGCAGCGTTCGACGCGTCGCTGGCAATCGTGCTGAACATTACGATCCCCGGCGTCGCGCAAGCGTGGGTCATCTCCGCCAACGCGTTCGCGTTTGCGCTGCTATCGGCTTCCTGCTTGACACGGTCGCGCGCTGGCGCGGCATGAGCACCGCTGGCGTGGTGCTGATGGGCATCTCGCTCGTGTTCTCGTTTCATGCGCTGGTGGCGCTGATGCAATTCGTCGCTTCCGCCGACGCACTGCAAGGGCTCGTCTTCTGGACGCTCGGATCATTGGTGCGCGCGGACTGGCCGAAGATCGGCGTGCTCGCCGTGGCCCTCGCGCTGGCCTTGCCGATGTCCCTGTCCAACGCGTCGAGGCTCACGGCGCTGGCCGTGTCGTTTGTCGGGATCATCGGCTTTGTCGGCCCGATCGCACCGCACGTCGCGCGGGCGCTGTTCGGCGAAGATCATCGTTTCTATCTGCCCGGCAGCGCGCTGACCGGTGCGTTGATGATGTCGCTGGCATCGATTGCATCGAAGCTGATTATTCCGGGCGTGCTGATTCCTGTCGGTATCGTGACTGCGCTGGTCGGCATTCCGCTGTTCCTCGACATTGTGATTTCGTCACATGGGAAACTCAATTGAACGGGCTTTCCATCCATGACCTGAGCGTGCGCTACGGCAAGCGCAGTGTGCTCGATTCACTCGATGCTGGACCCTTGCCACGCGGTAAAATTACGGCGCTGCTGGGACCGAACGGCAGCGGCAAGTCCAAGCTGCTGTGCGCCCTCGCCGGCCTCACCCGCGCGCAAGCAGGCACGCTGGCGCTGAGTGCATCAGGCGCTCGCTCGCATAGCGTGGTGTATTTGCCGCAAGCGCTGCCGGCCGGCGTGCGGCTGCAAGTGCTAGAGTCGGTGCTGGTCGCTTATCGCGCTACCCGTCATTCATCGTATGGCGCGCAGCGCTCGACGCAGGATGACCTGGTACACGCACATGGCGTGCTGCAGCGCCTGGGCATCGACTCGCTGGCGAATCGTTCACTCGATGAACTCTCGGGCGGTCAACGGCAACTTGTTGGCATCGCGCAGGCGCTTGTACGCGATCCGCAAGTGCTGCTGCTCGACGAACCGCTTTCGGCGCTGGACCTGAATCACCAGTTCCATGTGATGCGCACGCTGCGCAGCGAGACGCATGATCGCAACATGGTGACGGTGGTGGTCCTGCACGACATCAACACCGCGCTGCGCTCCTGCGACAAGGCGATGCTGCTGCATGGCGGTCGCATCGCAGGGTTCGGCGCTCCGTCTGAGGTCGTGACGCAGGCCCAGCTCGAACAGGTGTTCGGCGTGGTCGCGCGTATCGAACCCTGTTCGCAGGGACATATCCAGGTTTTGATCGACGATCTCGCCGATTGATCGCGCATCGCCAGCCAGGTTTAGACGGCTAGTCCCTGCACTAGCCGGCCAGCAAGCCAGCGCCTCATCCAGCCGCTTCACTCGCGCAACTACGCGATGCCCTTGCGGCATCGCGTAGTTGCGCGCTTGAGCGGTCAATAAGCTGTCTATTCAAGTCAGGAAACAATGAAAAAGACCTTAGCAATTGCCGCATGCGCGGCGGGGTACGCGTGCGCGGCGCACGCACAGAGCAGCGTCACGTTATATGGGTAATCACACCGGCTACGCAAGCAATCAGAACAGCCATTCCGAAGTACAGGCGACCAGTGGCGACCTTCAGGGAGGCCCATTGGGGATTAATGGGCAGCGAAACCCTGAGCAGCACGACGCAAGTCGTCTTCCGGCTGGAAAACGGCTTTAACGTGATGACAGGCACGGCGACCCAGAATGGCCGCGAATTCGGTTATCAGGCTTATGTAGGTCTGGCGATACCCGTCGGGGCCGCCTCACCTTCGGCCGCCAATACGACTCGGTCGTCGATTTCCTGGCGCCCCTGCACAAGCCGGTCAGCAACAACCTGGCTGCGCATCCTTACGACAACGACAACCTGAACCACGGCTTTCGCGTCAACAACTCGGTCAAGTACAGCAACGCGTGGTTCGGCGGGCTGCGCGTCAGCGGCTTATACGGTTTTTCCAACGATGCCGGCGCGTTCACCAACAACCGCGTATGGAGCGCGGGGACGTCGTACGCCACGGGCGACTTAAAACTGGCCGCTGCGTACATGCAAGTGAACGACACGGTCGGCGGCAATAAGGACGGTGCGGTGACGCTCTCCGACCGAACCTTCATCTCGGCCATGCAAACGGACCTTCGGCACGGACGTCACTTACACCGCAGGTCCTGCAAAAATCGATCTGCTGTGGACACATTCGCAGTTCGACGGCCTGAAGAAAATCAATGGAATCGGCAGTCTCGGGATTGCCGAAAACAACACCTACGCCCGCTTCGACAACCTCGAAGTCAACACGACATATCGATTCACACCGGCATGGTCGCTGACGGGTGCGTACACCTATACCGCCGGCGAACTCGATAACCGCAAAGGCAATTTCCATCCGAAATGGAACGAGTTCTCGCTGTTGCTGGACTACGCGTTCTCGAAACGCACCGATGCTTACATTGAAGCCCTGTACCAGCATCTTGCCAGCGACGGTTCAAGCCTGACCGCGGATATCAACCGTCAGTCGCCGGCATCGGGCGACGTGTAGACCGTTGTGGCAGTAGGAATTCGCCACCAGTTCTGAGTGTTGAGCCAAGCGCCGGGCGTTGGCGGATCATCTCGGCGCTGTCTTGCTTTCTCCAGCCAACTTTACCGGGCCGCCGCTTTTTACCACCCGCCCTGCCGTCCTGCTGAACGTCGTTTTTCCACAATCCCTGCGTTTTAAACGTCGATGCCGTGTGTTTGGCAGAACATCGTTTCACCAGTTGAAAGGCACGATTTATGCATGCGTTACCTTTCCGGAGCGCTAGCGACCAACAAACTCGCGGCTAAAATGCGTGGAACTACGCGTGTCGCAATCGCTGCCTTTCACCGTTGCATAACGATGCCGCGCTCTCAGTCATTCACATCGGGACGACGACTCATCATGACGCCGCAACGCGAGGAACCGGGCGCTGACCACTGGCAGAACGAGCCGCTGTTCCTCGTTGTACTGGAGCGCAACTTCGCCGCCCAGCGCACCACGCTCAGGCTCCTGCTGATCGCCGCCATCGTCTTGCCCTGCCTGTATGTCGCGGTCATGGCGTGGAGCGACCTGAAAGCGCGCGAAGCCGATGCCGCGGAGGTTGTTGACCGCAATGCGCACGTCGCAGAAGAACACGCGCTGAAAGTTTTCGACATGAAAGAGACGCTCAACGCCCGCGTGATCGACCTGATCGACGGCCGGACGACGACACCTTGCGCCGCGAAGAACTCGCCATTCACAACAAGCTCGGGCGGTTATCCGCAAGTGGCGGCGATGAGCATAGTCGGCGGGGATGGACGCCTGATCGCCACGGGCCGCGCTTACCCCGCGCCGTATGTATCGATTGCAACCCGCGACGACAAGATGTTCGAAAACGTCTCCCGCGTGATGTTCGGGAACCTGGCAGGCGAGAACGTGTTCAACACTGCCGTGCCACGCAAGACCCCGGATGGCCGCTTTGCCGGCATTGTGACCATTGCGCTTCGCCCAAGCTACTTCGGCGCGTTCTCTATCGCGAGTTGCTGAGCGAACACTCCACCGTATCGCTTGGGCTTACGCGCACGGACGGCGCAGTGCTGGCTTGGTATCCCACGCGACCGCCCAACCGCATAGAACTTGCCGCCAGTTCGCCGTTGCGCGAGGCGTATGCGTCGGGACAGCGCAACGGCGTCGTGCGAATGCGCTCAGGGCTCGACAATGAAATGAAAATCGTGGCGTATCGCAAGGTGGGGAATTATCCGGTGTAAGTGTCCAGCGGATACCCCCTCGCCACCCCATCTGGGCTGAGTGGTACCGGCGTGTCAGCGTGCTGATGCTGTCCTTGTTCGCGCCATGCGTGGTGCTGTGGGGCGTGATCTGGCTATCGCTGCGCCGCCTCGTCAATGAAAAGATCCCCTGGGAACGCTGGCAGGCTGAAGCGTCCATGCGCCGTTTGATCGAATCGGCCTACCGGCAGGCGCGCAAGAGAAACGCTAGGCAATCTGGTAGGCAGCGTCGCGCACGATTTCAACAATCTGCTGATGATCCTCTCGACCAACGTCCAGATTGTCCGGCGACGCGGCGCTACCGGCCTGGATCGTGAGTTATCGGCCATGGAACGGGCGCTTAAAAGCGGCCAGTCGCTGACGCGCCAGTTGCTGGGCGTTGCCCGCAAGCAACCGCTGCGCAACGAGACCATCGCGATCGGCAAGTGGCTGCCGGCCTGCCGCGAACTGCTGAAAGCGTCGCTGGGCGCGAAAATCGCACTGAATCTCGAAACGACCAACGACATGTCGCCGGTTCGCGTCGACGCCGCCGAACTCGAGCTTGCGCTGATCAACGTGGCCGTGAACGCCCGCAACACAATGCCAAGCGGCGGCACCTTCTCGGTCCGCGCGGACAACGTGCATTTTCGCCACGAGGACGGGTTTCCGATCATTGGCGAATTCGTGCAGGTGACGTTGGAGGACACGGGCCCGGGCATGGGTCCCGATATCCTCGGCCGCGCGTTCGAACCATTGTTCACCACCAAGTCCAAGGGCATGGGCACCGGACTGGGCCTGCCGCAAGTGTTCGCGTTCTGCGAACAGGCGGGCGGCGTGGCGACCATTGACGACACTGCCACGATCAGCGAATCACACGGTTTACGCGTGCTGCTGGTGGAAGACAACAAGGAAGTCGCTGCAGGCACCGAAGCGTTGTTGTCGATGACGAATCATGAGGTCGCATGTCTTCAACGTGGATGGCGTGATCGCCATGCTCGATGCGGCCCGTCGCGACGTCGCCAACGGCGGTGCGTTGCCCGTTCGACGTCGTGCTCTCCGATATCCACATGCCGGGCAAACTGAACGGCATCGACCTGGCCGAAATCCTGCAGAACTGGTCACCGGCTACGCCGAGGAACTGGACCGGGCGCGTCATGTCGATGCGCGCGTGCTGTCCAAACCGTTCGATATAGCGTTGCTCGACTCGCTTCTGCAGGCCATTCGCGAAGACCTGAGCGCACGCGCCGACAACCGCGAGCACGGCGAAACGCAGCACTGAGCCGAGCGCTTTTTTCCATACACCTTGTAAAAATATTCGCTCGCCGGCTGGCACGGCATGGATAGCCGTGCTTTGAGCCGGGTCACGGTGCGCACGCACTCGACCCGGCACGCGAGTTGCGCGGTAACACGGTAGTTGCGACCTAAACTAGATTTGCGACGATTGATTTTCCCGACTCGTCGCGACCGATGACAGGCCACCGGAGGCAGCCATGCAACATACTGGTATTGGTATCTTCGATACCTATGACCAGGCAGAAGTGGCGCGCAGCGCACTTGTTGCGTCGGGTTTTGCTCGTTCTGACATCGAACTCCAGGTTGCGCTCGCCCCTTTTTCGCCCGATGATCCTGCGCTGGCGCTCGACGCGGGCCAACCGCCTGAAACCGGCGGCGTGCTGGCGAATATCGAGCGCTTCTTTTCGATGCTGTTCAGGGGCCGGGAGCAACCGCCCGAAGTAGCGCATTACTCCGAAGCCGTGCGGCGCGGCGGGGTGCTGGCCGTCAGATACCACCACCGAAGCGCGCGCCGACGACGCCCGCCGGACGCTGGCTGAACAAGGCACAATTGATATCGACGAACGTGCGGCAAGCTGGGGCACGCTAAGCCATGGAAGCGCGAGAACGGCAGCAGTCGATGACCGCGATCACTCCTTGCTCGACGAACCCGGCCTCGGCACGGGCAGCGCCGTGCCGGGACGCGCGCCGGTGAATCCGGCGGCAGATGCGCTTGACGCTGCACGCGCCGACGCCAACCGGGCACGTGCTTATCCGCATGCGGATCGTGACGATCCGGCTGTCGAGCCGCTTGACCCGATCAGCCCGGTTGCCCGCGATCTGTTCGCCGGCAGCAGCGATTCGTCCTATCAAGCAACGGGTGGCGATCCGATGACCAGCGGCACCGTCCGGCACGGTGCGGCGCTCGGCGTCCTGTACTGCGACGTCATTGGATGAACCGCTGCTCGGCGACGCGGATGCACTGAATCCGGCTCAAAGCATGCGCGTCCGGCTCGTCCGACTGCGGGCGAGCCGCTGAGCGGCGCTGCGTCGACGTAAGGCTGGCGCGCCGTTGATCCTCTCGACCCGCTGGATGAAACCGAAACGTCGTCGCGAATGACTGCTGCCGGGGCCATGAGCGCGACGGGCTCGCCCGTTCCGGGTACGCTGAGCTAGACCGGCGATTCGGCCCTCGGGGCACATGCCGCAGCGCGAAGCGCGATGCCGGATGAATACATGGAGTACGAAGACGAATTCCGCTCGGACTACAAATCAAAGTAGGCGGCAACGGGCGCGAGCTATGAAGGTATCGATACGGCGTCACAGCCGCCAGCGACGAACGTTACAACCGCCGCAACTGGGACGATACGATGGAAACCGAGCTGCGGCACGACTGGAAAGACCCGTAGCTCAGGCGGCGCGCATACCTGGGAGCGCTTCAAGGTCGCGGTGCGCCATGGCTGGGAGTGCGTGACGGGGCATCACCATCACCTGTAACCGGCGCTGTTCAACGGTATGAGGTCCGCGAACGACACGCCCCTCGGAGCATGTTTCGGGGACGTGCAGAGCGTGGTAGCGGCGGCAGGAGGGGGGGGCAGCGGAGGGAGAGATCGGCGGGCCTCTTCCGGGGAAGCAGCGCGCCGTAGTCGTCGACGGTCTTCGCT
>CALNPU010000100.1 GCA_940588625.1 uncultured Caballeronia sp.
GCCCCTTTGTTGTTGACCGATTCGCTCGGGCTCCTGTCGCCGTTTATGCCGCGGTCTTTTACGCAGCCGTCAACACCCAGCCGGCAGAACATGTGGTGCTACATGTGGCCATGCTTGCAGCTTATGCCATCGTGCTGTTTTTCATCTGCGCGGTATTGTTCCGTCGCCGGATGATGCGCTAACCGGGTGACTGGGAGGTAAGATCGGTCGAAACCGTTTCAATAAAGAAAAAAGCCGTTCCAACTCACGTTGAAACGGCTTTTTACCAATCTTCGATTCGCTTGCCCCTAAGGAAAGCGCAGCGAGAAACTCAATTCACTTTAGTCCCGGCGTGAATTCCTTGTGACCGCCGAACCCGAAGCGCATGGCCGACAGCATACGGTCGCAAACGAATTTTCTTCACGCGACCGGAACCGCGAATACAGCGCCGCCGATAGAACTTGCGCCGGCACCGCTTCCTTGATCGCGGCCTCAATCGTCCAGTGCCCTTTACCGCTATCGGCCACTTCGACCGAGTATTTATCGAGCGTGCTGTTGCCGGCCAGCGCACCCGCCGTCAGGTCGAGCAGCCACGACGACACCACGCCGCCAGACCTCGGCAATATCTGCGATATCCAGATCGTAGCGCTGTGCCTCGGGCAGCTGTGCTTGAGGATGTCGAATCCTTCCGCGTACGCCTGCATCAAGCCGTACTCGATTCCGTTATACGCACCATCTTCACGAAATGCCCCGAACCCACCGACCCCGTGCATATAGCCGTTTTCCACGCGCGTATCGCGGCCCTCGCGATTCGGCGTGGCGGGAATATCGCCGCGTCCGGGAGCCAACACGGAGAGAATTGGATCGTGCCGCTGCACCACGTCCTTGTCACCGCCGATCATCATGCAATAACCGCGCTCGAGGCCCTACACGCCGCCGGACGTGCCGACATCGACGAAATGGATGCCCTTATCCTTAAGCTTCGCCGCATGGACGATGTCGTCCTTGTAGAAGCTGTTGCCGCCGTCGATGATCGTGTCGCCCGCGTCAAGGATCTCGTAGATATCGTTCAGCGTGTCTTCGCTGATCTTGTCCGCCGGCAACATCAGCCAGACCGAGCGTGGCGCGGCAAGCTTCTTTACGAGATCGCCCACATCACTTGCACCGGTCGCGCCGTCGGCCACGACCGCCTGCGTCGCCGGGCACATGGTCGACCCACGCAGGTCTGCCCGTCGCGCATCAACCGGCGTGCAATGTTCGCGCCAATACGGCCTAGTCCCATGATTCCGATCTGCATTATGGCCTACTCCTTATGGCTGGTTTTGACGTGTTCGATCTGCTTTTTCGCTTCGTCGTAGACGTGTTCCGGCGTGAAGCCGAATTTCTTCTTCAGGTCGGCGAGCTGAGCAGACGCACCGAACGTATGCATCACGATCTGCGAACCGAGACGGCCGACATAGCGGTCCCAGCCGAGCGCACCTGCCTGCTCTACGCACACACGCGCGGCGACATCCGGCGGAAACACGGAATCCTTTAGGCATCGTCCTGCCGTTCGAACAGGCCCCATGACGGCATGGGGCCCGCGCCGCGATTCCCCCTCGCTCTTGAGCTTCTTTTCTTATAAGTGTCGACGCACACCGACACTTCGCTGCCTGTCGCCATCAGGATAACTTCGGGTTTCTTGCTGCCTTCAGCGTTGGCGAGAACATATGCGCCCTTGTGAACCCCCTTCGCCGATGCATACCTTGATCGGTCAAAAGTCGGCAGCGGTTGACGCGAGACCACAATACAGGCCGGCCGTTGCGGTTCGGACAATGCGGCATGCCACGATTCAGCGACTTTGTGCATCACCCGGACGATAGGTGCTGAATTCCGGCACCTCGCGCAATGACGCCAGTTGTTCGATCGGCTGATTCGTCTGACCGTCTTCGCCCACACCAATGGAATCGTGCGTGAACACGTAGATCACCGGCACCTCCATGATGGACGAAAGCCGGATAGGCGGTTTCATGTAGTCGCTGAAAATCAGGAACGTGGAGCCATAGAGCCGCAGGTTCGACAACTTCAAGTGCCCCACCATGGAGGCTGCTTCGTGCGAGATGCCTTCCATCATGTCGCCGACACCGCACAACGCATACACGCGATAGTCAAAAATCTGCGCATCCGGCTTTTTGAAATGCGACTCGTATCAGCGCGCGGCCATTGCCATGCCGACGCTATTTCCAAGCCCCTGCCCGAGCGGCCCCGTCGTGGTTTCAACGCCCGTTGTCATGCGGTATTCCGGATGTCCGGGCGTCTTGCTGTCGAGTTGCCGAAAATGCTTAATGTCATCCAGCGGTACAGCCGGACCATCCGTTGGTTTACCGGCGTGATCGACGGCTTTCACCCCGGTCAGGTGCAGCAGCGAATACAGCAACATGGACGCGTGGCCAACCGACAGCACAAAGCGGTCGCGATTCGGCCACAGCGGCTCAGCCGGCGGGCATAACGCAGGTGGTTTTGCCACAGGTGAAGCCTACCGGCGCAAGCGCCATTGGGGTGCCCGGGTGACCGGAATTGGCTTTTTGCACGGCGTCCATGGACAGCGTGCGAATGGTGTTGATGGCGAGGGTGTCGAGATCGGAAGAGGACTTCGAGGGGGGGAGTGATGAGTGACGACTCCTTTGCGTAGGGCGCGCTGTGAGGCACGAGAGGCACCACAGCGGCAACCGGGACCTTCGAGCAAGTGTAGTGCCATAACAACTGCCGCGTCACCAACGAGCAGCGAAGCGCGCGCCAGCCAAGCGCGGCGCGGCTTATGACGGACGATTACGACATCAACCGAATCAACGACTTTACGCTTGAAACCATGCAAAACGGATGCAGTGGGTAAAAAAAATCGTAGCCGTTTTCAATCAGCGTAACGGTAGCGTATGACACTTTTCAGCGAAACGATCAGGGTGCGGGATTCGGCTGGGCTTCGTGAAACATATCGATTTCGGCCAGGATCTCATCCGACAATTTCACGTCCAGGCTACCACCGATGTTCTCGTGCAATGGCGCGAGCGTCGTTGCGCCTGGCTCAGGCCGTGACGCTTGGCGAGCTCCACGTAAGCGCTGATCGCTTTGACCGCGTGTGGCATAACGGGCAAATCGTTCGAACAACGTGATGCGAGCGCCTTCCGGACGCGCACCGCCTTCGTATTTGCCTGATAACCAGCCGAACGCCAGCGGCGAATACGCCAGCAGGCCGACGCCTTCCCTGTGCGTGAATTCCGAGAGCCCCGTTTCGAACGTGCGGTTCACCAGGCTGTACGGATTCTGGATGCTCACGATTCGCGGCAGGCCGAGTTTGTCGGCGGCCTGAAGGAATTGCGAGACACCCCAAGATGTTTCGTTCGATACCCCGACGTAGCGGATCTTGCCGGCCTTCACGAGATCACCGAGCACCGTCAGCCGAGCACCGTCAGCGTCTCTTCAATAGGCACCGTGTATTCGTCCTTGACCCACGGATAGTTCGCGCGTCCGAACATCATCGTGCTGCGGTCGGGCCAGTGCAACTGGTACAAATCGACGTAATCCGTCTGCAACCGTGCGAGGCTGGTATCGACGGCTTCGGTCAGGTTCTTCCGGTCAAACTGGTTACCCGTGCCGCGAATATGCCGCGGGTTATGCGGCTGGCGCGCGGGTTCCGCGATCTTGGTCGCGAGCACGATCTTCTCGCGTGCGCCCGGGTTCACTGCCAGCCACGGATCTACGCCTCCGTGCGCCCTTGCGTCTCGGGGCGCAGCGGCACAGGGTACATCTCGGCGTCGTCGATCAGGTTAATGCCAGCATCGAGCATGGCATTGAGCTGCGCGTGCGCATCGGCTTCCGTGTTCTGCTCGCGCCAGGTCATCGTGCACATTCCGATCAGGCTGACATTGAGATCCGTTCCACCGAGTTTCCGGTACTCCATTGCTTGCTTCCCCATGTTCGTGTTCAGGTTTTAAAGGTGCTCGCCGAGTGCTGAAGCTATCATAGCGTGGGCCTTGCTGCATCGATGCCCATGGCCGCGTCGTGCTCCCAGCCCGGTAAGCTAACGGCATGCGGCGTCTTTCATTAGCTTTTCAATATCGCTGCCTTCATTCAAGATCCGAACACGAGGGCCCTCTTCGATGCAGACCCCCGATCTTTCCCGCACCACGTCCGGCGCGGCGAACCCACGCGGTTCCCAGTTATCGTGATGCTGGTCGCGGCGACCTTCTTCATGGAGAACCTCGACGGCACGATCATCGCTACGGCGCTGCCGCAAATGGCGTGCTCGTTCCGGCTTCACCCCGTCGACCTGAGCCTTGGCATTACATTGTATTTGCTGACGCTTGCCGTATTCATCCCCATTAGCGGCTGGGCCGCTGATCGCTTCGGCCTGCGCACCGTGTTCGGCAGTGCGATTGCCGCGTTCACGGTTGCCTCCGTGCTGTGCGGCATGACGTCGACGCTGCCCACGTTCACGGCGGCGCGCGTGCTGCAGGGTATTGGCGGCGCGATGATGGTGCCCGTCGGGAGGCTTGCTGTGCTGTATTACGCGCCACACCCAAAGAAGGCTTGATGCGCGCTATCTCGATCATTACCTGGCCTGGTTGTCACGCCCGTGATCGGGCCGCCGCTGGGCGGGTTTATCACCACCACGTATTCGTCGTGGCGCTGGATCTTTTACCTGAAGGCGATCAGCTTGATGGTGGCGCTTCGTTATCTCGACAACACCCGCGAGCACGCCAGCCGCCGCTTCGATTTTCTGGGTTTCGCGCTATTGCGGCCTTGCCTGCACGACCCTGCTCTACGCGATCAAACTCGTCGGCCGCAACGACACGCCCTGGGCGCTTGCAAGCAGGCTGATCGTGCTCGCCGCGTGGGGCATGTGCACCGCGCGACCGAACCGGTCCTCGATCTCAACGCACTGCAGATCAAGACCTTCAGGGTAGCGATGGGCGGTGGCTCGCTGTTTCGCATCGCCATCAGCGCGGCGTCGTTCCTGTTGCCGCTGATGTTTCAGGTCGGCTTCCGGGCTAAACGCGTTCGAATCCGGGCACGTTGTCAGTCTTCGCCGGCAATTTATCGATGAAACTCGTCACCACGCCGGTCATGCGGCGCTACGGGTTTCGTCCGGAGCTGATCGAGAACGGGATCGTGGCGGCTGCGTCGCTGGCGGTGATGAGCTTGATATCGCCCACGACGCCGACCTGGATCATCGTCGCCGTGTTGGTTTGCGAGTGGGCTGTCGCGCTCGCTGCAGTTCACGACGCTGAACACCCTCAGTTTCGCCGATGTCCCGAAGGCGCAGATGAGCGGCGCGTCGGCGTTGTCCAGCACGCTGTCCAGTTGACGATGGGGATTGGCGTCGCGCTGTGGGCCATCGCTTTGAGGCCCGCAGAATGGATGCATGGTCACGACGCGCAGACAGTTGTGCCGGCCGATTTCAGTATCGCCTTCCTGATCGTGGGAGCAGTGGGATTGCTGGGGGTGGCAGATCTGTTCAGCCTGCATCGCCATGCTGGAGGGCAGGTCAGCGGGCATGGAAGGAAGGGGTGAAATGAGTTGGACCTGAGCGTCAGGAGAAGCTATTCGTTCAGGTTTATACACGACCATGTAATAAAGCGAATTCCAAAAATACAAAGCCATTCCAAATTTTATTATTTCGGAATGGTTTTGCCTGAGCAACTATTTGAATCTGCTGAATCTTTTGGGGTGGCTGATGGGGCTCGAACCCATGACAACAGGAATCACAATCCTGGACTCTACCAACTGAGCTACAGCCACCACTGCCTTATTTCTTGCTGCCTCTCAGCTCACAGCCTTGCTGAATCCAGCATCCAGCAACGAAATTATACGAACAAAGATTCGCTTTGCCTAGTCCCTTATTCGCATCAATTCGATAGCATCCCGCAGATGAGTGCGCGCTTCATCGAAAATGGCCATATCGCCGGCAGCGAGGCGGCGGCTATCCGAGAGCACGCGACGCCAGCCACGCGCACCCGCCACGCCTCGATACAAACCCAGCGCGTGCTGCGTAATGCCACCGAGGAACGTCCCGCGTGCCACTTCCTGACGCGCGTAGTCGATCAAACCGGCCTCAACTTTCTCGCGCGACAACACGGGCGTTTGCGCGCCGTAAAAACGAGAATCGACGCCCGCGAGCACGTAGGGGTTGTGATAAGCCTCGCGGCCAAGCATCACGCCATCGACATGTTTCAAATGCTCTTCCACTTCGTCGAGCATCTTGATGCCACCATTGATCGATATCTCCAGATGCGGGAAATCGCGCTTCAACTGATACGCATATTCATACCTCAGCGGCGGAATCTCGCGATTCTCCTTCGGGCTCAAGCCCTTCAGAATCGCATTACGCGCGTGGACGATAAACACCTCGCATCCGGCATCGGCAACCGTACCGACGAAATCCCGCACGAACGCGTAGTCCTCAACCGCGTCCACGCCGATCCGATGCTTGACCGTGACCGGAATCGATACTGCATCGCGCATGGCCTTTACGCCATCCACCACCAGTTGCGGTTCATTCATCAGGCACGCGCCAAAGACCCCGCGTTGCACGCGCTCGGACGGGCAACCGCAATTCAGGTTGATCTCGTCGTAACCCCATTGCTCGCCGAGCTTCGCGCTACGGGCGAGATCGGCCGGTTTGCTGCCGCCAAGTTGCAACGCGACGGGTGCTTCGTCTGGCGTGAACGCGAGATGGCGCGCGACATCGCCGTGCAACAACGCGCCGGTCGTGACCATTTCGGTGTAGAGCCACGTATGCCGCGTCAAGATCCGGTGGAATGACCGGCAATGGCGGTCAGTCCAGTCCATCATTGGAGCAACGCTGACACGGCGGGGACTGGGTTTTGATGCTGTTGACATGAGGAACTGCTAATTTTTAAGCGTGAGACGCGTGTTTTTGGCGTCGAATATAGTTTTACCGTAACGCTCAGCACAGGGCACTCGCTGCGGTCCGCAAACGGATCAGCGGCAAGAATCCGGGGTCCACCCGCGCAAATCGATCTTGCCTTGCAGCTGAAGCCCTGACTGCTGACTACCCCGCCACCAAGAAAACGAATCTTCCGCCCTCTCCGATGTCACAAACCAAACGGCAGCGCCTTGCAGCGCTTCGACAGAAACGCGCGCGCCGATCCGGAGAAAACCATGAAATCCCGCGCCCTTGGAACCCTGCCCCTGCCTGGCATTGTGGCCCCGGCGGCTTCATTGATTGCTGGTGTCAGCGCCGTAACGACCGAGCAAGCCAGACGGCGCGTCCTATCGACTCGGCGTCGATGGTAACCCCCCGCGCCGGGAGCATCTGGACCCACCCAAGGCCACGAATGCAAGCGGATCGCGCGCGTACAACCCCGACAACATGCCGATGAAACGCCCTGCGCTTCCGGCCAACGGCGACCGGATGCTGCACAACAATCCGGCGAGCGACGTGATCGCGAAATAACATCGGCACGAGCTTGACTCGCTGCGAGCCGCCGCGCTTGGCGCTTGTCGTCGAAGTTCTCGCCTACCGCAGACATGGTCCACAAGTGGCGCAGGCCTGCTGATCTGCGTCGATAAACCGGAAAGTATCGAGCAACATTAGCAAGCACCCCGTTGCATCTACCGCAAAGCTCCGCCTGATTGCACCATAACGCGGCCACCATAACGCGGCATACCCGACCCTATAATATTGCCACCTTAAATACTGGCGCAGCCACGGCTCGCGTCCCAAGCGGTGGTTTTTAATGCAAAAAGTTATTCTGCCGTTCGTTGCGAGCTTTCTTGCCGCGCTGTTTTCCGTGAAGCGACCATCGCGTTGCTGCATGCAGCCGGGGTGGTTGACCCAGCCGGTTATTCCACCATTCCGTTCCTGTCGCTGGGCATTCCCGAGCTCATCGTCAACGCATTATGGAGCGCGGTTTTCGGCATCCTGATGGCGTAACTGCTGCGGGTCTCGCCCAAGGGCACGGCGCCGTAGGTCGGCGCGCTGGTATTCGGCGGCGTCGTGTTGACGGCCGCGAGCGTGTTCGTGGTGGACCCGCTGCGCGGCATCTGGTCGAGCGGCAACATGCCGCCGCGCCTAGCGCTCGGATTTGCATCGAATGCGATGTGGGGCTGGGGCGCGCTCGTCTTCCTGCGCGCCTTCACGGCCGGTAGCGAAGCGGACTAATCTGCGAGCGCAGCCAGCGGATGGTCGAGCCCGGTCCACGGACGGGCTGTCGAACATCCGCGTCACCGCTTCCACACGCGTCACCTTCCACGCGGGCTGGTTGTCTTTATCGACAATACGCGCCAGAATGCCTTCCATCACGTCGCCATGATCGAACGTTGCGCGCGTAAGCCCGAGGTCGCGCCGCAGCGTCTCGGCCATGCTGGACGATTTCGCGCGGTCGATAAGTTCCAGCGAGACATCGATCAACAACGGCGAACGCTCACGTAGCTCGGCGGCCGTATGCGCAGCCCATTCGCCTTCCGGCCCGCTCGTCGCGCTTTCCAGCGATTTCAGACACGCCGCGCCGTTGCCCGACGCAAAATGCTTGTCTATAAACACCCGGTTCTGCTCAAGATCACTCGCCTTGCCCGCGTCCGCCCGCCCCTCTGCCTCGACAAATCGCACGACGTCCGGGCCCGTCGCGAAGGTCCTTTTCTTCAGTGCATCTACCAGCCCGGCCAGCGAGTCGTCTTCCATGCAGGAATCGGCGAGACCGGCGTAGAGCGCATCGGCAGCATCGATCATCGCGCCAGTTGCCGCAAGATAGCGCCCGATCGCGCCCGGGGTGTGCGCGAGGAACCAGCTCACGCCCACATCCGGAAACAGGCCGATGCACGTCTCGGGCATAGCCAGCTTCGTCGACGCGGCAACCACCCGTACGCCGCCCGTCTTCCGCGCGCCTTGCGAAATGCCCATTCCGCCGCCCATCACCACGCCTTTCATCAACGCGATATACGGCTTCGGATACGTGAAAATCGCATGATTCAGGCGATTTTCATCCGTGAAAAATTCGTCGATAGTCTCTGTCATATGCAATACAGGTTCGGTGGATTTAAGGGAAAAGGGAACTGGATAGATAGTATGGCGCCGAACCTAACGCTGTACGCGAAGCCGACGGCCGGCGCGCCGGTTTTTTCTTGACGCCGGGGTAATAAAGATCGAGCAGCCCGTCAATGAGGGCATCGGGGCGTGGGCAGATACTTCGTAGCGGTCACGCTCAGCGAGACAAGGCCGTGCAGCGTGGCCCATACGGTCTCGGCCTTGGCTGGCGAGCTGGACAATGCCAGCGCGCGGGTGAGCAAGGAAAGCGCCGTCTCGCCAGAAATTTCCGGGTCAGCGAGCACCGCATCGGCATAAGCCCCATTCTGTATGATCAGCCTGTACACCTCCTTGTGCGTCAACCCGAACGCCACGTACGCATGCGCCATTGCCCTTACCCACTCACCGGCGCCGCGATGGAATCACAGGCATGCAAGGCCGCTAGCAGCATCGCGTGGCCCTCGACACTGAGCGTATGCGCAATCGTATCGCGTCCGGCGAAATGCAGATACAGCGAAGCCGGTGAATAGCCGACGACATCGGCAAGCTTGCGCATGGACAACGCGTCAAATCCCTGGCGCACGACGATTGCCCGCGCCGCATCAAGGATATGGCTGCGTAATAACGGCTGATTCGAGAGGTGGGGCTTCAAGCTGGCCATCCCGCGCATTTTCCGCAGGACAAGATCCAAGTCAATTCAAACCTGAACGGTGTTTAGCCCAACGATTGCTGATTCAGGCCAGATTAACTGCTATCAGCCGCCGATCAACTTACCAAGCCCGGAGGAAAGTGCCCGCTTTTCAGCAACACCGGCGCGCCCTGACTGATCGACAGATGTTCCCGCGCGACTGCTTCGATTGCCGGACGGGCGGCGTCGAAGGCGCGAATCCAGCCGCTGCTGTCGAAACTTTCCACACCAAAATAATCCTCCAGCGCCTCCACCTAGATTGCGCACGGCACGCGCTCGCCATCGACCAACCAGCGCGGCAAATACCACAGTGAGATTCGTGTTGCGATACGCGGACGCGTCGGCTGGAAAAAGGATGTTCATGGTTGCCTCGCACGCAAGAAAACAAATTGCAACGATGGTACTCGCCGAGCAAACATGCAGTCTACCCCGCAGGAGTCATGCTTTCGCGCACCAGTCCGGCAGGCACATCGACGATCATCAGCGAGACTGCGTCGGGATCGGCCTAGTCGAACTTCAGATGCCGGCTCATGTCCCTTACCCGTTCGCAAAATTGCTGCTGCGCCGGGTCGGTGGCGAGATCGAACAGGCTCAATGCCTCCGCCTCGAACCGGTAGTGCACGCCCCACGCAATATTGGCCGGGTGACGGATTATTGAGCGTATGCATCAGCTATTTCTCAGCAATCTGTCGATGTAAGCGCGCGCCGCCGCGCCGATGTAATACCCCCGATACGGGCCGTTGACACGTTCAGCCATGGTCTTCCTCTCGATGTTTTATAAGTATTCGTGCGCTGCCCACGCCTTTAGTAAGGTTTTAACACCGGCAATTAGTTCGCCGCCGTTGCAACCACCTGTTGCATTTTCCTACGACGCCTGTCCCAAGGCGACTGGAAAGCAAGTCGCTGCGCTATGCATCGCAAGGCACGCGCCAGCAAGCTACATTTCAAACATATTGATTGATGGAGACCGGCTTGATCCAGGTCAACACGGGCGAATTGTTCCGCTGTCACCGGCGTGTGGGAAAATACGTTACGAAACGTGAAACGTATTTGAGAATCGTGTCTCGATAAGCCGGTTTGAAAAGCAGGTTCGACCGCGTCCACGTGTTCCGCCTGGCTTTTTCAAGGTTATCCGGCGTTTGTCACCTGAGGAACACAATGAAGCAATTTGCACGGCGCTTGTCGCCCCCTTCCCCGTTGCGCATGGCGCGAGTTCTACAGGCGGCGGGCCTTGCCCTGGCGGCCGCGGGCGTTTTAGGCCTCGGCGGATGTGCATCGTCGACCGATGCATCGCTGATCCATCTTACCGACGGCCAGAGCGGGTACGCCATCAACTGCAGCGGCGCCGATGCCAGCACGACATGGGCGAGTTGCTACGTCCTGGCCGGCGAGAAATGCGGCGCGACCGGCTATACGATCGTATCGAAGGATAACGAGGAAGGCGGACCATCGGGCGCAACATCACCAACGTAGTATCAGCGAATGTTAAAAACCGTTCGATGGTCGTGTGTTGTAACTGACGTTCAGCGCCCTGCCGTTAAACATGTGAGGTCAGTGCGGGCTGACCTTTGAAAACACGTTCAGCACGACCACGTCCGCCACGATCAGGCCCATGCCGAGCACGGCGGGCAGATCGGGAATCTGCTTGAACAGCAGCGCGGCCACCAGCGTGATCAGCACAATACCCGCACCTGACCACACGGCGTACACAATGCCGCCCGGAATTGATTTCAACGTGAGCGAGAGCAAATAAAACAAGATGCTGTAGCCGATCACCACAACGACGGACGGCACCACGCGCGAGAATCCCTCCGATGCCCGCAAGGCCGATGTCGCGACGACTTCGGCAACGATCGCAACCGCGAGCAGCACATAAGCGGATGAGCGCATGAGTTAAGCCTTGTCCGATGCAAAAATGCGGAGCGCGCTTGCGTCGTGGCCGAGGACCGCGCGCATAGCGCTTCGACAACAAACTAGTGATCCTTGCGTTGCGGCAAGCCCGATACCGTCACCACACCGATCACACCTGTGCCTTTGACCGTAAGCGGGAACGCGCCGCCGTGCGAGGCGCCATCGAGTAACGCGAAAAATAAAGGTTGCCCGAAGGTGCGCACGTCGATCACCATCGGCGCGCCACGTGCGACAGCCATTTCGCGAAGTCGCGAGCCAATCTGCCATGCGCGGTCGGAATCGAAATGCGGGAAGACGAGGGGCTTCTCTTGAAGAGCGATGGTCTGCAGGTCTTGTGCGATGTTCATAAGCGATGGTTTCTGGCAAGTGATAGATCAAGCGACGCGACCATGGAACGTGCGACGCGATTAGACAAATTGTGACGCGGCCGGGAGAGCGAGCTTGCGTGATCGCGCCATTGACCTGCTCTTCGACGACGAGTGAGCGTCGTCAACTCGTGATACGCGGATGGTCTTATCATCCATTGCTTATCGACCAAGGATTCTCCACTTGACCTAAATCGTCTTATATAAACAATTTATTCGGTATCCTAATGTATAATTTATCCTGCACTACAAGGCGAATTAGGAGCTGTCCCATTAGGGCATTCAAGCTTGCTCAGTAGAGTTCGACCCTGTCCACACAGCCTTCGGCGAGTCCAAGCGGACCGACACAGGCACTGGCCCAGCACGAAGAGAACACCGTCTCTCTGCGAGCCCGAGTCATGGATTCGGATCAACTTTACGCAGATATGCAAATGAATAATGTTTACAAGTCCGTTCGGAATGAAGCGCTCGGCGCTTGCGTCGCAGTGCCGGAAAATGGTCCGGCGAGGGGTAAGCGAAGTGGGCAGATCGCTGATGCGGTTCGCCCACTTCGGGCTACGCCCTGCGCGCCAACGCGCATCAGCACCAGAAACCAACCACTGTCCGATTTAGTCCAGGCATATTTCGTTATGCGGGACAATGTCGCTCTTACACGCTGCGCCATATGTGAGCACCAACAGCATCGACGCGACTCATCAACTCAAGCTGCGCTCGATCAAGCTGTCAAAGCAAAGGAACATGACAAACATGTTGCACTGCAGTGCCTGTTGCCCTATAATTTTTTCCGCGGGGGGGGCGATTCATTCAGTCTGGTAGCTCGTCGGGCTCATAACCCGAAGGTCATAGGTTCAAATCCTATCCCCGCAACTAAGGATTAAAAATCAAAAGCCCGGTTCCCCGGGCTTTTTTCATTTCTTGCTTGATGCTGTCTCAGCGGTGTTCTCCAAATAGTCGAGTGCCCGTGGCCGTACGCTGCGCTGAATGGTCGCCCTGCAAGCGCACAAACTCTCGCATCCTCGCGTGGCATAATTAGCGCCTAAACCCGCTTTGGAAGCCATCGTCAACCTTATGCGCTGTCGCCTCGTCCGCAAGTTCGGCAGTCTCATCAGATTGCTTGCGATCCTGATGACCGCACTCGCTCCGGCCGTGTCGCAAGCACTTGCCTCCGGCGCGCAGCCCGAGATAATCCCGAGCGCGTTCTGCTCGGTAACATCACCGACCCAACAGACCGGCACTGACAAACCCACCCCTTCTCAGCATTCCGCCGCAGGTCATTGGAACGCATGCGGGTACTGTAGTCTCGTGGCGCATTCACCCGCAGCACCGCTCGGCGCAAGTGCATATCACGCGCACGCCACATTGGGACCGTTGCCGGATAGCGCCCCTGCACAACCCTTCCCACTGTATGCGCCCGTCTTCGCTGCACAGCCTCGTGCACCCCCAGTCTTTGTCTGATTCTTCTCCGCATTGCTGCCAGTTGCATGGCCGGCACTCATCATTCGCGTCACCCGGATCAAACAAGGTTACACAGGATCAGCATGAACACGTCCCTCATCAACATGGTGAAGCATGGAGGCCTGAGTGTCCTGCTTCTTGCCACCGCACAACTCGCTTTTGCGCATACGCATCCGACGCAACAAACTCCTGCGCCCAACGCAACCGTCGAAGCACCGCATGAGGTAGCCGTCGATTTCACGGAAGGTCTCGAACCCGCATTCAGCACGCTGACTGTGGTCGATGCAGCGGGCAAGCAGGTCAACAGCGCGAAATCGGCTGTCGATGCGAACAACAAGAAACATATGAGCGTCGCGCTCGGTGATCTCAAGACGGGCGCGTATCAAGTGAAATGGACGGCCGTGGCCGATGACGACCATCTTACGCAAGGCCATTACCTGTTCAATGTAAAGTGAGCTGACCATGAAAACCAACACACTGATTCAAACCGGTTTGCTTTCCTTATGCGCCCTTGCGGCGTCCGGCGCACAAGCCGCAACGCTCGATGTGCACGATTGCTGGATCCGTTCGATGCCGGCTAAATTGCCGTCGTCGGGCTACTTCGTGATATCGAATAGCGGCGATAAATCCGCCACGCTTACTGGCGCGGAAATCCCCGCGTTCGGCATGGCGATGCTGCATAAGTCGGCGAGTAACGGCAGCACATCGACCATGTCGATGGTCGATTCCGCCGAGGTGCCCGCGCACGGCGAGCTCGCGTTCGCCCCGAGCGGTTATCACCTGATGCTCGAGGACGCTCCCAAGCCGTTGAAGATTGGATCGACGATCCCGCTGAAGCTGATGTTCGCGGATCAGTCGAGTATCGAGACCACATGCGTGGTGAAACCGGCGTCCACGTTGGGTAAGTAGTTCGTCCTGAATGATCGCCAGCGCCTTTATTGACGAGGGTTGAAGGGCGAAACCGCATTGCCGGAATTGCAGGA
>CALNPU010000101.1 GCA_940588625.1 uncultured Caballeronia sp.
GGCAGAAAACTGGTTCGACTTGTTCGCGGCTCCATTCTCTCAAGAGTCCGAGCCTCCACCAAACTCGGAACGGTTCATTATTGCGTAAATCGGAATGCCACCGCTGTAACACCGTCTTTACACTTCGTCTGGTCCGGAAGCGACTGTGTCTTCTGTTGGCACATGAAATCACCTGACAGCGCCTCTCGCAGCGCGTCGGAGTGAAGGTTTCCTGCAAGCCTGGGTTGTCAGACCCAAATTGCTCTCGGAGTTACAAAGATGAAAAAGACTCTCATGGTCGTCGCCCTGTCGGGCGTATTTGCAACCGCTGCTCACGCTCAAAGCAGCGTGACGCTGTACGGTTTGATCGACGCTGGCCTGACGTACACGAACGAATAACCAAGGCGGGCAACATAACTTCAAGATGACGAGCAGCTCGGTAAACGGCAGCCGTTGGGGCCTGCGTGGTTCTGAAGACCTCGGTGGTGCCTGAGGCAATCTTCACGTTGGAAACGGCTTCAGCATTGCTAACGGCACGCTGGGTCAAGGCGGTCGCGAATTCGGCCGTCAAGCCTTCGTTGGTCTGTCGAGCAACCAGTGGCGCAGTCACGTTGGGTCGTCAGTACGACTCCGTGGTCGACTATCTCGGCCCGTTGGCTCTGATCGGCACGCAGTACGGTGGCACGCAGTTCGCACACCCGTTCGACAACGACAACTTCGACAACTCGTTCCGTATCAATAACTCGGTCAAGTACCAGAGCGCGAACTACGCCGGCTTCAAATTCGGTGCGCAGTAAGGCTTCTCGAACCAGCAAGCTGGCTTCTCGAATAACCGTGCTTACAGCGTAAGCGCATCGTATAACTACGGTCCGTTGAACATTGCTGCTGCTTACTTGCAGCTCGACTTGTCGGGTGTGGGAGCTGCTGCGGCAATTTCCAACGCTAACGGCGTTGTCTCTGGCGACAACATGTTCGTCGCAGGTCTGCAACGCACGTTCGGTGCTGGCTTGAACTACGCGTTCGGCCCGGCAACGGTTGGTTTCGTGTTCACGCAAACGAAGCTTGAAGACGCAGTCGGCATCACGTGTGGCGCAATCAGCGCAACGAACGGTGTCAACTTCACGAGCAACTATGCTCGCTTCAACAACTACGAGTTGAATGGCCGTTACGCACTGACCCCGGCCCTGAGCCTGGCTGGCGCGTAAACGTACCGTACACGGCGTACCGTACACGGATGCACGCCTTGATGGCGAAAAGCCGTCGTTCCATCAGTTCAGCCTACAAACAGCTTATTCGCTGTCGAAGCGCACGGACGTGTACCTGCAAGGCGAATACGTTCACACGATCGGCTCGGGCGATGGCCTGGGCGCACCGATCACGGGCGTAGGCATCTCGTCGACCCCGAATCAAGCCTAGGCAACGGTTGGCATTCGTCACCGCTTCTAAGTCTTGCTCAAGGTTGTACCGATGTGATTGCTTCGGGTAAAGCGTCTCAGGTTTTGGGCGGATAACGCACATCGAGGATATCGATCTGCTGGATACCGGCAGACGTATGCAGCGTGACCGTATCGCCAACTTTCGCCTTGAGCAAAGCGCGGGCAATAGGCGAAATCCAGCTTACGTGCCCGACATCCAGATTTCACTTCGTCCACGCCCACGACAGTCACTGTGTGCACTTCCCCGTCGTCACCCATGTAATCCACCGTGGCGCCGAAAAACACCTGGTCGACGTTCTCCTGCCGGCTGCTGTCCACCACTTCCGCCAGATTAAGCCACTTCGTCAAAAAGCGAATCCGCCGGTCGATTTCCCGTAATCGCCGCTTGCCGTAGATGTAGTCGTCGTTCTCCGAGCGGTCACCGTTGGACGCCACCCAGGAAAGCAGTTTCACGACATCCGGCCGCTCGACATCCAGCAGATGCAGCAGTTCGTCGCGCAGGCGCTGGTGCCCTGCGGGCGTGATGTAGTTCTTGGTACCGAGAGGGACGCCCGGCGACTGTTTGAGATCGAGATCGTCGTCGCTCTCGTCCGATTCCTTTACAAATGCTTTGTTCATGGTGCAAACCGCTCAAAATAACGTGATAAGGAGCGAGATAGCTCCTGTGCACGGTAACACGAAGGGGATCGGCATTACAGAAATCGAGGCGTAACCCTTCCTTTTTGGGGAGAGCTTGGCTATACTACTAAGTTAGCGTGCGGCTGTAGCTCAGATGGATAGAGTACTTGGCTACGAACCAAGGGGTCGCGGGTTCGAATCCTGCCAGCCGCACCAGTTTTAGAAGGGCCTTCCGGAAGGCCCTTTTTTGTGTGGGCGGAAAGCCGCGCGCAGGTTCGCCGCGTGTAGCGTCTGAGCTTGCGCCAAGAGCGTCCCAAAGGGGCACGCGAGGCGCCACAAGCCCCGCTACTGTCGCGCAGTCGACCCAATATCGCCGATACGACCGTCCGGCAACGGCGCATCTTCAACCGTCGTCGCCGCGCTCTGCTCTCCCAACAATTCTGCCCGTTCCCCGAGCAGCATTTGCGAACCGATGCGGAAATTCGTCTTCCACTGTATCTCCGAACGCATGCAGCAGAAACGCTCGCGCAACGCGATGCGTAACGACGCGCCGCGCCCTTCCACTTCTGCACTGGCCTTCCCGAATATCGCCGTGCACACAACTTCGCCGCGTCCGTGTCGTTCATCTCCAGCCGACACGCGAGCTCCAGTACGACAGACGCCGCTTCCCACGACGTCGACGGCAGGAAGCAGCCGTCCCATGCCCGGCCACAGTCATTGCCGCGGATGGCGAGCATCTGGCCGCCATCGGAAATGGATTTCGCGGATGAAGTCATGCAGCCCGCGCGCGACCCAATAGTCGCGCTCGGCGCCTTCCAGTTCTGATGTTTTCATAAGTGCCCCTGTGTACGCAGAATGGGTACAGGCACGCAGGTCGCGTTCCAACGGCAGCGGATCTTGAACTCAGGCCGCGCCCTAGCCGCTGCGCCACGGGGCGAACCCCAGGCGTTAATAATCGCCGCGTTCGTGATCGATCCGCATGCCGCCTTCGGTGTTGCGATGATGCGGCTCGTCACTCGGCCGCTCACGCGCGATGCGCATCACGTCCGGGTTCGTGCGCACGCGCCGCATGACGTTCGCCAGGTGCACGCGATCGCTGACCTGGATCACGAAACGCAATACGGTGGATTCCTGCGTCACGTCCTCATCCATGGCGATATGGACAATGTTGGCATCGGCGGACGTGATATCAGCCGCTACGCGGGCGAACACGCCCTTCGACGTGCTGACGAGCACCTTAATGGCTACGTCGAACAGGCGGCCCGGCTGCGGCGCCCAGGCTACGTCAATCCACCGGCCCGGATCGCGCTTGTGAATCCGCTGGGCCACACGGCATTCGGTGGTATGAATCGCCATGCCCAGCCCAATGCCGATGTAACCCATGATATCGTCGCCGGGAATCGGGCGGCAGCAGGCGGACAACTGCACCGACATACCTTCGGTGCCGGTGATCACGACCGGCGGCGCGTTATTCGTGCTGAAGCTCTCGCGTGGGGAATCGTCGTCGCGGCCAGTCATCAGCACTTCGATACGCTTCGCCATCACGGCGGCCACGCGCCGGCCAAGGCCGATATCCGCGAAGATTTCCTGACGGTTCTTGTTGCCCGTCCATTGCGCGAGCCTTTCCCAGACTTCCGGCGTCACTTCGGACAACGCCAGGCCATAGCCCTTGAGGCTTTGATCGACGAGCCGTTCGCCCAGTTGCACCGACTCGTTCAACCGCATGGTCTTGAGATAGTGGCGAATGGCCGAACGCGCCTTGCCCATACGCACGAAGCCAAGCCACGCGGGATTCGGCTTCGAATAAGGCGCCGTGATCACTTCCACAATGTCGCCGCTCTTCAACTCGGTGCGCAGCGGCAGCAACTCGTTGTTGATCTTCACCGCGACGCATTGATTGCCCAGGTCGCTGTGAATCGAATAGGCGAAATCCAACGCCGTCGCGCCGCGCGGCAGCGGCATGATCTTCGACTTAGGCGTGAATACGTAGACCGCATCGGGGAACAGGTCGATCTTGACGTGTTCGAGGAATTCGCTGGAATCGCCGGCTTCGCTCTGGATGTCGAGCAGCGATTTGAGCCACTGGTGCGCGCGCTTTTGCACGTCGTTCAGATCCGCGCCGCCATTCTTGTAAAGCCAATGCGCGGCCACGCCTGCTTCCGCGATTTCGTGCATTTTGCGCGTGCGGATCTGGAACTCGATTGGCGCACCAAACGGGCCCACCAGCGTGGTGTGCAACGACTGATAGCCATTCACCTTTGGAATGGCGATGTAATCCTTGAACTTGCCCGGCACCGGTTTGTACAGCGCGTGCAGCGCGCCAATGCACGTATAACATTCGAGCGGGGTATCGACCACCACGCGAAAACCATAGACGTCGAGCACTTGCGAGAACGACAACTGCTTGTCGCGCATCTTCTTGTAGATGCTGAAGATGGTTTTCTCGCGGCCGGTCACGTCGGCCTTGGTTTTCGCGTCGGCAATGGTGCGCTGGACCGCTTCCAGGATCTTGCCCACCACTTCACGCCGGTTGCCCCGCGCGGCCTTCACGGCGCGCTCGAGCGTGGCATACCGATGCGGATTGAAGTTCGCGAAGCTCAGGTCCTGCAGCTCGCGATATGTGTTATTCAGCCCAAGCCGATGCGCAATAGGCGCATAAATGTCGATGGTTTCGCGCGCCACGCGACGCCGCTTTTCCGGCGGCACCGCACCCAGCGTGCGCATGTTGTGCAGCCGGTCTGCCAGCTTGACGAGAATCACGCGGACGTCGCGCGCCATGGCGAGCAGCATCTTGCGGAAGTTTTCCGCCTGCGCTTCCTCGCGATTGCGGAACTCCATCTTGTCCAGTTTCGACAAGCCATCGACAAGTTCTGCAACCTTCGGCCCGAAACGTTCCGCAATCTCGATCTTCGTCACGCCCTGATCTTCGATCAAGTCGTGCAGCAGCGCCGCCATGATCGATTGATCGTCAAGTTTCCAGCTGGCGCAGATTTCCGCGACCGCGACCGGATGCGTGATGTACGGCTCACCGCTCTGGCGATATTGCCCGAGATGGGTTTCATCGCTGAAATGGAAAGCCAGCTTGACCTGCTTGATTTCTTCCGGCGAAAGGTACGCGGCCAGCTCGGTGGTCAGTTTCGCAATGGAAACTACGTCGTGGCTGCGCGGCTTTTCCGATGTGGCAGTTGGCCCGAACAGATGACGAAACGATTGTTCGAGGACTGCGTCGATGTACTTGCGCGCCGCCGAGGGCGAATCGGCATCATGAGCAGTGTCATGATCGTGCGCGTGGTCTTCGGAATGTGACCCCGAATGAGACTCTGTACTGAGGACGTCGTTATGCGGGTCCACAGAGACGGACGATGGAACAGGATTCATGGTCGCCTCCGTGGTTAGCTGACGCGGTTAGTGACAATGCGCGTAGACGTCCGGACCGGCTATCGGACCGGCACCTTCTTCAACATCTCGACACCGACCTGGCCGGCTACGATTTCGCGCAGCGCAACAACAGTCGGTTTGTCGCGGCTTTCGATCCTCGGCGTATGGCCTTGAGCAAGCTGGCGCGCGCGATACGTTGCTGCGAGCGCGAGCTCGAAGCGATTGGGGATCGTTTTCAGACAGTCTTCGACGGTGATGCGGGCCATGGTTGATTCCTTCTCGATATGTTCTTCATTCTACCTTATGTGATTATGTGACCGGAAAGCCCCGTTCACTCGGCGTGCGGCGAGTGTATGCCTAACTCGACAAACAACTGCGTATGACGTGCGTACTGCGAACCGAAACGTAGCCGCGTGGCTGCAACGAGACACTGCAGTTCGCCGAGCGCGCGCTCGAAGTTCTCGTTGATCAGCACGTATTCGGCTTCCAGCGTATGCGCCATCTCGCTGCCGGCCGCCAGCAAACGGCGCACGATGACGTTCGGAGCGTCCTGGCCGCGCTTCTTCAAGCGCTCTTCGAGCGCATCCAGCGACGGCGGCAGGATAAAGATTTCCACTGCGTTGCGAAAGCGTTTCTTGACCTGTTGCGCGCCTTGCCAGTCGATCTCAAGCAGCACGTCGTGGCCACTTTTCATCTGCTCTTCAATCCATACGCGCGACGTAGCGTAGTAATTGCCATGCACTTCCGCGCTCTCGAGGAACTCGCCGGCGGCGTGGCGCGCCATGAAGTCATCGACGGAAGCGAAATGGTATTGAACGCCATTTTGCTCGCCCAGACGCGGTTCGCGCGTGGTGTACGACACAGACAGGCGGATCACCTGGTCCTGCGCGAGCAGCGCGTTGACCAGCGTCGACTTGCCGGCGCCAGAGGGTGCCACGACCATGAACAGGTTGCCCGGATAAATTCCGGCGTAGGTATTGCATTGTGCGTCGTTCATAGCAGCGTTACTCCAGGTTTTGCACTTGCTCGCGCATCTGTTCGATGAGCAATTTGAGCTTCATCGACGAATCCGCCAATTCTTTCGCAGCCGCCTTCGACCCGAGCGTGTTCGCTTCGCGATTCAACTCCTGCATCATGAAGTCGAGCCGCTTGCCCACTTTCCCGCCCTTTTGCAGCACATGGCGTGTTTCCGTCAGATGCGCGGAGAGACGCTGCAATTCTTCGGTGATGTCGATACGGATGCCGTACATGGTCACTTCCTGGCGAATCCGTTCCGCAATCTCCTCGCGCAGAATGCTGGTTTGCGTACCATCCGGCGATGCAATCCCCAGCGCGTCCTGCAAACGCTCGACAATTTTCTGCTGATGCTTCGTGATCAGTTCCGGCACGAGGGGCGTGACGCGGGAAACGATCACCTCCATTTCCGTCACGTTCGCGATCAGCACGGCGGCGAGCGCGGCGCCTTCGCGGGCACGGACATCGATGAGTTCGATAATCGCTTGCTTGCCGCATGCGAGCACCGCGTCGCGCAGCGTTTCTGCCGATACCCCGCTCTCCGACAAAATGCCCGGCCAGCGCAGGATCTCACCGGTACGCATGCGTTCGGCATCGGGGAAAATATCCAGCACCGAATGCTCGAGCGCGGCCAGTTGCGACAGCGCATCGCGATTGAGCACACCCGCAATGGTGCTCTGCTCCGCGCGATTCAGGTTGATGCGGATATCGACCTTGCCGCGTGACAGCTTGTTCATCAGCATTTCGCGCAATTGCGGCTCGCAGGCGCGCACGTCTTCGGGCATGCGGAAATTCATGTCGAGGAAGCGCGAATTCACCGTGCGCAGTTCCACCGATACCCCCACGTCTGAGCCATTGGCGCCCGCACCGTCCGACGCTACTTCGCGCGTTGCGCTGGCGTAGCCTGTCATGCTGTAGATCATTGTCGCGTCCGTGATTGAAGACCGTGGCAGCTTTGCTATTTGCTCGCTTGTTGCTTGTTGCTTGTTGCTTGTCGCTTGCTGCTTGCGCCGCGCGGCCAGTTCGCTTCGAAACGCCCGGCGTGAAGCTGCGCAAAATGGCAGGCAATGTTGGCCGGTTGGCCGGGCGAATAGCTTGACATTATCCCATTTTTGCCGATCTCGCCTGAGGAAACGCAATGCCGCAATGCGGCGCACGAAGAGGAACCCGGGATGAACCCGGAAAGCCGCGCCGGACGCTCACCCCGATTGCGGATAAAATTTGAATCTTGGGCGTTTTTTCGTGTTCGCGCCTAAGCTCCTTTCACCGCATTTACTTTCACTTTGCCTCCTCCATGACCGACTCCACGCTGAACCCGTCCGCCCAGTTCAATCGCCCGAGTGGCCGTCGCGCGGACCAATTGCGCGATGTGCGCATCATGCGGCATTACACGAAGCATGCGGAAGGGTCGGTTCTCGTCGAATTCGGCGATACCAAAGTGATCTGCACCGCAAGCATTTCCGAGCGCGTGCCCGAATTCCTGCGCGGACAAGACCAGGGCTGGCTGACGGCCGAATACGGCATGCTGCCGCGTGCCACCAACACGCGTAACGACCGTGAAGCCGCGCGCGGCAAGCAAACCGGCCGCACGCAGGAAATCCAGCGCCTGATCGGGCGCGCACTGCGTTCCGTATTCGATCTGAACAAACTGGGCGCGCGCACGCTGCATATCGACTGCGATGTGATCCAGGCCGACGGCAGCACGCGCACGGCAAGCATCACGGGTGCGTTTGTCGCGGCCCACGATGCTGTCGCCAAGCTGCTGGCCGCCGGCAAGATCGCGGAATCGCCGATCAATCAATTTGTCGCGGCAATCTCGGTGGGCGTGTACAACGGCCAGCCGGTGCTCGATCTCGACTACGACGAAGACTCGCAATGCGACACGGACATGAACGTCATGATGACCGGCGCCGGCGGTTTTGTGGAAGTACAGGGGACGGCCGAAGGCGTTCCGTTCACGCGCGCCGAAATGAACGCGCTCATGGATCTGGCGCAAAGCGGTATTGAAACGTTGATCGCGAAGCAAAAGGTCGCGCTGGAGCTGCTCAGTGTCTGATTCTGATTCCGTTAGCGCCTTGGGACGCGTCGTACTCGCGTCCAATAACTCCGGCAAATTGCGCGAATTTGCAGCGCTGCTGAGCACGGCCGGCATCGATCTCGTGACGCACTGAGCGTGTCCGAGGCCCAGGAACCACATGTGACGTTCGTCGAGAATGCGCTCGCGAAGGCGCGGCATGCATCATCGTCGGCAACCGGATTGCCCGCGCTCGCCGACGATTCCGGCCTGTGCGTACACGTGTTGCGCGGCGCGCCCGGCGTATATTCGGCGCGTTATGCGCAGTTGCTCAACGGCGGCGAGAAAAGCGATGCCGCGAACAACGCGCGGCTCGTGAAGGAGCTCGCTAGTGAAACCGATCGTCGAGAGTATTTCTTCTCCGTACTCGTGCTGGTGTGTCATGCCAACGATCCGGAACCCCTGATTGCGGAAGGCCGCTGGCACGGCGAGGTCATCGATACCCCGCGCGGCGCAAACGGCTTCGGTTATGACGCGCATTTCCTGGTGCCGTCGCTCGGACAAACCACCGCCGAACTCGATCCCGCCGTGAAAAACGCAAGCAGCCATCGGGCAATTGCGCTTCGCCGTCTGCTGGCCCAGTTGAAGGAAGTATCGTGACGGCTAGCTCGAGCGGTCCTCAGACGATCAACGTGGTCAAGGCGTTCACGTCGCCGGGCAGTATCCGGCTGACGTCGCTGCCGCCGTTGTCGTTGTACGTGCATTTCCCGTGGTGCGTGCGCAAATGCCCGTATTGCGATTTCAACTCGCACGGGTGGAAAGGTAAGACCTTCCCCGAGGATCGTTATCTCGATGCATTGCGCGCCGATCTCGAGCACGCATTGCCGATGGTCTGGGGCCGCCAGGTGCACACTATTTTCATTGGCGGCGGCACACCCAGTTTGCTGTCGGCGAAAGGACTGGACCGCCTGCTTTCCGATGCCCGTGCGCTGCTGCCGCTCGACGCCGACGCCGAAATCACGCTTGAGGCTAATCCCGGTACGTTCGAAGCCGCGAAGTTCGCGCAGTTCCGGGCGAGCGGCGTGAACCGTTTATCGATAGGCATTCAAAGTTTCAACGAGCAGCATCTGAAGGCGCTCGGTCGGATTCACGATGCAACGCAAGCACGTCAGGCGGTGGAAATAGCGGCAAAAAACTTCGATAACTTCAACCTCGACCTGATGTTCGCGCTACCCAAGCAGACCCTGGAAGAATGTCGGGTGGACATTGAAACAGCGATCAGCTTCGCGCCGCCGCATTTGTCGCTGTATCACCTGACGCTCGAACCGAACACGATGTTCGCCAAGTATCTGCCGCCCGTTCCCGACGACGACGCGTCCGCCGACATGCAGGACTGGATCCACAAGCGCACGGCTTCAGCGGGTTATGAGCGTTATGAGGTGTCGGCCTATGCGAAGCCGCACAGGAAGAGCCAGCACAACCTGAACTACTGGCGCTTTGGCGACTATCTCGGCATTGGGGCGGGCGCACATACCAAGCTGTCGTTTCCGCAGAGAATCGTGCGCCAGGTGCGTTACAAGCATCCGGGAACCTACATGGACAAAGCGCTTGCCGGCGCAGCGGTGCAGGAAGAGCACGAGGTCGGGCCGCGCGACCTGCCATTCGAATTCATGCTGAACACGTTGCGGCTCGTGGAAGGGTTTCCGGTGCACTCGTTTAACGAACGAACAGGGCTTGCGATGTCCGTGATCGAGCCGGGACTAGTCGAAGCGGAACGTCGTGGTTTGATCACGCGTGATATTGAACGCATTGCGCCAACGCAGCGCGGGCAGGATTTTCTCAACGACTTGCAAGCGCTCTTTCTCAGGGACACGCCCTCTATAACGATCAGGGAAGATCGTTAAATTGGACGCGCCCGCCCCTGCCCTGACCGCCAGTTCCGTCATGCGCCACCGGCCCTTAGCGCTCTTCTGGAGCGCGCGGGTGATGTCATCGGTTGCGTTCCAGATGATGTCGGTCGCAATTGGTTAGCATATCTACTCAATTACGCATAGCGCGTTCGCACTCGGGCTCGTCGGCCTCTCGCAATTCCTGCCGATGTTCATGCTCACGCTGCTGGTCGGCCATGTGGCGGACCGCTACGACCGCCGCATGATCGCGTTCGTTTGCCAGGCGATCCAGGGCATGGCTGCATTGACGCTGTGCATAGCGACGTGGCGCGGGATGACTAGTCAGGGGCTGATCTATTTGATCGCGGCAGTCGCCGGGTCGGCGCGCGCGTTCGAGTCGCCGTCGATGTCCGTGCTTTTGCCCAACCTGATTCCACGCGCCCAGTTGCAGTACGCGACCGCGTGGTCGACGTCGGCGAACCAGACAGCACAGATCCTCGGACCGGCAATGGGCGGGCCTGCTCCACGGCCTCGGGGCGCTTACCGTGTACGGAGCGGTGGCGGTGGCGTTCATCGGCGCGGCGGTAGTGTTGTCATCGATAAAAATCGAACAGGTGGTGAGAACGCGTCCGCCGCTGACGCTCGAGTCGCTCTTTTCCGGCATCGCTTTCATTCGACGCAAGCCCGTGATCCTGGGGACGTTATCGCTGGATCTGTTTGCGGTGTTGCTTGGCGGCGCGACCGCGTTGCTGCCCGTTTTCGCCCGCGATATCCTGCACGCCGGCCTATGGGCGCTTGGCTTATTGCACGCGGCGCCAGCGGTTGGCGTGCTGACCGGATCGATTTATCTCGCGCACTTTCCGCTGCGGCAACGGGCCGGGACAGCGCTGTTCGGCGGCGTGATCGCGTTTAGCATCGCAACGTTGTGTTCGGGTTATCGCGGAATCTGTACGTTTCGCTGATCGCGCTGGCCGCGCTCGGCGCGTCCGATGTGATCAGCGTCGTCGTACGCATGTCGCTCGTTCAACTGCAAACGCCTGACGATATGCGGGGACGCGTAGGGGCAATCAATTCGCTGTTTATCGGGACATCGAATCAGCTGGGCGAGTTCGAGTCGGGGATGACGGCTGGGCTGTTCGGCGCGGTGCCGGCGGTATTGGTATTGATTGGCGGCGTAGGAACGATCGCCGTTGCGTTGCTGTGGATGCGATTGTTTCCGGGTTTGCCGGCGATCAGGTCGCTGGAAGGGTAAGACGGTTTTGCTTGCTGGACGCGAGAGAAAGTTGCGCTATAATACACAGCTTGCCGGAAAGGTATGGCGCGGTTTGATCGCACTTTTCCCGTCATTGCTGTGTGTGAAACGTGGAAGCGTGGCCGAGCGGTTTAAGGCACTAGTCTTGAAAACTAGCGACGGGGCGACTCGTCCGTGAGTTCGAATCTCACCGCTTCCGCCAAAAACAGCACCCGCTTGTCCGCAACCCTCTGCTTCAAATTCCCCGCACCAAATCTCATACCGCCAGTTCGTCCGGCGAGTGGGTATTGAGCCAATCGGCCAGAACCACGTCAATTCGCGTCTGCCATCCCTCACCCAACGCGCGAAACGCCTCCACGAGCTGCGGCGAAAGCTGAAGCGATAGCGGAATCTTCGTCGGCGCTTTTTGAGGACCGCGAACGCCCATCTTCGCCCACAACGATGCGGCCAACGCAGCCCCACCGCGCTTGAACGTCTTGACGACGTCCGCGGCCGTTAGTTCGAGTACTTCGCCACTCTCGTCAATCATGGGTTTACGCGTTGGCATAGCGATTCACCTCTCTCGAATTAGCTTTGGCGAATTGATCACGCGAATTCCATCGTGGGTTTCAGTGAAACAGAGAACATGCAAGCGTTCGTCGAGATATCCTAGCGCGACGTACCGTACTTCGCTGTATTCGCTGTAAAAACGCCGATCATCAGAGCCGATCAACGCTGTCTCGAAATTGAACTCAGCAGCCCGTTCGAACAATAAACTCCGTTTAGCGATGTTACGGGCGCTTTTATTCACATCGAAGGAGACTTGCATCGATCAAACTGTATATACAAAATTGGTTGTGAGCCAGGCTTTTTGTATATACAAAGATCGCAAAGAGCTGTGTCACACTCGCAATTGCACCCTCACCCCACATCAGGCTCACCCTCTCCCGGTTTCTTTTCAGGCTTATCGCTTGGGGCCTGCTTACGGTCGTCGTCGGCACGCTCGGGCATCTTGCTCGCCTCGTTGTCGCTATGCTCGACGGGCTTCGGATGGTTCAGGTCGGTGGGAATCGTTGCTCATAGTCTTCTCCTAGCGCATCAAAATGCAGTGGACATGCAAAAAGGGGCAGCAAGACCCGGACCCGCTGCGTATTGGTATTGTTAAGCATGAGTGCAACGATTTCGTGGAGCCTTGCCCGCCATGCTCCCGTCTGAAAATCGCGCGTATTGCGCTGACCTTATCGATCACGGCAACCATCGCCGCCGGCACGATCACCCCGCCGCCCAGCGCGCCTGAATCAAAGGCGGCCGCGGTCGTGAGCGGCGCGACGCTCGATCAGTACAAGGTACACATATCTTCTTCGACCGCATCCATCGCTGGTACTCAAAGGCACGCCGCAAGCCATGCTGCGCTCGCTCGTCGTGGGCGCGTTCACTGTCGACCGCAACGGTCGCGTGATCCGGTCGTCGGTCTACCGAACCAATGGCGACGACGAAGCCGAAGCCACCGCCCGCGCGCTCGCTCGACGCAACGGGTAGCTCGATTTGTTCGAAGACTGGCTGGCTCTTCAACGACAACGGCCAGTTCCAGCTTCGCAGCGTCCATTCGCCGCAGGCGACGACCATCGATTAAATGAAACCACGAGGGCATTCATCAATACGGTTTCCTTGCCGGCCACGGCGCACGGTCGTTATAATTTTCGATACCCTGCGGATACCCTGCGCCGGTCATCCAGCGCTTGAGCAACGGGCCTGACCGGTCGACTCCGCGACACACCGCGCGCAGTCCAACGCCGTTCGTTTTCACTGCCGTACACCGCCTCGAGCGCCCGACGCACGTTGCGCATTCAATATAAATAAAGTGTCCCGACGCGCGTTCCTGGACGCGTTCAAGGGGCGAACCGGAGACACCATGTCATCAGCCTCACCATCGGGCTCATCCTTGGGCTCGTTGCCCCGCATCGTCCGCAAGCGACGCGAAAATGAGCAGTTCCCGCGTCATCTTCGCGAGTTTTATCGGCACGGTGATCGAGTTCTACGATTTCTATGTCTACGCCACGGCCGCAGCGCTGGTCATCGGCCCGGTCTTTTTCCCGCACAGTTCGCCCGCCGCGCAAGCGTTGTCGGCGTTCGTCACGTTTGGCATCGCGTTCATCGCGCAGCTGATCGGCTCGTTCATCTTCGGCCATTTCGGCGACCGCATCGGGCGGAAATCGATGCTCGTTGCATTGCTGTTCGTAATGGGCGTGTCGACCACACGCTGATCGGCTTTGTTCCCGGCTACGCGTCTATCGGCAGCCTCGCGCCGGTGCTGCTGTGCATCCCTTCGGCCAGGGCATTGGGCTTGGCGGCGAATGGGGCGGTGCAGCGCTCCTCGCGACCGAATACGCGCCGCAAAACAAGCGCGGCTGGTTTGGCATGTTCCCGCAACTCGGGCCGTCGGTGGGGTTCCTGGCATCGAATGGATTGTTCTTCGGGCTGGCGCTCTCGCTCACCGACGAACAATTCCGTAGCTGGGGCTGGCGGTGTCCCGTTCATCGTCAGTGCGGTGCTGGTAGCGCTCGGACTTTATGTGCGCCTGAAAATCGCGGAAACGTCGGCGTTTCGTGAGGCTATCGAGAAAAAGGAACGGGTGTGGGTGCCTATCGCGACGCTGTTCGTTCCAGGGGTTGTGTCAAAACGTTTTTTTAAAGCGGCTAGAATTTCTCCTCCGATAGCGGAGGAGGAGCGATAT
>CALNPU010000102.1 GCA_940588625.1 uncultured Caballeronia sp.
GCGGGACTTGCAAACATCACCCCGCCCTGTCGGCGGAGATGAAGCCGCTACCAAGGCGGGGCCTGACGGTAATCAGGCAATTACAATGACAATGCGATTCTCGGTACGGACAGCATACAGAGAATCGCCTATGGCGAAACCTTAAAATGCCATACTAGGTTTCGCTTCACTACAAAGCAAAGAAGCATTGGCCTCAAGGTGCTAACAAATAGTCGGCAGCGCAGTCGAGAGCGAACACCCAACTGATACCGACAGGTCGATGCCCGTAACGTGGGCTAACAACGGACACGAGCGTGCGTGTCGCACGAAAAGTTATAATTTAGCGGATTATCCGTGACTTTCGCAATGCGCTACCGGTAGCCGCCTGCACATTGGCTTCATCCAGGTGCTCGTGCAAGCCGATGAAATGCATTGCAGGGCGTCCCGTTGTCACAGGCCCCTCGCGCAGTCACCTCTCGCCATCAACCCGCCTGTCGGAATATCGATTTGAAATTACATCAGGAAGCCAGCGGCACGCTCAACACAATCACGAGTTACGGCGCCGATTACGTCGCGATCAATCTGCAACGCCAAGAAGGCAGCATCATCGTGATGCCGGAAACGCCGGTGATCGCGTGGCCCGTGTCGTCGTTCGAGGCGCTGACGCCGGAAGATTTCGACGCGCTCATCGTGATCGCACCTGAAGTCGTCGTGTTCGGCAGCGGTGCGCGCCTGCGTTTTCTGCATCCGCAACTCATCGCGAAGCTCTCCCAGCAACGCATTGGGGTGGAAACAATGGATTTCGGCGCTGCATGCCGTACTTACAACATTCTCATGTCGGAAAGCCGCCGGGTCGCGGCTGCGCTGCTGATCGAGGCGTAATAGAGAGAGGAGAGAGACGTAGCCGAGGCGTACCGGCGGAAGTCAAGCGCATGTCGGCGCAAACGCCGCAGCAACGCACGAGAGCGGATTCGGCGCGCCAGTGCGATAAAACTGCCGCCCGGCGTCGATGTCGGTACGGGTATCGGCACTAGTAACGTCTGTTTTCTGCGTACCGCCGGATGACGCACCCGCCCGCAATCGCCCGCCGTACGGCGAAGCGCACAATGACTGGTCGTTTGGCTGGCTTGCGCGCCTGGTTGTTGCAGAGGAACCTGCATGGGCTGGCCGGACACCCGGTACGCGGCGAGCTTGCCGCAAGCGTGCCTGTTAAGCCGGCCTTAAGCCCTAATGCGCCAAACTCGAGCCCCCCCATGGATTTTGCTAGCGCCGCGAAAGCGGCATCGGACAGGTCGACACTTATATATGAACGATACGCCTTACCGGCTACCGCTCACCCGCCTCTCGCTTTTATTGCTGATCGCGGCACTCGCCGTGATCTGGTTCGCACCGTTGGGCTTTCGCCATCTCGTTCCAAGCGACGAAGGCCGTTACGCCGAAATGGCGCGCGAAATGTTCGTGACCGGCGACTGGATCACGCCGCGTTACAACGGCTACAAGTATTTCGAAAAACCCCCACTGCAAACCTGGGCGAACGCGCTGATGTTCGCGTGGTTCGGTATTGGCGAGTGGCGAGCGCGCCTTTATACGGCGCTGACCGGCTTCGCCGGCGTGCTGCTGATCGGCTACACCGGGGCGCGGGTGTTCAATGGCGTGATAGGGTTCTGCGCGGCCGTCGTGCTCGCGACTTCGCCGTACTGGAACCTGATGGCCCATTTCGATACGCTCGACATGGGCCTGTCGTTCTGGATGCAACTCACGCTCTGCAGCTTGCTGCTGGCACAGCGTCCGAATTTGCCGGCGCGCGAGGTCAGGATCTGGATGTGGCTGTGCTGGGCCGGGATGGCACTCGCGCTGTTGTCGAAGGGGCTGATCGGCCTGATCTTGCCAGGTGCGGTGCTGGTGCTCTATATGCTGATCGCGCGTGACTGGGCGCTCTGGCGGCGCCTGTACATCGGCAGCGGGCTGATCCTGTTCCTCGTGATCGCCACGCCGTGGTTCGTGCTGATCCAGATGAAGAATCCGGAGTTCCTGAACTTCTTTTTCATCGTGCAACAATTCCAGCGCTATCTGACCCCCGAACAGAACCGTCCGGGTGCGTTTTATTACTTCGTGCCCGTGCTGATTGTCGGATTCCTGCCCTGGCTCTCCGTGGTGTTCCAGAGCGTGCGGCATACGCTGAAGGTACCGCGCCAGTCGAACAGCTTTGCACCGGTCACACTGCTCCTGGTCTGGTCGGTGTTCATCTTCTTGTTCTTCAGCGCGTCGCATTCGAAGCTGCTGTCGTACACGCTGCCAATCGCTCCCGCCATTGCATTGCTGATCGCGATCTACCTGCCCTTGCTCACGCGCGCGCAGTGGCACCGGCATTTGACCGGATACGCAGTATTTCTCGTAGTGGTGGCATTTGGCGCGATCTTCCTCGGCCGGATGGGCGGCGGTTACACGCCCAACGCGCTGTACAGGGAATTCCAGGTCTGGGCGTATGCCGCGCTCGCCGTGGCCTTTGTGGTGACGCTTGCCGCCATCTGGCTCAACCGGCGCAGTTTGATCGGTGGCGTGGTGTTGCTGGGAACGGCCTGGCTGCTGATGGGCACGATCGCCGGCACCGGCCACGAGGTGTTCGGCCGCGAAAGTTCGGGCGTGCAACTGGTGCCTACGGTGAAAGCCGCCATGGCCAGATTGCCGGCCGACACGCCTTTCTATTCGGTCGCCAAGCTCGATCACACCATGCCGTTCTATCTCGGCCACACCATGATCCTGGTCCAGGAACCCGACGAGCTGAAATTCGGGGTCACAACGGAACCCCAGAAGTGGGTGCCGACCATTGATGAGTGGATTCAGCGCTGGGATGCGCAACCCTACGGCCTTGCGCTGATGCTGCCCGGCCGGTATGACGAATTGCTGGCAAAGCACGTGCCCATGCGGGTGATTGCTCGGGACGACCGAAGGGTGATTGTCGAAAAACCGCAGCCTTGAAACAATGGCGCCGCGCGTTGACCGGGGCACCGGGCGCCAGCGGATATAGAAGCAGAAGCCGGAGACGCTACGAAGCCTTACCTGCTTCGCCGCGCTCCGCTAAAAAACCCTATTACGGCCTACGATGAACCCGATATCCTTCATTTGCATCATCACCGGCGTCATGCTGAACGCCGGTGCGCAATTGTTGCTCAAAGCAGGCGTGAATGCCGTGGGCCATTTCGAGTTCACGCCGGCAAACATCGTACCGATCAGTTTCAAGATCGCGACGCAGTGGCCGATCATCGGCGGACTGACCTGCTACGTATTTAGCGTGGTGGTATGGATTGTGGGATTGTCGCGGGTCGACGTCTCCATCGGCTACCCCATGCTGTCGCTCGGATACGTGGTGAACGCGTTTGCGGCGTGGTATTTATTCGGCGAAGTCCTGACATTGCAGCGACTGGTCGGCATCGGCATTATCTTGATCGGCGTCGTGGTTCTGACGCGCGGTTGAGGGCCCCGGGCGCACCTGAGCGTACTGGGTGCGCCTGAACGAAGCTGGACCCGGCTGACATTGTGCTTCAAAAACTGTGTTTCAAAGCCTTTCCTTTGCAGAGCTTCCATGACCCAGAACGTGCCTTCTAAAACGCTTCCCTTTCTGCCTTTCGTACGTGCCGAGATTGACGAAGAGACGATTCAGGGCGTCGTCGACGTTCTGCGTTCGGGCTGGATCACGACCGGCCCGCAAAACGAGCGATTCGAAGCCGAACTGTCCGCCTACTGCGGCGGCCGCCCGGTGCGCACGTTCAATTCCGGCACGGCGACCATGGAAATCGGCTTGCGCATAGCCGGCGTGGGCGAAGGCGACGAAGTCATCACCACACCCATGACCTGGGTCTCGACCAGCAATGTGATCATTGAAACAGGCGCTACACCGGTGTTCGCGGATATTGACCCGGTCACGCGCAATATCGACCTGGACCTGCTCGAAAAGGCCATTACGCCGCGTACCAAGGCAATCCTGCCGGTGTATCTGTCCGGCCTGCCCGTGGACATGGACCGGCTGTACGGCATTGCGCGCGAGCATGGCCTGCGCGTGATCGAAGACGCGGCGCAGGCGTTCGGAGCATCGTGGCGCGATCAGAAGATCGGCGCATTCGGCGACATAGTCTCGTTCAGCTTTCACGCGAACAAGAACGTCACGACGATCGAAGGCGGCGCGCTTGTCCTGAATAACGAGGAAGAAGCCCTGCTTGCGCAAAAGTACCGGCTGCAAGGCGTTACGCGCACCGGTTTTGACGGCATGGACTGCGATCTCCTCGGCGGCAAATACAATCTCACCGACGTCGCTGCCCGCGTTGGCCTGGGCCAGCTCAAGCACGTGAAGCGTTTCACGGAACAACGCCGGGAACTGGCGCGCGCATACTTTGAGAGTTTCGCGGACGGCGCGGTCGTACGCATGGGCGTGCAATTGCCGGTGCCAAATTTCACCGACAGCAACTGGCACATTTTCCAGATCGCGCTGCCGCTCGAGCACCTGTCGCTTACGCGCTCGGCGTTCATGGGACTGATGAAGGAACGCGGCATTGGTACGGGCGTGCATTACCCGGCGCTGCACCTGTTCACGCTGTATCGCGGACGCGGATTTCACGAAGGCATGTTCCCGCACGCCGAAAAATACGGCGCGTCAACGGTCACGCTGCCGCTCTTCACGCAGATGAACCAGGACGACGTGAAACGCGTCGTGCATGCAGTCGATGAAATCTGCGCGGCGCACGCCATTTAAGGCATGCGAGTCAGTCAGATAGGCAATACGGCACGCTCAGCGCGCTAAAGCACGCAAGTCAAGCAACGTACGCGGATCGCACGGTACAACAAGAACCACATTTTTCACCACGGACACCTAGCGGAACCATCGTCAACATGAGTCAAACGGATTTTCTGCCGACCGGCCCGGAATTAACGGTCGTGGTCCCGGTGTACAACGAAGAAGAAGGCCTCGCGGCACTCTTCTCCCGCCTGTATCCGGAGCTTGATGCACTCGGCGCGACGTATGAAGTGATCTTCATCAACGACGGCAGCCGCGACAAGTCGGCGGCGTTGCTCGCCCAGCAGTTTCGCGCGCGGCCGGACACGACCCGCGTGATCCTGCTGAACGGCAACTATGGCCAGCACATGGCCATTCTCGCGGGCTTCGAACAATCGCGCGGGGAATGCGTCATTACGCTCGACGCCGACTTGCAGAATCCCCCCGAGGAAATCGCCAAGCTGCTCGAGAAGATGCGCGAGGGTTACGACTACGTCGGCACGATTCGCCAGCAACGCCAGGACAGCTTCTGGCGCAAGAAGGCCTCGCACCTGATGAACCGGTTGCGCGAACGCATCACGCGCATCAGGATGACCGACCAGGGCTGCATGCTGCGTGGTTACAGCCGGCACATCATTGACACTATCAACCGCTGCGGTGAAATCAACACCTTCATTCCGGCGCTGGCCTATACCTTCGCGCAGAACCCGATTGAAATCGATGTCGCGCATGAAGAGCGCTTCGCCGGGGAATCCAAGTACTCGCTGTACAGCCTGATCCGCCTCAACTTTGATCTGGTGACCGGTTTCTCCGTCGTGCCGCTGCAGTGGTTGTCGTTCATCGGCGTGATCCTGTCCGTAGGGTCCGCGGACCTGTTCCTGCTGCTGTTGGTTCGACGCTTCATGTTCGGCGCGGAAGTCGAAGGGGTGTTCACCCTGTTCGCTATCACCTTCTTCATGCTCGGCGTGATCATCTTCGCGCTTGGGCTGCTCGGCGAATATATCGGCCGAATCTATCAGCAAGTGCGCGCGCGGCCGCGTTACCTGGTGCAGACCATCCTGGAAAAGCGCGACGGCAAGCCGGCGCGGACCATGCCACGTCAGGAAACCGTAGCAGCAATCAGCCGCGAGGTCGATCTGCTATGAGGTCGCTATGAACCCGGCGGTTAATTCCACAAGCGCAACAAGCGCAACGAACCCTGCAAACGCTCCACGCGCGAAGCCTCGCGCGGTCGTGTTCGCGTATCACAACCTTGGCGTGCGCTGCCTGCAGGTCCTGCTCGCGCGCGGCGTGGAAGTCGCGCTGGTTGTCACGCACGAAGACAATCCTGACGAGAACATCTGGTTCGGCAGCGTGAAATCGGTGGTGGCGGATCATGGCATCGCGGTTATCACGCCCGCCGATCCCAAGTCGCCCGAACTGCATGAGGCAATCAGCGAACTCGTGCCGGATTTCATCTTCTCGTTCTACTACCGGCACATGCTGCCGGTCGGGCTGCTCGCGCTTGCGGCGCGCGGCGCGTACAACATGCACGGTTCGCTGTTGCCGAAGTATCGCGGGCGCGTGCCCACCAATTGGGCCGTGCTGAACGGAGAAACAGAAACGGGTGCGACGCTGCACGAGATGGCAGCTAAACCCGACGCCGGAGCCATCCTCGCCCAGACGCCCGTGCCCATTCTCCCCGACGACACCGCCGCGCGAGTCTTCGACAAAACCACCGTCGCCGCCGAGCAAACTTTGTGGCGCGTCTTGCCGGCTTTGATCGCAGGCGAAGCGCCGCATTTGCCGAACGACCTCACCAAAGGCAGCTACTTCGGTGGCCGGAAGCCGGAAGATGGCCGCATCGACTGGTCGCAAACGGCGCAGCAGGTCTACAACCTGATTCGCGCCGTCGCGCCGCCGTATCCGGGGGCTTTTACGGACATCGGCCAGCAGCGGTTTATTGTCGCGCGGGCCCGTCTCGTGCCCGAAAACGGCCTGCCGGACATCGCTGTCGAAACTCTGCGTGAGATCTCGAATTTGCCCCTTGGCCTGCGCGTGAAGGATAATGCGCTGTTTGGCGTATGCGGTGACGGTCGCGTTATCGCCATCCGTGAATTACGGCAACCATTCGTGGACGAAAACCAGACTCCGGCCAGCGGCGAACGCGTCGTCAGTCCCGCCGAATTCGGTCGACTCACTCAATCACTTCCTCATTCATGAAAAAAGTCCTGATCCTGGGTGTCAACGGCTTCATTGGCCACCACCTCTCCAAGCGCATTCTCGAGACGACCGACTGGGAAGTCTTCGGCATGGACATGCAACGCGACCGTCTCGGCGACCTCGCCAATCACGAGCGCATGCATTTCTTCGAAGGCGACATCACGATCAACAAGGAGTGGGTCGAATATCACATCAAGAAGTGCGATGCGATCCTGCCGCTGGTCGCTATCGCCACGCCGGCCACTTACGTGAAGCAGCCGCTGCGGGTGTTCGAACTTGACTTCGAAGCGAACCTGCCCATCGTTCGTTCAGCCGTGAAATACAGCAAGCACCTGGTGTTTCCGTCCACGTCCGAGGTGTACGGCATGTGCGCCGACGAGCAATTCGATCCGGAAGAATCGCAACTGAGCTACGGCCCGATCAACAAACCGCGCTGGATCTACGCGTGCTCGAAGCAGTTGATGGACCGCGTGATCTGGGGTTACAGCATGGAAGGCCTGAACTTCACGCTGTTCCGTCCGTTCAACTGGATCGGCCCGGGCCTCGACTCGATCTACACGCCGAAGGAAGGCAGCTCGCGCGTGGTCACACAATTCCTGGGTCACATCGTGCGCGGTGAAAACATCAGCCTCGTCGACGGCGGCGCGCAAAAACGTGCGTTCACGGATATTGACGACGGCATCGGCGCTTTGATAAAGATCATCGAAAACAAGAACGGTGTGGCAACGGGCAAGATCTATAACATCGGCAATCCGAGCAACAACTTTTCGGTCCGTGAACTCGCCAACAAGATGCTGAAGCTCGCGAACGAGATCCCCGAGTACGCTGAAAGTGCGAAGACGGTCCAGCTCGTGGAGACGTCGTCGGGCAACTACTACGGCGCGGGTTATCAGGACGTGCAGAACCGCGTGCCGAAGATCGACAACACGATCCAGGAACTCGGCTGGAAGCCGGTCGCGACCATGGACGACGCATTACGCAAGATTTTCGAAGCCTATCGCGGCGACGTGGGCACGGCGCGGCGCCTTGTCGAAGATCAGTCTTAAGGACGGCGCGTGGCTCGCATTGTTCTGAAAATCGACGTCGATACCCTGCGCGGCACGCGCAAAGGCGTACCGAATCTCGCGCGCCTGCTCAACAAATACTACGCCCGTGCCACGTTCCTGTTCAGCCTCGGACCCGATCACACTGGCTGGGCATTGCGCCGCGTGTTTCGTCCGGGGTTTCTCAAGAAGGTGTCGCGGACGTCGGTGGTCGAGCACTACGGCATCAAGACGCTCATGTATGGCGTGCTCCTGCCCGTACCGGATATCGGCCGCCGTGCGTTTGCCGAAATGCGCGCGATCCATGAAGCTGGGTTCGAGTGCGGCATCCACACGTGGGATCACGTGTACTGGCAGGACAATGTCCGTGCCGGCAATCGTGAGTGGACAGCCAGCCAGATGCAGCGCAGCCACGCGCGTTTCGTCGAAATCTTCGGTACGCCGCCTGTCACGCACGGCGCAGCGGGCTGGCAGATGAACGGCTACGCGTTCGAACAGATCGATGCCTGGGGCATGAAGTACGCGTCCGATGGACGTGGGCACACGCCCTACATTCCGGTACTCGACGGCCAAACGCTGAATCATGTCCAGATGCCCACCACGCTGCCTACGCTGGATGAAATCCTTGGTGTGGATGGCTTGGACGTGAGCAATGTGGCTGTGCATTTGCTTGGCCTCACGTCGAAGCAGGCTCACGACCAGGTCTTCACGCTGCACGCCGAACTGGAAGGACAAAAGCTGGCCACGGTATTTGAGCAATTGCTGGCCGGCTGGAGCGCGCAAGGTCATAGTTTCTGCACGATGGGCGACTATCATGCGACGCTGGACCGCGCGACGCTGCCGACGTACCCTATCGCGTGGGGCGAGATTCCAGGTCGCGCGGGCGAGCTGATACTTCAGCCAGACTGACGCTGCCTGCCAGTTTTCGCGCCTGGTATCTGCGCGGGCTCGGCCAACGGCTGCAGCCATTCCCGGATCCGCACACGCGCTCGCTTTCCAGAAACTGGCGCCCGAGCCACGCGTCTACCTATAAAAAGAGGAGAAACTTCGTGCCGATCGCAGTCGATCAACCCGTTCCCGATTTCACCGCGCCCGCAACCGGCGGCGACTTTCCGCTGTCGTCCATGCGAGGCAAGAAAGTCGTGCTGTTTTTTTATCCGAAAGACAATACGCCGGGCTGCACAACGGAAAGCCTGCAGTTCCGTGATCTTTATGCGCAATTCAAGAAGGCGGGTGCTGAAGTGATCGGCATCTCGCGTGACAGCGTGAAGTCGCACGACAACTTCAAGGCAAAGCTGGATCTGCCATACACGCTGGTATCCGATTCCGACGAGGCTATCTGCACGCTCTTCGGTGTCGTCAAAATGAAGAAAATGTATGGCAGGGAAGTACGCGGAATCGAGCGTTCGACCTTCCTGCTGGACGCGAAAGGAGTGCTGCGCCGGGAGTTCCGTGGCGTAAAGGTTCCAGGCCACGTGGAGCAGATCGTGGAAGCTGTACAAGTGCTTTGAGGCACGTTATATTGATTCGCAATGAGCGCTTGCTCTTCCCTCCATTTCTCTTTGCGTAGCGTCCGGTGTTTCGCGGTCTTCCCCGCGACCGGCACGGGTACCCGCTACACGCCACGCCTGGAATCCAGGAGCGTGGTGGAAGTTGAAAGGCGCTTTGAAGCAGGCGCTGTCGAGCCGCTGGTCCCATCGTCCAGGACGGCGGCTTTTTTTGCGGACGCTCCTTACCTCCAGTGTGCGCGCCCTGGACATCCCGCGCCGTCCGTGCGTTTCATTCCCGTTTTCTTCAGGACGCAACTTCCAAGGAGCCGATCGAGATATAGGCAAACCGGCGTTTTCGAAACCGAAGCGCGTCTCCGGGCGCAAACTGCATCGACGTCCGGCTTTTTGCCCTGAAGACCTGACCGTCGGCATAACGCAGGATGCGACAGGCGACGCACGACATACGATCCGAATCCTACCGAGGAAAACCATGCCTTTGCCTACCGCACCCGTCAAGCTCGGCAACCTCCTGCCGTCTGAAGAATACAAAGCCCAAGCCCGGCCTGCCCGATCATCAAAAGAGCAGGCAAGCGATGGCGATCTAGTTGAAACTGAAACCGAATTTGGCGCGAGTGTCGGCGCTTCGCGGCCTGCCGCCGCGAACACCGCTAATACCTTGCGCGCTATAGCAAGTGAGACGCTTGCGAACGCGGCCAAAGGCTCAGCGCTAGAAGCCTCTGACGCAGCGCCCGCCGCACGCAGCCGCCGTACGAAACAAACTGCGGCATTGCTGCAACCCGCCGCTGCACCGGCCGAACAGGTCGAAACCATGCCGCCAGTCGCACGTACGCCTTCGCGCTCCGAAGTACCGGCCGCGCCAGTGGCTAACGGCGTTCAGCCGCGTGGCCAGCAGAAGCACCGCACGCGTGGCCAGCCGGACAACGAGATCGGCAAGCTGTTTGTGCTCGACACAAATGTGCTGATGCACGATCCGTCATCGCTGTTCCGGTTCGAGGAACACGACGTCTATCTGCCAATGATGACGCTCGAGGAACTCGACAACCACAAGAAGGGCATGTCGGAAGTGGCGCGCAATGCGCGTCAGGTGAGCCGCACGCTGGATGCGCTGGTGGCGCACGTCGGCGAGATGGCCGCCGGGTTGCCGTTGTCCGCGCTGGGCAATCGCGATGCAACCGGCCGCCTGTACTTCCAGACCACGTTGACCGACATTGAACCGGTCGAAGGCCTGCCGGTGGGCAAGGCTGACAACCAGATTCTCGGCGTGGTTCGCGCGCTGCAGAAGGAACGCACGGATCGCCAGGTCGTGCTGGTGTCGAAAGACATCAACATGCGCATCAAGGCCCACGCGCTCGACCTGCCCGCTGAAGATTATTTCAACGACCAGGTGCTGGAAGACAAGGACCTGCTCTATTCCGGCGTACGTGCGTTGCCTTCGGACTTCTGGACGAAGCACGCGAAGGGCATGGAAAGCTGGCAGGACACCAAGACGGGCACGACGTATTACCGCGTGACCGGTCCGCAGTGCGCGTCCATGCTGGTGAACGAGTTCGTCTATTTCGAACCGCAGAACAGTGAACCGTCGTTCTATGGCATCGTGCGCGAGCTGAACGGCAAGACGGCGCTGCTGCAAACGTTGCGCGATTACAGCCATCACAAGAACAACGTGTGGGGTATTACGTCGCGCAATCGCGAGCAGAATTTTGCGTTGAACCTGCTGATGAACCCGGACGTGGATTTCGTCACGCTGCTGGGTCAGGCCGGTACCGGCAAGACCTTGATGGCATTGGCCGCCGGCCTCGCACAGGTGCTCGACGACAAGCGCTATAACGAGATCATCGTGACGCGTGCAACGGTTCCGGTTGGCGAAGACATCGGCTTCCTGCCGGGTACGGAAGAGGAAAAGATGCAGCCGTGGATGGGCGCATTCGACGACAACCTCGAAGTCCTGCAAAAAACCGACGCCGCCGGTGAATGGGGCCGCGCCGCCACGCAGGAACTGATCCGATCACGCCTGAAGGTGAAGAGCATGAACTTCATGCGCGGGCGGACCTTCGTGGACAAATACGTGATCATTGACGAAGCGCAAAACCTGACGCCCAAGCAGATGAAAACGCTCGTCACGCGCGCCGGTCCGGGCACGAAGATCGTGTGTCTGGGCAATATCGCCCAGATCGACACACCGTATCTGACGGAAGGCAGTTCGGGCCTGACATACGTAGTCGACCGCTTCAAGGGCTGGACGCATAGCGGTCACGTCACGCTTGCACGTGGTGAACGGTCGCGATTGGCGGATTACGCGTCCGAGATTCTTTAAATTTTCGGCACGCTTTGAAAGCCCGGCAAGCATCCATCGCTTGCCGGCTTTTTTGCATCTTTTTAGCGTGTTTTGGACCCAAAAACACGTTTCTCCAAAGCAACACTTACGGTGTAAACCTCAAGTGACTTATCAAGAAAACTTGTCCGAGCCCCTTCTGACGGGCTAGTATCGCGAGACAGCCATTACGGTGAGCGTTCACGCTCGCCCTGCCGAATGCGTCGACTCTGGTCACTGCTGCTCATCATCCTCGTTGCCGCATGCTCCAGTGCGCCGACGCGGGTGTCGCGTGCACCGCCCGCATCGAACGCTACCGCGTCTAATCGCACCTTCACCACCCCCTCCGGCTTCCCGAATTTCGTGGACCACAGCGTTGGGCGCGAGGAAATTTCCATCCAGGCAATGTCGCTCGTGGGCGTGCCGTATCGATGGGGAGGCAATACGCCAGAAGCGGGTTTCGATTGCAGCGGGCTTGTGCGCTACGTGGTGGATCGGGCGGCATCGGTGAATCTGCCCCGTACGACCGCGGACATGAGCGTACGCGGCGAAGCGATTGAACCCGACGAAGTTGCCCCCGGTGACCTGATTTTTTTCAACACGACGGGCCGACTGAATTCGCATATCGGCATCTACGTGGGTAAGCTGCGCTTCGTGAACGCGCCGTCGACAGGCGGCACCGTGCGGCTCGATTACCTCACCAATCCTTATTGGGCCAAGCGTTTCGATGGCATCCGACGCGTCGCGCCGCCGAAAGCCGTTCCCGCTCCGTTCGATGTACCAACGTATCTGGCGTCGCCGGTCCCTGTTCCCGCCCCGGCAGATGGAGCGTCGAGCCGTTCACCCACGCAAGTTGCCGCCCAGACCAGCGATCATTATGAACCGCCGCCCTCGTTGTCCGCAGTGCAGCGACAACCTGCACAAGCTATGACGGCAGCGCCCGGAGGCTCCTACCGTACCGCCGCCGATGCTTTCGCGCTACCGCCCACGCCCACTGCACGGCTGGCGGCGCAGCAAGTGCGGTCGGTGCAAGAGCAACAGTCGTCATCGGTTGGCAGGATTCCCGCGTCCAACCCTGCTGCCCACGTGATGCGTGCCTCCACGAATTCGCTCACGCCCACGCACCCCGCTGCTACCGACGACCTCATCGCGAAGTTCGCTAACGGCAGCTATTAGGCTGTCATCCTGCTAGCGCTTCCAGCGCGTTTCTCCGGCCCGCACACATTCCCAGCGTCTGCTATCGTGCCTCGATCACGATTCCATGCATCATCGAATCGACCATCGGCCTCGACAGGAGTGAACTCATGGACCTTGGGACTCACCGCGGCAAGATCGTGCTCATCACGGGCGGCAGCAAAGGTATCGGCTTCGCGTGCGCGCGAGCATTTGCAGCGGAAGGTGCGCGCGTAGCGATTGTTTCGCGCGATCCAGCAAACCTCGCCCGCGCGCGCGAAGAACTCGCGAAAGAGGGCTTTCACGTGCATCTGACGCGTGCCGATCTTCACGAAGCGCACAGCGCGCAAGACGTAGTGGAAGAAGCGACGGGCGCGCTCGGCCCGATCGATATTCTCGTGAATTGCGCGGGCGCCGCCAAACGCTACGACCCGGATCTCCTCGATGCCGCCGGCTACAAGGCCGCAATGGAAGCGAAATATTTCCGCTGAATCTACCCTACCCTCAGCAAGCCGTGTTGAAACAAATGGCCGAACGGCTGAAGGCGGACCCCAAGGCCGAGCCGGGCGCGGTGGTGAACATCATCGGAATGGGTGGGAAGATCGCGAGCGATATTCATATCGCGGGTGGCGCGGCGAATGCGGCGCTGATGCTGACAACCGTCGGTCTCGCACATCATTACGCGAGGCTCGGTATTCGCATCAAGGCGATCAATCCGGGCTCGACGCTAACCGAACGCGTGGAGGAATCGCTGGCGCAGAGCCAGGCAAAAGTGCCGTTGGGCAAATACGCAAAACCCGAGGAAATCGCGGACGTCGCGCTATTTCTGGCAAGCCGCCGGGCCAGTTACGTATCGGGCGCGATCATTCCGATGGACGGTGTCAGCGCGCCGTTGATCTGACGTACGAAGCGCGGGTGACTTATCCAACAGTCGCCCGCGAACTGCTCGTTCCGTTCAGGAAAGAAAGCGATGTCCGAGCCACCAAGTGGCGGCGGCCATCACGGCGGAGGCTGGAATGGTCAGGATCCAGGCCCAGACGATATTCCCCGCCACGCCCCCAGCGCACCGTGCTGAACCTTTGCGTCGCGCCAACACCAACAATCACGCCGGTGATCGTATGCGTGGTCGACAGCTTTCGGTTAAGCATATCTATTGCATGCAAGACTGAAGCTTGGCTGCATGTCGGCCAAACGGCGCATGCCTTT
>CALNPU010000103.1 GCA_940588625.1 uncultured Caballeronia sp.
CTCTCCTCCATTCACTCCACTGCGTCCCACGATAGTTCACACGAACCCCAATGCCAGGACTTTTGCAGAGTTTCACTTGATCTTGAATCCAGCTCTCGAATCTAGCTGTTGAAGCCGTGGCCCTCTGCGGCCAGTTCAGTCACGCGCGGCGGGCTTCCATGCTTCGCCGTTGGCTTGGGCGCCATACTTGCGCATCGCCCGCTCGACGTTGTACAAACCGACCGTATCCGCGTACAGCATCGGTCCGCCGCGATACAGCGGGAAACCGTAGCCGGTCAGGTAGACCATGTCGACGTCCGACGCCTTCGATGCAATCCCTTCCTCCAGGATCAACGCACCTTCGTTGACGAGCGCGAACACCAGCCGTTCAATCTCTTCATCGGAGATCTTGCGGCGCGTGACGCCTTGCTCCTTCGAATACGCAACGATCATCTCGTCGACGATCTTCTCTTCGACGGATGCGCCGTGCGGTCCCCGGCCTTGTAGTCGTACCAGCCCGCGCCGGTCTTTTGCCCGAAGCGCCCGGTCTCGCACAAGCGGTCCGCGATCTTCGAATACTTCAGATCCGGCTTCTCCTGATAACGGCGCTTGCGGATCGCCCAGCCAATGTCGTTGCCTGCGAGGTCGCTCATGCGGAACAGCCCCATTGCGAAGCCTGATTTTTTGATCGCACGATCCACTTGCGCCGGCAACGCCCCTTCTTCAAGCATGAAAAGCGCCTGGCGCAAATACTGCTCGATCATCCGGTTGCCGATAAAACCATCGCAGACGCCCGACACCACGGCCGTCTTATTGATCTTCTTCGCGAGCTGCATGACCGTGGCGAGCACGTCCTTCGACGTCTTCGCGCCGCGCACGACTTCCAGCAGCTCATCACGTTGGCCGGGCTGAAGAAGTGCATGCCGACCACGTCTTCGGGACGCTTGGTGAACGCTGCAATCTTATCGACATCGAGCGTAGACGTATTCGATGCCAGGATCGCACCCTTCTTCGCGACCTGATCGAGTTTCGAAAACACCTGCTCTTTCACGCTAAGTTCTTCGAACACGGCTTCGATGATCAGGTCGGCGACTCAGTGCATCGTAAGAAAGCGTAGGCGTGGTCAGCGCCATGCGCTCTTCCAGTTTCTTCGCCGTTAGACGACCCTTTTTCACGGCACTTTCGTAGTTCTTGCGGATAGTGGCAAGGCCACGATCCAGCGCTTCCTGCTTCGTTTCCAGCAGCGTCACCGGCAGGCCCGCATTGACGAAATTCATGGCGATGCCGCCGCCCATTGTCCCTGCGCCGATCACGCCAACACGTTCGATCTTGCGCACCGGGGTGCTCGAAGGTACATCGGGGATCTTGCTCGCCGAGCGTTCACCGAAAAACGCGTGCCGCAGCGCGCGGCTCTCGGGCGTCTGCACCAGCGCCACGAAACATTCGCGTTCGACGGCCATGCCTTTATCGAATCCGAGTTTCACGCCCGCTTCCACCGCGTCGATACATTTGAGCGGCGCCGGGAAGTTCTTCGCGAGCGGCGTGACGCCGTTGCGCGCGAACTGGATAACCCCTCGGCATTCGAATGCTTGATCGTGCGATCACGGACCTTGGGATGCGGGTCGCTTTGTGCGCCCACTTTTTGCGCAAACGTGATTGCTTCGCCGAGCAGGTCGCCTTCCGCCATGTGATCGAACAAACCTGTGCCGGCCAGTTTCTCCGACAACACCGGCGCACCCGACATAATCATGTCCAGCGCGGTTTCAAGACCGACCGCGCGCGGCAAGCGCTGCGTGCCGCCTGCACCCGGCAGGAGGCCGAGCTTGACTTCGGGCAACGCGATCTGCGCTCCCGCCGACGCCACCCGATAATGCGCGCCCAGCGCCAGTTCGAGCCCACCGCCCATTGCCACGCTGTGGATTGCCGCCACGACAGGCTTTGTGCTGCTTTCCACGACCTTGATGACCGTGTGTGCAGCGTGGGTTCCTGGGTCCCCTTGGGGGTGTTAAACTCGGCGCCGCCGGAAAACGCCTTGCCCGCGCCGGTGATCATGATCGCACTGACGGACGTGTCCGGGACGTGTCCGCCTGCGCGCGCTCGACACCCTTGACAATGCCAAGCCGGGTGGAAAACCCGAGGCCGTTCACTGGCGGATTGTTCAGCGTAATAACGGCGATGCCGTCGCGAGTCGTGTAGTCCACTGCCATTTGTCTACCTCCATTCGATGCCTGCGAAAAGCAGATTCTCCGGGAAACTCCCGGAAAGCAGTGATTACCGTGTCACTGAGATTGTGAGTTACGCGATAAGGATACGGATACACAAAAAAAGAACGATCGTTCAATTTCGTTATTTTGAGATGGAGGGAGTCGGACGTGTCGGGGAGATGGGGCGGCAAATCACAGCTTACATGCCCAAGCACAATCGAGTGTCCAGCCTTGGGTTTAAACGGCTGGGCGAGCGCCCGTGGCAATGTGGAAATCTTGCACATTGCTTTCCTCTACGACTTCATTTTTACTCGACAGAAAGATACGTGCCTGGGATAAAAACCGGGCCGCACGCGTGCAACCCGGTTTAAACAGGAAAACAAGAGAGCCTGGAAAATCAGACCACTTTTTCGTCAACCGTCGACAGCACATGCTCGCGATACAACTCGCGCAGACAAAGCTGTTCTGCAACTTGCCGGTGGCTGTATGCGGAAGTTCATCGGCGAACACGACATCGTCGGGCTTCCACCATTTCGCCACCTTGCCATCGTAGAACGCAAGCAGTTCCTCCCGCGTGACGGTCGCGCCCGGACGCAGCACGACCACCACCAGCGGCCGCTCCGTCCACTTCGAATGCGAACACGCAATGCACGCCGCTTCCGCCACCTGCGGATGCGACATCATCACGTTCTCCAGGTCGATCAAACTGATCCATTTGCCGCCCGACTTGATCACGTCCTTGCTGCGATCGGTGATCTGCATGAACCCATCAGCGTCGATGGTCGCTACATCGCCGGTCGGGAACCAGCCGTCGATCAGTGGCGAATCGTCCTTGCGGAAATACCGGTTGATTACCCACGGCCCGCGCACGTGCAGATCGCTGAACGACTTGCCGTCCCAGGGGAATTCGCGGCCGTCATCGCCGACGACTTTCATGTCCACGCCGAATATCACGTGGCCCTGCTTCTTGCGCAGATGCCGCTGCTCTTCCGGCGAGCGTGCCGAGCGGTGACATCTCAGTCATGCCCCACGCGTGAATCACCTCAACGCCGTAGTCGTCCTCGAAGCTGCGCAGCATGGCCGGTGGACAAGCCGAGCCGCCAATCACCGTGCGTTTGAGCGTGCACACGTCCGCCTGCTTCACATAGTTCAGCAGACCAAGCCAGACCGTCGGCACGCCGGCCGAAAACGTCACACCTTCAGCTTCCATGAGTTCGTAGAGCGCTTTGCCATCGAGACAATTGCCGGGCGCACGAGCTTCGCACCGACCAGCACCGCGGCGTGCGGAATACCCCATGCGTTGACGTGGAACATGGGCACGACGGGCAGGATTGCATCGCGGGCGAAACAGCCCATGGCGTCCGGGAACGATGCGCCGAATGCATGCAGCACGGTTGATCGATGTGTATAAAGCGCGCCCTTCGGATTGCCGGTCGTACCCGACGTGTAGCAAAGAAACGATGCCAAGCGTTCGTCAAAAACCGGCCACGTGTAGTCACCATCGTATTTCGCCAGCAGCGTTTCGTAGCTGAGCACGGGCGTGGCTATATCGGCGAGATGGGTGCTGATGCAACTCTCGTCGCCCAGCGCAATCCAGCCCTTCACGTTCGGGCACTGCGGCGCAATGATGTCGACGAGCGTGGCGAACGTCATGTCGAATACGACGTATTCGTCGTCGGCGTGATTGACGATAAACGCAACCTGGTCGGGAAAGAGCCGCGGATTGATCGTGTGGCAGACGGCGCCCATGTCGCTCACGCCGTAATAACACTCCAGATGACGATATCCATTCCACGCTAACGTGCCAACGCGTTCGCCCCGTTGCCCCCCAACCCGATCAGCGCCTGCGACAGTTGTTTGGCGCGTTGTTCGCAATCGCGCCAGGTGTAGCGATGAATGTCGCCTTCAATACGGCGCGAGACAACCTTCAATACGGCGCGAGACAATTTTGTTATCGCCGAAATGGCGTTCAGCGTGGGATATCAACGATGAAACGAAAAACGGTACATCCCCATAATCTGGCCGAAAAGCGGCGACGTCATGGGCGAGTTCCTCACAAGTCCGGATGCACGAGTTTTGATGCCTGACCTTAATACCTTGTCTGATCCTGATTTGCCGTCCCAGCCAATGCGCAAGCCGATCCGCGTGGGCTTGTGCAGCGGCGCAAGCGCGAAGGCGCAAGCGCGAATTTACAATATCGGTTAATCATGATGTGCTCAATATGTCGTTTTCCCCAAGCAGCACCGTCGCGCAAGCCGAACTGGCAAGCCCTGCGCCCGTGGATTCGCTGCTGGCATCAATCAAAACCGATCGGCCCGATGCGTTCGTTTCACTCGGCTCCGCCTTTCTCACCCGCCTGCCCGCCGCCCCGTTACCAGAGCCTTACCTGGTAGGCATTTCCGCCGATACCGCTGTGCAACTGGGTTTCAACGCCGCCGACGCGCAAGATCCCGCGTTCGTCGAGCTCTTCGCGGGCAATCCCACGCGCGAATGGCCGGCGGAGAAGCTGCCGTATGCGTCGGTGTATTCGGGGCACCCGTTTGGCGTGTGGGCCGGCCAGCTCGGTGATGGCCGCGTGATCAGGCTAGGCGAGATTGAACACGAGGGGAAGTATCTTGAGTTGCAGTTAAAAGGCGCGGGACGCACGCCCTATTCACGCATGGGCAACGGACGCGCCGTACTACGGTCATCCATACGCGAGTATTTGTGCTCCGAAGCCATGCACCATCTCGGCATTCCGACTACGCGGGCATTGTGCGTCATCGGATCGGACCAGCCCGTGCACCGCGAAACGATGGAAACGGCCGCCGTTGTGACGCGCGTCGCGCCGAGTTTCGTGCGCTTTGGCCACTTCGAGCACTTCTACTCGAACGACCAGCTCGACGAATTGAAAAAGCTCGCCGATCACGTGATCGACCGGTTCTACCCGCAATGCCGTGAAGCGGACGATCCTTACCTCGCACTTCTCAATGATGTCACCCTTCGCACCGCCGACCCGATGGCGGACTGGCAGGCTGTTGGGTTTTGCCATGGTGTGATGAACGCGGACAACACATCGATTCTCGGGCTGACGATCAACTACGGCCCGTTTGGGTTTATCGATGGATTCAATGCGAATCACATCTGCAATCACTCGGATTCGCAGGGCCGGTACGCATTATAAAATGCAGCCGGATTGGCTACGGGAATCTGGAATCTGTTTTGCCTGGCGCAAGCGCTGGTCCCACTGTTCGGTCCGCAATACGACAGTGACACTCGCAACGACAAGGTGATCGAAGACGCACAGCGGGTGCTGGAAGGATTCAAGGATCGTTTTGCGCCCGCGCTCGAGCGCCGCATGCGTGCAAAGCTTGGTCTGGCGGAGATTCGCGAAGGCGACGACAAACTCGCGAACCGCCTGTTCGAAGTGATGAACGCCAATCGCGCCGATTTCACGCTGACGTTCCGAAACCTGGCCAAAATGCGCAAGGCTGACGCTTCCGGTGACGTGCCGGTGCGTGATCTGTTCCTCGATCACGCCGCTTTCGATGTCTGGGCGAACGACTACCGGCTTCGGTTGTCGGAAGAAACACAGGGCGACGAAGCGCGGGCAAGCGCGATAAACGCCGTGAATCCAAAATATGTCTTACGCAATCATCTGGCCGAAAATGCCATTCGGCTGGCAAAAGAGAAGGATTTTTCCGAAGTCGAGCGGCTGGCACAGGTACTGCGCCAGCCATTCAATGAACAACCCGAATTTGAAGCGTATGCCAGCCTGCCGCCCGACTGGGCGAGCGACCTGGAAGTCAGTTGCTCTTCCTAAAATAGCCCCCCAATAATTGGGCCAGAACGAGCCGCCTGATCTGGGCTCCATCAGGCTCCGCTAAAGATATGGAGATAGCCACCATGAACCGAGACAATCTCACGAAAGACCCCGTTGCCCAGCTGCAGAAGGACGACCGCGTATCGCCGCGAATTGACCGATATCCAGTACCAGGTGACGCGCCACGCTGACACCGAACGGTCGTTCACCGGCGAGTACTGGGATCACACTGAGCGCGGTGTGTATGATTGCGTGTGCTGCGGCCCCCTGTTCGAGTCGGATACGAAATTCGATACCGGTTGCGGTTGGCCGAGCTACTTCAAGCCGATCAACGGTGAAGTCATCAAGGAAAAGACGGATCGTACGCACGGCATGCTGCGCATCGAGGTGCAATGCAAGAACTGCGGCGCGCATCTGGGCCACGTTTTCGAAGACGGTCCCGCGCCGACCGGTCTGCGCTACTGCATCAACTCGGCTGCGCTACAATTCGAACCCAAGTAAGCGTGTCGGGCAACGCCAGCCAGTAAAGCCATGCGCCAGTAAGTCGGCGTTGGCGCGGCGAGCTGCCTCGCCGCGCGCTTTCAAATGCTTTCGAACACGGCTGACTTGAGGACAAATTCGGCGAAATGCGGCTGACCGCGGCTATTCACTCGCCAAGCGTCGCGCTGGCCGGTAGCGAACCGACGACACGCGACGCGTGCGCGCTTTCTTTCATATTGATGCCCTCCTCGTCCCTACGATATGAAATTTCTGTTCGATCTATTTCCGATCCTCCTCTTCTTCGTCGCATTCAAGATCTGGGACATCTACACCGCCACCGCTGTCGTCATTGTCGCCACGCTTGTGCAGATTGCCTGGGTTGCGTTCCGGCATCGCAAGGTCAATCCCATGCTGTGGGTGAGTCTGGGTGTCGTGGTCGTATTCGGTGGCGCGACGCTCGTGCTGCATAATGATACGTTCATCAAGTGGAAACCCACCGCGCTTTACTGGCTTTTCGCCGGCGCGCTGATCGTGTCGCAGGTCGCTTTCGGCAAGAACCTCATTGAAGCGATGATGGGCAAGCAGATCGTGTTGCCGCATCGCGTGTGGGGCAAATTGAACCTTGCCTGGGCCGTGTTCTTTGCGATTCTCGGCGTGGTCAATCTGTTCGTGGCGTTCAACTACACTACCGATCAATGGGTCAACTTCAAGCTGTTCGGCGCGACCGGGTGTTTGCTGGTGTTTATCGTCGCGCAGAGTTTGTGGCTCGCGAAGTATATGAAAAAGGACGAAGGGAAATGAGCGATCCTGGTTTTATCGAGAACTTCGTCAACGCGTCGGCCGAGGGCAAGATTGCTTATCTCGAAGCGCGGCTCAATGCGGCGCTGGAGGCTTCATCGGTCCATATAGACGATGACAGCGCGGCGCATGCGGGTCATGCCTGGGCCTCGGTGGGAAGTCGCTATACGGTTACCATCGTGGCCGCCCGATTCGCCGGGAAACCACGCGTGGCGCGGCACCGGCTGGTGTATGATGCGCTGGCCGACGAACTGCGGCAGGGTATTCATGCGCTTGCCATCAAGGCTTTTACACCCGAAGAGTTTGCAGGCCAGTTCGAGTGACCCCTAGTAACTTAACTGTCCTCCAGTTCAGTTTTGCTTTCAGCCAAGATTCCCAGCCCTCGTTCTGATCAGGAACTATTGATGATTTTGAAAAATCCCCGTATTTGGGTGTTGCTGGCCGCGTTCGCGGCGGCGCCCGTATTTCTCAGAACATTGCCGTGGTGAACGGCACGCCGATTCCGAAATCCCGTGTCGATGCGCTTGTGGCGCAGCGCAACTCCTCGTTCAACAGGGTCAGCAAGACACGCCGCAATTGCAGCAGGCGGCCGTGCGTCAAGAGTTGGTGAATCGCGAGATCTTGATGCAGGAAGCCATGCGGCGCGGTATTGCCGCGCGTCCGGACGTAAAGGCGCAAATTGCCGTTGCTCAGCAGACTGTGGTTTTGCGTGCGTTGATTGAAGATTTCGTGAAGAACAATGTGCCGACCGATGCTGAGATCAAGGCGCGTTACGACGACATGGTGAAGCAGGTTGGCGGCGGCAAGAAATATCACCTGCACCATATTCTCGTCGATAATGAAGCCCAGGTTAAGGACTTGATTGCAAAGATCAAGGCTGGCGCAAGTTTTGAAGATCTGGCGAAGCAGTATTCGAAGGATCCGGGATCGGGCAAGAATGGTAGCGATCTGGCCTGGTCAAGCCCGCAGGGCGTATTGTGCCGGAGTTTGGCACAGCGGCTGAGAAGTTGAAGAAGGGTGAGATGACCGACGAGCTGGTGAAGACGCAATTCGGCTGGCACATCATCCGGTTGGACGATATCCGCGATGTCGCCCCGCCGACGCTCGAGCAAGTGAAGGATCAGATTGCGAAGCAGATTGAGCAGGAAAAGCTGCAGGCTTTTGAAGAAGGTTTGCAGATAGAAGCTGTTATCAAGTAATTACTGATTTCCGCCGATGTGGAAATGCTGCGTTGCGGTGCCCTTCCCTGGTGAAAAGGGCACCGCCCGACCTTACCCCACCCAGCGCCGTGCGTTCTGGAACACGCGCAACCACGGACTTGCATCCCCGGTCCAATCGGCAGGCGTCCAGCTCATCTGCACGTTCCTGTGCACCCGCTCCATATGCGGCATCAGCACCGTGAAACGCCCGTCAGGCGTCGTCACCGACGTAATCCCCTCCGGCGAGCCATTAGGATTCAACGGATAACGCTCAGTTGCAACGCCCTGGTTATCGACGAAACGCATTGCCACCAAAGCGTTCGCCATATCACCCTGTTGCGAGAAATCCGCAAAGCCTTCACCGTGCGCAACGGCCACGGGAATACGCGAACCTTCCATCCCGGCGAAGAATATCGACGGCGAGCTTTGTACCTCGACCGACGCAAACCGTGCCTCGAATTGCTCCGACTTGTTCCGCGTAAATTTCGGCCATGCGTCCGAGCCGGGGATCATCGAAGCGAGGCTGCTCATCATCTGGCAACCATTGCAAATGCCCAGCGCGAAGGTGTCCGTGCGGCCAAAGAACTCCGCGAACATATCAGCCAGACGCGGGTTGAAACGAATCGTCTTCGCCCAGCCCTCGCCCGCGCCAAGCACGTCGCCATAAGAGAACCCGCCACAAGCCACCGCGCCCGCAAAGTCCGCCAGAGTAACGCGTCCTTCCAGCAAATCGCTCATGTGAACGTCGTGGGTGTCAAACCCTGAACGGTCGAACGCGTAAGCCGTTTCCAGATGCGAGTTAACGCCCTGCTCGCGCAGGATAGCAACACGTGGGCGCGTACCCTTTCCAACGAACAGAGCCGACACATCCTGCGCCGGATCAAAAGTCAGCACCGGCGAGATACCCGGATCAGCCGGTTCGAGCAACGCATCGTATTCAGCATCGGCGCACGCGGGGTTATCGCGTAACCGCGCGATGCGCCAGCTCACTTCGCTCCACGCACGCTGCAACTCATGCCGCGGCGCTTCGTAGATCTTCTTCGCGTCGCGATAAATTTCGATCACGTCACGCTTGTTCGGCTTGCCGATCACTTCGCTGCAAGCAGACAGCCCATGCTCACGCAACACAGCCAGCACGGCATCGCGATCCGCCAGAGGCACCTGGATCACGCCGCCCAACTCCTCGGCGAACAACGCGCGAATGGTCCGGTCTTCACGACGACCGCTGGTCTGCTTCGCCCAGTCCTTGGCGTCATCGTAATCGGATTCGTGGTTGGGATCGAGGATCAGCATGTCGACGTTCAGCGACACACCCACGTGCCCCGCAAACGCCATTTCGCAGACTGTGGCCCAAAGGCCGCCATCGGAACGATCATGGTACGCGAGCAGCTTGCCCGCGGCATTCAACGACTGGATCGCGTTAAAGAAACGCTTCAGGTCCTCGGCGTCGTCGACGTCAGGAACCGTATCGCCGATCTGCTGCGTCACTTGCGCCAGAATGCTGCCGCCAAGACGATTCTTGACGCGACCCAGGTCGATCGAGATCAGCACCGTGTCCGTGCCGCGCTGCAACTGCGGCGTGAGCTGACGGCGTACATCTTCAACCGGTGCAAACGCCGAAATGATCAGCGATACCGGCGACACTACTTCCTTCGCCGCGCCCGTGGCGTCCTGCCACTTGGTGCGCATCGACAGCGAATCCTTGCCGACAGGAATGCTGATGCCCAGCGCCGGGCACAACTCCATGCCGATAGCCTTCACGGTGTCAAACAGCGCTGCGTCTTCGCCAGGACTGCCGCACGCGGCCATCCAGTTAGCGGACAGCTTCAGCTTGTTCAACGATTCGATAGGCGCCGAAGCAATGTTCGTTACCGCTTCGCCCACCGCCATGCGGCCGGATGCCGGTGCATCGATCACGGCAAGCGGCGTGCGCTCGGCAATGGTCATTGCTTCGCCGCGGTAGCCCGCATAGTCCATGGTGGTAATCGCGCAGTCGGCGACGGGCACTTGCCACGGGCCAACCATCTGGTCGCGCGCCGTCGTGCCGCCCACCGAGCGATCACCAATCGTAATCAGGAGCGATTTGCTGGCGACCGTCGGGTGCTTGAGCACGCTCACCGCGATCTCGGACAACACTATCCCGGTCACATCCACAGGCTCGAACGTCAGGACCTCGCGCTTCACGTCGCGATGCATTTTCGGCGTCTTGCCCAGCAGGACTTCCATGGGCATATCGACGGGTTCGAGCTTTTGATCCGCCCTCTTCAAATCGTCGATCAACTGCAACTGGCGTTCTTCGGTCGCCACGCCCACCACGGCTATCGGGCAGTGTTCGCGTGTACAGATGGCTTCGAAGGCCGGGAGGCTCTCCGGCGCAATCGCCAGGACGTAACGCTCCTGCGCTTCGTTCAACCAGATTTCTCGCGGCGACAAACCAGACTCTTCGAGCTGCACGCGACGCAATTCGAAACGCGCGCCCTTGTCCGCGCCGTCGACCAGCTCAGGAAACGCATTCGACAAGCCGCCCGCGCCCACGTCGTGGATGCTCAGGATCGGGTTCTCAGCGCCCAACTGCCAGCACGCATTGATGACTTCCTGCGCGCGCCGCTGGATTTCCGGGTTGCCGCGCTGGACGGAATCGAAGTCGAGTTGCGCGGTATTCGCGCCGGTCGCCATCGAACTTGCCGCACCGCCGCCCATGCCGATCCGCATGCCCGGACCGCCGATCTGGATCAGCAACGACCCAGCCGGCAAATCCATCTTGTGGGTGTGCTGGTCCGAGATATTGCCGATCCCGCCCGCAATCATGATCGGCTTGTGATAACCCCGCACGCGCCCGGCAGCGTTCTGCTCATACGCGCGGAAATAGCCGCCCAGATTGGGCCGGCCGAATTCGTTGCTGAACGCGGCCGCGCCAATCGGGCCATCGATCATGATCTGCAACGGCGATGCAATCCGTTCCGGGCGTCCGTAGGGCTCGTGTGCGTCCGAAGGATTGCGCTGCGGCAACGGCACGGCGCTGTCGCGGGCGTTTTCCCACGGCTGGCGTGCGTCGGGCAAATCCAGGTTCGATACCGTAAAACCAGCCAGGCCCGCCTTCGGTCGCGCGCCACGACCCGTTGCGCCTTCGTCGCGGACCTCGCCGCCCGAGCCTGTTGCAGCGCCTGCAAACGGCGAAATGGCGGTCGGGTGGTTATGCGTCTCGACCTTCATCAACGTGTGCGTCAACTCGGTGTGACGGCCGTAATGTTCACTCGAACCACGCGGGAACCAGCGCTCGGCCGTGCCGCCTTCCATGATCGCCGAGTTGTCCGAATACGCGACGATCGTGCCGGCGTGATTCAGCTTCTCGGTGTTACGGATCATGTTGAAGAGCGAAATGTCCTGCGGTTCGCCGTCGATGGTCCACTGCCCGTTGAAAATCTTGTGGCGGCAATGTTCGCTGTTGGCCTGCGCGAACATCATCAGTTCGACGTCGGTCGGATTGCGCTCCAGTTGCTTGAACGAATCCACGAGGTAGTCGATTTCATCTTCCGCCAGCGCGAGGCCGAGTTCCGCGTTTGCCGTTTCCAGCGCGCCGCGGCCATGGCCGAGGATATCGACGGCTTGCAGCGGCTGCGCCGGCAGTTCGTCGAAGAGATGCAGTGCGTGATCCCGCGACGGCGCCACGCTCTCGGTCATCCGGTCGTGCAGCGCGGCGGCAACCGCCGCGCGTTCCTGCTCACCCAGCGCCTTTTTGTCGCCAATGCCGCTGCCGAGCAAGCCGCTTTTCAGGATCACCGTATATTCGATACCCCGCTCGATCCGGCGCACCTGCGTAAGGCCGCAGTGATGCGCGATGTCGGTGGCCTTGCTCGCCCACGGCGAAACGGTGCCGAAACGCGGCACGACCATGAAGGTTTCGTGCGCGCCGCGCTCGATGCTCGCCTCGAACGGCGTGCCGTAGTGCATCAGCGCGTGGATGCGGTTGCTGTCTTCATCGGAGAGCGGATCGACCGAGTTCACGAAATGCAAGTACTGGCCACGCACGCCGACAATTGCCGGAGCAATGCGCGTCAATGTTTCAAGCAGGCGGGTTTGACGGAAATTGGAGAGGGCCGAAGCGCCGGGGAAACACGAAAAGTGGGTCATTGTCACGGTGCTTAAAGGACATCGAATAGGTCAAGGCAGACGTCAAGACGAGAGACGTCGGAGCCAGCTGCGGCACTGCTGCAACTGAGTGGTAACCCTTGGATTATAATCGAGCAGTGTATCGAAAACTGGCCCTGGGCCAAGCCGCGAAACGGCCCGGCGGCATCGCCGCAGTCTCTGAAATACCCCCGAGTGTTCTTGCAAAGGTCCGGCGGCGCACTTCAAGACCCTTGCCAGACACGGGTTTTCAGCCACTGGACCGATCGCTGGCGCCGCTGCGCCGCGCCTCTTGGCGTCCCGTCGATTCCCGTTTGGCGCTAGCATGCCGTGCTTTCCCTGACCGGCGTCTGCTCTTCAAACGCCGGTTCGCCTCTCTCACGAGAATCCCGGCAAATCCGCGCCCTGACACATCGGGCGCCCGGCTCGTGAACCAGTCTGGTCTTGCGCCTTCGGGCGAGAACGAATCATGGATGTCATCGTCATCGGCGGCGGAATCGCCGGCATCGCCACCGCGTCTGCGTGGTCGAGCGTCATGCCACTGTTGCGCAAGGCGCAACCTACGGTCACGACGGCTCCGTGCTGCCCTCGCCGCTCGACGTGTGGTTCGGCCCGACGTTCATGCAGACACGGTGTGCCGCAAAAACCGGCATCCTGTTCAAGCCCGGCTTCAATTCTGACGCCCGTACCGCGAAATTGCCCGCTGTTCACCAAGCTGCTCAAGCAATTGCTGGAAGACGGCGGCGTGCAGTTCCAGCTTGGCCGCGAAGTAACGGCTATTCGCGCCGACGCCCAGCGTGCTGCCGTGGAGCTCGGTCCGCGCGCAGGCGAAGTCGACGGCAAAGGCCGGAAGTCTCGCGACGTGGAACTGATTGGCGCTGACGCCATCGTGGTGGCAGCCGGTACCGGCACGCCGGCGTTGCTAGCCACACTCGGAATCAGGTTGCCGCTGCATCCGCTGCGCCTGCACACGTTGACCGCGCCGATTGCTTACGAAGAGCGTGCACCGCACATTACGGTGGTCGATTCGGTAAAACGCATTACCATGACGCGGATCAACCAGCGCATGCGCGTAACCGGCGGCGCAGTGCTCGAGAGCGTGGCCAAGACGCACAAGCCAATGACCGAAAGCATGACGCGGCGCGCCCTTGCGCTGCTGGGACAGGCAACCCACGACTGGATTCCGGGCGCGGCGAAGGTATCCGCGCCACGGGCGTGGGACGGTATCAGGCTGGTGTCGCCCGACGGGTTGCCAGTCGTGAGCCCAACGGGGCATGCGCGTTTGTTCATCAACGCGGCGCACGGGCCCGCGGGCTGGGGCATTGCTTGCGGGGCAGCCAAGGTGGTTGCCGCGATGGTCTACGGAATCACGCCCGAGGTCCCCGCTGAAACGCTGAGCGCGTTGCGAATGGATCGGTTCTAAGAAGCTTTTAAGCGTCATCGGGCGTAAGTCCGGCACGCGAAAGAACCAGCAAAGTGGGCAAGAAAGGTGGACAAGCGAAGCGCCTTTAGCGAATGAAAGGGACTTCCCCGTCCCGCGGCTGCGGCGGAAGCCGCAGGTCGGCGTCACGGTGCCATGATGGAG
>CALNPU010000104.1 GCA_940588625.1 uncultured Caballeronia sp.
TCCATCATGGCACCGTGACGCCGACCTGCGGCTTCCGCCGCAGCCGCGGGACGGGGAAGTCCCTTTCATTCGCGAAGCCGTTTGCCAGGTCGCCAGGTGCAATAAAAAGGAGAAATGCAATGGAAATCGGCTTTATCGGACTGGGCAACATGGGCGGACCCATGGCCGCCAATCTGCTGAAAGCAGGGCATTCGCTGACGGTTTTTGATTTATCGAAGACGGCGTTGCAGGCGGCTGTCGACGCAGGTGTACGGATCGCCGCTTCGCCGCGTGAGGCGGCGCGATCACCGCTGCCGGCCGTCGCGCACGTCAGGACGGTGTATCTGGAACCGGATGGCGTACTCGCGGGAGTTCGTCCGGGCGTGCCGCTGATCGACAGCAATACGATCGATCCGGAGACCGCACGCCTGATCGGTGAAGCCGCGTTGAAGCAGGGCAATCCGTTTGCCGATGCCCCCGTGGGCGGCGCGCAGGCTGGCACACTCACGTTCATGGTCGGCGCCGATACCGCGTTGTTCGATACGCTCAAACCCGTGCTCGCCAGCATGGGCAAGAACATGGTTCAGTGCGGCGAAACGGGGACCGGTCAGATCGCGAAGATCTGCAACAACCTGCTGCTCGGTATTTCGATGATCGGCGTGGCGGAAGCCATGAAACTTGGCGCGTCGCTCGGGATCGAACCGAACAAGCTCGCCGGAATCATTAACACATCGACGGGACGTTGCTGGAGCGCCGATACGTGTAATCCCTACCCTAACGTTTTACCGAATGCGCCCTCGTCACGCGGGTATACCGGGGGGAGGCGGCGCCGATCTCATGTTGAAGGACCTGGGACTGGCCGTTGATGCAGCGCGTCAAGTCAAGCAACCCATTTTGCCTGGCGCGCTCGCGCAGCAGCTTTACCAGACCATGAGCATGCAGGGCTTGGGCGGGTTGGACTTGTCCACGATTATCAAGCTGTACGGTAGCGAAGAGGCCTGATTAAAACCCGATAATCCTGAATTGCTGCAATGCATTTTATGTGAGCTATTAAGTTGCACTGCAGCATGGCAGTCGCTCTGCCATGCTAATCAAGGACATGGGGAATACGATGATTCGCTTCTTCTGATTTTGGCCTATTCTCAAAACACGAAGTTCATGTCTTCGTCTGTATTAGTAAGTAAATGCTGAGGTCAGCGAAGCCGATTTGAGGTGCTTAACAGGTTTATCAGGTTAAAAGCACCTCAAATTTAAGGCTAGCGAAATGCTGGCGGCAAATAGCCAGGATCAAGGAGAGTCAGATGCAAACAACTCGTCACTTTCACATGGAATTGCGGCACGCAATGCTGCCGACCTATGTGTTCAGCTACCTGTTTCCGTTGGTGCTGTTGGCGTATGAGTTATGGCGCGTAGGTTCATGGGTGGCTGTGCGTGGTTTCAACTTCACGGACTTCAGTTCGATGGGGTATGAGTTCGCGTTGATGCTAGCGGTGTTTGCAATGCAGATCATTGTCGAAATCGCATTCATGGCTGCAGCCATGTTGACGAAACACCATGACGTTGCACATCGTGCGGCTAATTTGCTGCTTGGTGTATTCTACTCGGTGGTCGTGCTGGGATTCGACCTGGCGCTCCAATATGCAATGTAAGCACGCGCCGTAAGCGGCCGTAAGCGGTAGTGTTATCCAGGTTCTCGCAGCAATAAAAAGCCCGTTCCGCCAGAGCGGGCTTTTTTCTATGGTTGTTCCGCGCGGCTAACAACCTGCGGCGTTGGGTAATTCGAGTGCTGTCTGCGCGCGGGCTTCAAAACATTTCTTGTTTGCTTCCTTCAGCGCCGTGCGCAATCCTTCCTCGATCACGGGGTGATAGAACCGCATCTTCAGCATATCTTACACGGAAAGGTCCAGTTGCAGCGCCCATGCAATCAGATGGCCGAGATGTTCGAGCGCCGGCCCGCACCCCTGGGCGCCGAGCAATTTGCCGGTCTTGGCGTGGGCATAGTGCAGCAAACCCCGGTTTTGCCGTAGCACGCGACTGCGCCCTTGCGTTTCGAACGACACGCTTCCGGTCACTGTCATCTGCTTGTCGAGGTCGTCGTGGCCGTGCCTACGCTGGCGACTTGCGGCTCGCAGAACACGATGGAAAACGGCACCTTGCGTTTGAAGGACTGAACTTCGGGGAAACGCGCGGCGTTGTCGCCAGCAAGCTTGCCTTCGTCGGCGGCATCGGAGAGAAAGTGACGTGTGCCGTCGCAATCGCCCGCTATGAAGATGCTGCTGTCGCCACACTGCATAGAAGATTCGTCGAAGACGGGAACGCCCTTGTCGTTGAGCTCTATCTATGCTGGTCTTTTCAAGCTGCAGCGACGCCAGTGCCGGTTTCCTGCCGGCTGCAATGAGTACCCGGTCGAAGCGCTCGGTGCGCTCGGTTCCATCCAGCGACTTGAAGCGGATCGTGGGTTCGCCGTCCTGCATTGATTTTTCGAGGATGGTCGCGTCGGGGTCGAGGTAAAACTCTTGCTGCAGCGCTTCAATCAATGCGTCGCGCACAGGGGTGTCCGACAACGCGCCAACGTGGTTCTTCTGGCCGAACATGAATAATATATCGACCCCGAGTCGCGCGAATGCCTGGCCGAATTCGAGGGCGATAGGGCTGGCGCCGAAAACGGCGCAGCGCCTGGGCAGGCTCTTCAGGTCGAAGACATCGTCGCTTGTCATGAGATGGTCTTCGAATATTTTGAAGTCGTCTGGAATAATGGAGGATGCCGAACCCGACGCGATCATCATTACGCTTGTAGCTTCCACGCGTGCGAAGTCATCGATAAGAAGAACACGTTACGCGATTCGAAGCGAGCAAAGCCGCGGATGATCGTGTCGTGCGGAAACGAATCCGTTTCCTTCAGCACGCCTTTGACGAAATGATCGCGCTCGCTGCGGACATAAGCGAGCACATGCTCACTGTTGGCCTCGAGCACATGCGTGCCTTCGATGCCCCGCGGCGCTTGCGCCTTTGCGTCGTGCAGGCCATTGGCCGAACAGTTAGTTTGGACGGCATGCAGCCCACGCGTGCGCAGGTCGTGCCGAACTCGGCAGCTTCTATCAGCACAACCTGCTTGCCCGCCTGCCGTGCCGCATGATACGCGGCCATACCGGCCGTCCCTGCGCCAATGACAGCGACGTCCACCTTGATCTGCTTCATCGATACCCTTGGGTTGGATGTGATCGAACCTGTTTTCACGACCACTGCGGATGCGCTCCGTCCAGGCTCCGGTCGAGCTGAAACGCAGTGCTGATCAGCGCTGCTGGGCCCATTCGCCGTGGCTAGCCATTGTCCGCAAAGCCCGGATACAGGGTCATGCCGCCGAGGGTCATGCCGCCGTCCACGAACAAAGTTGTGCCCACCCCACATAGTCGCTGTCGTCCGAGGCCAGCCAGACCGCCGCCCGGCCTATATCCTCGCTCTCGCCAATCCGGCGTAGGGCACGAGTTCAAGCAGCGTCTTCAACGCCTCGGGGTTGTCCCACGCGGCCTTGTTGATCGGCGTGCGGGCCGCGCCGGAGAAAGTCACGGACGACGCGTTGCGCGGTGAGGAACTGGCCCGTCAGGTTCACGTTCATCACGGCGTTCCAGTCGGCGAGCATCATATCGATGAACTTCGCGTCCTTCTGCATGCCGGAATTCGCGACCACGATATCCACCGTGCCGAAACGCTTGATCAGCGTGTCGAACAGGGTGTCGATATCAGTTTCGTCGGAGACGTCGGCCTGGGGATCGCGATAGCCTGGCCGCCAGCTCTTTTTCTATCGATGCTGCGAGCGTTTCAGCGGCCTCGCCGTGAGAGTGATAATTGATGGCGACACACTGGCGCCGGCATTGGCGAGTGCTTGTGCCACACCGCAAACAATGCCTGAACTGCCGCCGGTGACAAGCACGACCTGGCCTTCGAGTGCTGGGTTCATAACGTTCCATGGTTGGATGCAAAGCGCGCCGTACGCGCGGCTTGTCAAAGCGAGCGCAGCGCCTGCCGGGCAGGCCTGGGCCGGAACCGTGAGAGGCCAAGCAAGTGCCGGTCCCGTCCGGGAATGATGCAGCAGTCCGGGCCGGCAGTCCTACTCGGAATTCACCCCAAGCTCGGGGAAACGTTCCGTCGGGTAGGCGATCTCGTCTTGCGAGGCGACGATCTCAAGCTCATACCGCCCGGCCTGGAACGTGGTTCTGACCACCGCGTTCACCGCGGCCAGCTTGTGCTCCAGCGCGTCACGCACCGAGTCGCTCAGCAGCGTGTGCGCGAGAAATATGGCGCTCGCCAGGTCGCCTACGCCCACTGGTTGCCGCGCGAACCACGCTTCGGTCTCGGTCACGGCGAGCATGTTGAAGGTATCGGCACGGCTGTTTCTGTTGATCAGGTGTTTGACGAGCACCACTTTCGGACCGCCGGCAATCACCTCGCGGCAGGCGGCGACTGCTTCGTCCACCGTCTCGATGGTGCGTCCCGTGAGTTTCTGCAATTCGATGTGATTCGGTGTCGTGGCGTCGGAGACTTCCGGCATGGTATTCACCAGAAATTCCTGGATGCCGGGTTCGACGATGCAACCGCTCGTGGTGCCGATGACGAGGTCCCAGAAATAGCGCGCTTTCGGATTGACGGCTTTCACCATCCTGATAATTTCCACGACCGCGGCGCGTTGCTCGGGCGAGCCGAGGTAACCCGACAGGATCGCGTTGCAGCGCGACAGCACGCCGATAGCGCCGATCCCCTCGATCACGCGCGTCAGTCCGTCGGCGTCGACAACACTGCCGGTCCAGCGGCCATATTGCGTGTGATTCGAGAACTGCACGGTGTTGAGCGGCCAGACGTTGACGCCCATGCGGCGCATGGGGAAGACCGCTGCGCTGTTGCCTGCGTGGCCGAAGACCACGTGCGACTGGATACTGAGGACGTTTTGCATGATGGTTTTTAGCGGGGTGCAGGACAGCGGCCAGGGGTCGCGCACGAAAACCACATACCACATGCATGTTCGGCATGCCGGACATCATTGTGCCGTGGTTTTCGCCTGGATCGGAAGAACCTGCTCGTGGAACGCCGATGAGCGGGAGGGAGATTCGCTTGGCATGAGGATTGCTCAGTCTTATAGCTTTTAGCAATGCCCGCGAATGCGAACCGGCTTTGAACCAATTCGCAGAGGAATTCCATCGGATTGCAAAGCGATTTTGACGGTGCCGCGCGTCAATTTCCGAAAAGCAGGTGCGAACTATTCACCTTTGCAGCAAAATCATCCTGACGCGCTCAATTATTTGCCGTTTAAATCATCTGGAGAAAAACCACCCCAATCCAATTCGAGTCATTCGCCAGCAAGCACCGGTAAAACAGCTAAAACCAGCTAGAAACGGGCCAGAGACAGGCCGTAAAACAGGAGGTCGGTATGGGGACGGAGACGCTGACAGGAAATCGTACGGATCTGCATAAGAACACGCTGGCAATCGTCCTTGCGGGCGGTCGGGGTACCCGACTCGGACCGCTCACGAATAAACGCGTCAAACCAGCAGTGCATTTTGGCGGAAAATACCGGATCGTGGGCTTCGTGTTGTCGAATTGCCTGAACTCAGGCATCCGGCGCATCGCGGTCGTCACGCAATACAAGGCGCATTCGCTCTTGCGCCACCTGCAGCGCGGCTAGGGTTTCCTGCGCGGCGGGTTCAACGAGTTCATCGATATCTGGCCGGCCTAGCAACGGGTTGATTCAAGCTGGTACAGGGGCACGGCGGACGCGGTCTTCCAGAATCTCGACATCATCCGGTTGATCGGGCCCGAGTACATCATCGTGTTGGCGGGCGATTACATCTATAAGCAGGACTACACGCGCATGATTTTCGACCATGTCGAGAGCGGCGGGGATTGCACGGTCGGCTGTATTGAAGTGCCACGTATGGAAGCAACGGCGTTCGGCGTGATGCACGTCGACGCGCTCGCGCGCATGGGCATTTATGTGTTCAGCGCGAAGTATCTGTACAAGCTGCTTGGAGAGAAGATCCTGACGTCGCATCCTGACGTCGGATACGGATCACGACTTTGGCAAGGACATCCTGCCGCGCGTGGTCACGAGCGGAAACGTGATCGCGCACCCGTTCGGCATGTCGTGCGTGACCTCCGAAACCGATCCGAACGCGCCGCCGTACTGGCGCGACGTGGGCACCATGGACGCCTACTGGTCGGCGAACCTGGATCTAGCGTCGACCATTCCCGCGCTCGACCTGTACGACCGCAAATGGCCCATCTGGACCAACCAGGAGCAGTTGCCGCCGGGCAACGCCGGGCAAGTTCGTGCGCGACCTGCATGGGCAGCAGGGTGCGATCAACAATCTGCTGGTGTGCGGCGGCTGCGTGATATCGGGCTCGTAAGTCGCGCGGTCGGTGTTTTCATCGGCGGTGCGGGTGCATTCGTTCTGTCACATCAACGAAGCCGTGCTGTTGCCGCAGGTCACGGTGGGTCCAAGTTGCCGCCTGAAGTGCGTGGTGATCGACCGGGGCCTGCTGGAACCACACGGAATCATGGTCTACGTGGTGCGTGCAGATGCGTTCTAGGACCGGCCGGGCAATCCGTATCTCGATGCGTCACACACCCAGTATGCCGACAGCGACTGGCGTTTTGCGCTGCTCGGCTTGCGGGCGACGCCGATCCGGCCTGGAAACCCGATGTCCTGCATGCGCACGACTGGCATGCTGGCCTCGCGCCGGCGTATCTGCGGGCGTGCGAGCGTGAGACGGGCGTGGCGCGCATGCCGTCGGTCATGACGGTCCATAACCTCGCATACCAAGGCGTGTTTCCCGCCGGGGAATTCAGCGTGCTTCAGCTACCGGCGGATTTTTTCTCCGTCAATGGCGTCGAGTTCTACGGTCACCTGTCCTTTCTGAAGGCCGGGTTGTTCTACGCGGATCGCATCACGACCGTGAGTCCGACGTATGCGCGCGAGATCCAGACGCATGCGCAGGGCGCGGGGCTCGATGGTTTGCTGCGCACCCGCACCTACGATATCAGCGGCATTCTCAATGGTGTTGATCAGACGGTGTGGAATCCGGCGACCGGATACCGTCATCGACCACCCAATACTCAATCGCAAAGTTCACCGGCAAAGCGAATTGCAAAGCCACGCTGGCGCATCCGCAAGCAAGCGGTTGCCGTGGAGCTTGGATTCGATGAAACGCTCTTTCATTCGATTATCGCAGGCAGCGACATCGTGATGGTCCCGTCGCGCTTCGAACCGTGCGGGCTGACGCAGTTGTACGCGTTGGCGTATGGGTCGTTGCCGCTGGTGCAGCATTGCGTAGGCGGTCTGGCTGACATGGTGGTGGATGCGTCGCTGGAAAACCTCGCCGATGATCTGGCTACCGGGTTTGTATTCGAGAAATTCGACCGGCAGTTGATTGTGGCTGCGATTCGTCGCGCTTTTGCATTAAAGCAGCGACGGCTGGAAGGCTGTGGTGGTGCGCTGCGCGATGGAGCAGGATTTCGGCTGGGAAGCGTCCGCGTTGCGATACATCGATGTCTATCGCGAGCTGATCGGGACGCGTGCTCGCTAGCCGGCGTTAGTCGCGATCAGTCGCCATCAATCGTCAGGTCCCGGGAGATCGCGTGGATCGCGATCTGCACACGGCTGGACAGATTGAGCTTGCGAAGCACGTTGCGCACGTGAATTTTCACCGTGCTTTCGGCCAGATCGAGTTCACGCGCGATGTCCTTGTTGCTCGCGCCGCGCGACAGGATCCGCACAATGTCGTGTTCTCGCGGTGTCAACGCAGGTGCGTCGCGTGGTCCGGATGGCAGGCGGTGCGGGTATTGCTTCTGCCCGCACCGGCGTTCTCATCTGCGCGATCAGCTGCTGCATCATGCTCTCCGCAATCACTGATTCGCCTTCGGCGGCGCGGCGGATCATGGTGGCGAGTGCGTCGGCTTTCATGTTTTTCAACAGATAGCCACACGCGCCTTCACGCAACGCGCAGGTCAGTTCATCCACGACTTCGAAGTCGGGTTGCCGCTGCAATAACGCGCGCCCGCCGGAGCGGAACAGCGTGTGGTCGTCGATCAGGAGAATGCGGATGGTCATGCTGCCTGCCGTTCGCTGCCGGGCAGCAGAAGGTGAACGCGCGCGCCGTTACCCAGTTCGTTGTCCAGCCGCAATTGCGCACCGAGCCGGGCTGCGCGTTCACGCATGATGTGAAAACCGATGTGAGCGTCGCCGCGGCTCGCGATATGGGCGGGATCATAACCGTCGCCGTTATCTTCTATGGTCAGGTCGAAATCGAGGGCATTCCTGATTGCGATATGGACCTGTGTTGCCGACGCATGTTTGCGAACGTTCGACAAGGCTTCCTGAAGAATGAACAGCACCTGTAGTTGCTGATCGGGTGGCAGGGGCAGTCCGCCGGCTTCGTCGTAGTTGAGCCTGACCAGCGCCTCGGATTGTCGTTCGAAGCGCGTTACCGTCTCGTCCACAGCGTCGCGAAGATTGCCGGTAACGAACTTCGTGCGGAAATTGACGAGCAGTTCACGCACGTCCTCGTAACTTTCCTCAAGACCTCCACGTAACAACTGTGCGATTTCACGCACTTCGTTCATGTCGTCGCGGCTTGCGGCGTCATCGAGTAAATGCAGTTGCAGCTTCAGGAAATTCAGGCTCTGCGCGACCGCAAGCTGACGGGCGGCCGTGGCAAGACGATGATTCTGCAAAGCAGTGCCCAGATGCTTGCCGAGGGTTTCGAGCAAGCGCGTTTCCGATGGCAGTACCGCGCAGCCGTCGCGAAAGTGCAGCGAGAACGAACCCAGTGTTACGTCATGCGAGCCAATGCCGAAGGCCGCGACCGCGTCGAAACCCGCTTTGCCGCAACGGGTTGCAGGACCCGTGTCGAGCGCTTACGGCGTGCGTAAGTCGCGCACGACCGCGAGGCCGCTGGTGGCTGCCGCGCCGCATACGCAAGTGCTTGCCAGCATGCAGCGCTCCGCGCTCAGCAGCGGTTCGGGCAAACCTTCGGACACGACTACATGCAACATGCAGGTTGTCCCCATCTTGAGCGAGGACGCGGACGGTGCCTGCGTCGGCGTTGAACTGACGCATGACGCGTGCAAGAAAACCACGGCACAGGACTTCGACGTCATGCGCGCCATGCAGGAATGCCGTCATTTCGTAGAGTGCGACCAGCTCGCCGTTGCGTGTGGCAAGTTGCGCGGTTTTGTTGGTTACGCGCAGCGCCAGGTCACCGTACAAACTCTGAAGTTCGCTCGCCATCCGGTTGAAGCCGTGCGCGAGATGACCGAACTCGTCATGCGACTCAACCGGCAAACGCGCGCTGAATTCGCGCTGTTCGATACGGGACAGACCATGCTCCAAACGTCGGACAGGCATCACGAACCACGCGTATAGCAGGTACATGTCGTGATCGGGCCTACGCATGCCAGCGCCGCAAGGGCCATTTGCCAGCGTCGTAGCCAAGCTGTCTTGCGCGCGTTTTCGTGGTTCGATCATGCGGACTAACGCATCGGCTTCGGCAACGAATAACGGGCAGCCGGGCGAGATAAAGCGAGGGGGTATCGACTGAGCTTGACGAATCTTGCGTGATCGCCTGCTTCAACGAGCCGTGCCAGGCTTGCGATACGGCATCCAGTTGCGTGGATCGCGGGCGTGGCAGGAAGGAACAATGGGCGTGCGGGGTCGCCGCTTTTCAGATGAGCAAGTGTGAGATCAAGCAGGGTGTTTTGCGAACTCACGTCGGCTTTGAGGCCGGCCCTTGCTTCGTTGAGCTGGATGGCGACGTTGCCGGCTCGCATACGCAGGCTGCCGGCGTCGTTGATCGCCGCGCCCGCACCTTCGAGCTGCCACGAGAGCCAGAGCGTGCCCGCGATCATGGAAAGGACCAATGCCAGCGCAACGCCGGACAACGTCACAATGCGTGTGGACAGCCGATATCGAAACGGTGTAGTGAGCGCGGCCGATGGGGAAGCCGGATGAAGCGGGAAATCGGACATGGAACTGCGTGCTTACGCGGCCGGAATGCAAAGGACGTTAATTATCCGGCGTGCCGGCATCCAATAGCGAGAGCCCGACTGTTTTACATATGAACTCACCAATACCAACATCCGCCAGTGGCAGAAGCGGGATTGCGGGTGCGTCATGAAGACGCGGGGCGTCGTTGGTGGCGATCGCGAGGATTGCCGTATAAAGGGTCGCAGCTGACCTCGGGACGCACGACTTCGAGACGCGGTAGGGCCTCGCGCGTGAAGCCTTCCACCAGCGTCAGGTCTGCCGGCGCAAGTCGCGCAACCAGATCCGCTAACTGCGGCTCAGGCGCGTCATGCAGTTCTCGCACGATGGCGTACCGGTATGGCGAGGTGATCAGCACCTCGCCCGCACTGGCCGCGCGGTAGCGTGCACTGTCCTTGCCCGGCGGCTCGAGATCGATTGAGTGATGACTGTGCTTCACCACGTTCATACCAGTCCGCGCGCGCGGAACCAGGGCAGCAGCGCTTCGATAAACGTTGTCTTGCCCTGTCCCGAACGCCCGCAAATGCCGAAGATGCGCAGCTTCGCCGCTCATGTCGCTACCCCGTCTTTCCATCCTTGAATATTAGCGTGTGACACCGCTTCCATCACATAACGCCGCTCAGCGAGATAGCACACACAATGCCTGCGATATGACGACGCGAATGCGCAGCTCGACCTGATCGAACGGCAGCACCAGGCCCGGCGACTTCTCGTGAACCCGGATGATATGGAAGCCGAACTCCGTTTCCACTAGTACAGGGCAGAGGGTACCCGGTGGGCGCGGCAAACACCGCGCGTTCGAATGCCACCGCCGTGTCACCGCGTTCGATCTCGCCGAGCGCGCCGCCATCCACGCCCGAGGGGCAATTCGGGCAATTCGACAACATACGCGCAAAGTGGACAAAGCGCAGTTCGAGGTCGTCGCTGTGCAACAGTTCATCGAGTGTTTGCTGAGCCCGTTGGCGCCGCGCCGCCAAGTCCGCTCTTTCCGTAACCTGGAACAGGATATGGCTTACCCTAGCGCGCTCGTTTACCCGCCAGCGCTCCAGGTCCGCCAGATAATGGCGCTCGCACTCTTCATGCGTAGGCGCCGCCGCTTCAGCGAGCTGATGATCGAGCAACGCTTCGATCATGGCCTCGTCGCCCTGAGCCGCGGCGACGATCTGCAACTGAGCCGCTTCATCGAGCAGGACGCGGCGCAATACAGCCGCGCTCAGGGCTGCCTGCTTTGAATCAGGGGTGTCCGCATAAGCCGGCATTTCGCGCTCCAGGTCCGTATCGGCGAGTTCCACGCCGTTGACAATTATTGCTATGATATTCTCCTCCGAACGGGTTAGCGCGGCCGCACGAGCTGCCATGTGCGGCTCAGGTACGTGACGGAAGCGAAGCCGCTCCAGACGTACACGAGCTGGGTGAAAGGGAAGATCACGAACAGCGACATGCCCATGAACAGATGCATCCGGAATACGAATGGTCAGGCCGCCACGTACTGCGCTGCGTCGCCGCGGAAGGTGACGACGTGCTGCGCCCAGGTCATGACTTGGACCATCAACGACGTGCTGCGCCCAGGTCATGACTTGGACCATCATATGGCCGTCCATGTGATCGGCCGATTCCTGGATCGTCGACAAACCGAGCAGCAGTGTAACGAGGATCCACAGCAGCACCTTGTCGCCGTTGCGGGTCAAGGCGGAAATCCGCGCGTTGCTGATTCGCCGGTGAATCAGGATGACAAGACCGACGAGACACATGGAACTCATCACGCCGCCTGCGACTCAGTTGGCCGTAGCAGGCGGTCGCGGATGGAAGTGCATCGGCTGGGCGAGCGGCGTGGGTATGGATGGCGCGAGCAACGGTTCGACCCCGTCGGCGCCAGGGCCGAAACGTTCAAGCGCTTCGTCCATGTCGCGGATCGGCGGCACCTCGGCGGCTTGCGGCACGACACCGTCATTGACCGCAGCACGGTGAATACCCCCGCGTAGGGACTCGTGTCGCGTGCAAGACGATCGCCCAGCGCTGCCAGAACGTGGATGGCCTCGTCAAGCAGCGAACGCGCTTGCGCGGGATCAATGTTCCCCAGCACCTCGAGAAACAGCGGCACATGGTCGGGTAGTTCATTTATTGCCATCTCCAGACCCAGCCAGCGATATTCATCCAGCAGATCGACTATCGCCTGCCCGCGATCACAGCTCTCGCCGTGAACATGTTCGAACAGATGCAGCGAGTGCGCAGGATTGCGGTCGAACGTTGCTACGTAGTTTTCCTGCAACTCGATCAACGCATGTTCCTTGAGCAGGGCGAGCAACGGTTGCAATGCGACTTGCACGGCCTCAGGGAAGGTCTTGAGTTTTTGTTCTTGCTCGATCTCGTTCATTGCTTCGATAAGTTCGTGTTCCAGGTAGTCGAGCCAGGTTGAGAGCAACGTGTAAATGGATGTTTCGCTCACGATACAACCTCCGTTTTTTGTGTGACTTAAGCATGTCCGCTAACATGACGCTACCTTGCGGTTTCTTGCCGAACAACGATCCCTCCGATGCACCGCCCGAGCAGCCATTACCGAACGTAAAGCCGCAACTGCCTTTGTCGTTGAAGCTGTCTTCGACCTGTTCCTTATGCGATGAGGGCACCACGAATCGATCCTCGTAGTTGGCGATTGCCATCGTCTGGTACATTTCCTCCACTTGCGCGGGCGTGAGGTTCAGGCCCTCCAGCAATGCAGGTTCCGCGCGGCCATGTACGACCTCGGCGCGTTTGAACGTGTGCATGGCGAGCATGCGTTCCAGTGCGGACGTGACCGGCGCTTCATCGCCGGCGGTCAGCAGGTTCGTCAGGTACTTCACTGGAATGTGCAAGCTCTTCACGTCCGGAATGATGCTGTCCATGCCGATATGGCCCGCGTCCGCTGCGGACTGGATAGGAGAAAGCGGGGGGGATGTACCACACTATCGGTAAAGTCCGATACTCAGGATGCAGCTGAAACGCCACTTTCCATTCCACCGTCATCTTGTACACGGGAGACTTGACCGCGGCGTCGAGCCAGCTTTGCGATATACCCTGCTCGAGTGCTTCGGCCTGCACAGCGGGATCATGCGGATCGAGGAACACGTCCAGTTGCGACCAATACAGGTCCTGTTCACGTTCGACCGACGCAACGTCGCCAATCTTGTCCGCATCGTACAGCAGCACGCCAAGATAGCGAATACACCCGACGCACGTCTCCGAACAAACGGTCAGCTGACCCGCTTCAAGACGCGGATAACAGAAGAGAAGATGCACTTCTCCGCCTTGCCGCTCTTCCAGTTGAAATAGATCTTCTTGTACGGGCAACCCGAGATGCACATGCGCCAGCCGTGGCACTTGTCCTGGTGCACAATGCCGTCGTCCTCGCGTTTGTACACCGAACCCGACGGGCAAGACATCACGCACGCAGGGTTCAGGCAGTGCTCGCACAGACGCGGCAGATACATCATGAAGGTGTTCTCGAAGCTCGCGTACATGTCCTTCTGCACGTTCTCGAACAACACGTCGCGACTGCGCGAAGCAAACTCTCTGCCCAGGTCATCTTCCCAGTTCGGGCCCAACTCGATCTTCTCCATCTTCTTGCCCGTGATGACGGACACCGGCCTTGCGGTCGGTGGCGTCTCGAATAGGTACGCTTTTTGCAAATGCTCGTAATCGAACGTGAAAGGCTCGTAGTAGTAGTAGTCGATAGCCGGCAAGTTCGGATTGGCGAACAAGTTCGCGAGGACCTTCAGCTTCCCGCCCTGACGCGGATGAAGCTTGCCGTTGGCGTCGCGGGTCCAGCCGCCTCACCACTTTTGCGCACGATCACATACTCGTCGCGATTCGAGCCCACGGTGCCGTAGTAGTTGAAGCCATAGGCCTGCTGCGCATAACTGCCAATCATGTGGGTAGGTTTGAGCACCGTGCGCGTAACCAAGTTATGAATCTTTCGATTACCGACAAGTTTCTCGTTTACTTTCGAAAGTTCTGTTAGTGAAACTCTGCAAAAGTCCTGGCATTGGG
>CALNPU010000105.1 GCA_940588625.1 uncultured Caballeronia sp.
GAACCGGCATCCAGCATGGACAGAAAACCGTCTGGCTACGACATTTCAACTTTGCCCTTAGATGCTTAAAGTGATAAATGATCGAAGGTGCCGCACGCGTTCGGACGGGCCAGAACGGAATCCGAATTCATTTAAAAGTCTCCGCCCACATAATATTACAACTAATAGCACAGAACCTGAGTCTGCGGGTCAGCGACAATCCGAACTCGCAATTTTGAACTTGACATAATATAAATTATCAACAGTGTAGCAGCTAAGTTGTAATGTCCGCTTTCGGGCAGCTAAGCTTAGCCGGCGTCGATTCCCCCGGCCCACGGCGCCGGGGGCTACGATGGCGGCGACGGACAGAATCACCATGACGATGCGCGAGTTGGACCGATTTAAATGGTTCAGTCAGTGGTCGAGGTGCTGCTCAAGCCGTGGCGTGCCGCCGAGCGGCTGTCGTTGACGACGCGCCAGGTTCGACGCGACGCCTGGCGGCACGTCTGCGCGAGCAAGGACCACCTGGGCGGACGGTCGCATCGAAATCGTGGCAAATGGCACTGTCGCCTTCGCGCCTCAGATGGCCGCGGTCGGGGAACGGGAAGTGATAAGACAAGACCGTGTGTTCGTCGCGGCAGATCCAGTCGAGCACACGCAAGCGGGTGTGCCGCCGCCGCCCGGCTGTCGTAATCGAACCGGGGAAGGCCGACGCAGGTGCAGCAACAGGATCTGGTGATGGCATAAGTCACCCCACAGCAGACCAGCGATTCACCCTCGCTCGAAATCTCATACAGGCCGGAAGCCTTATCAGCCGCGGGGAAGTTGATGTGGGCCCGGCAGGAATTGTCGCGCCTATTTTGCGCGTGGACCGGCTGGGACTGGGTAGCGTTAGTTACGTTGTTGCGGACACGACTGATCTGATGATCGGACGATGGCGCGCTTGGCCGCACTGGCCAGAGTCGAGCGAACTCAAAAACCTGCGTGGTCAGTGTGAACTGGACCACACACGGGGTTTTTATTGGTGCGTCCATCACACGCTTTAATGCCTCAGAGGCCCTCTAATTAGGCTGACACCTGTGTTTGGCTAACTTCTCTAAGACCGCCACACCAGGGGGCTTCCGAGGCCCGTGCTCAAGCAGCCTGTCGTGAACCTACTCTTGCAGTATCGCCCATCCACAAACCATCATTCGGAGGATCACAATGAACAAGACTGACCTGATCGATCATATTGCGCAGCAAGCAGACATCTCCAAAGCGGTGGCCTGGTCTCGTGCTCGAAGCCGTGATTGGTTGTGACAAGACGACCATGAAGAAGGGCGGCTCGGGACGCTGGTCGGCCTTGGCACCTTTGCCGTGGGCAAGCGGACGGCGCGTATCGGTCGTAACCCCTGCATCGGCGATGAGATCTCAAGATCAAAGCCGCGAAAGTTCCGAAGTTTCGCCCTGGCAAAGCGCCGAAAGATGCGCTAAACTGAGTGATTATCTGGATACGGAACGGTTTGAAACAGTTTCAAGTCTGGCGGAGCGGATCACACACTTCGCAGCATGGCGAAGATCGCTTGAAAAAAATCGCAGAAAAAGATTCGCGAAGCGGGTGCTTAGCTCAGTTGGTAGAGCGGCGCCCTTACAAGGCGTAGGTCGGCGGTTCGAGCCCGTCAGCACCCACCACACCGTTTCGCAAGCAAGGTCCAAAGCAGTTTGAAGAAATGTAGAGAAGTATCCGCAAACCCGCATGCCTATTGGGCTCTGCGGGGTTTTTATTGCCTGCGAAATGTCTTGGAACGTCCAGTGTGTTCCAGCTACATCCGAAGTTTGAGTGTTGTATTTTTTGTTGTTATCTCGGGTTTTTGGCCCGTGCGCGACTTCGCGTATACAACAAAAAATGCCCAAAATCTTACTGCATAGGCTTTCCCGGCTGGCGATTGTGAACGCCAAGCCTCGAGCGAAAACTTACTCCCTCTCTGACGGCGGTCGACTCTATATCCTCATTCAGCCAGACGGCACGAAGCTCTGGCGATGGAATTATTTGTTCGCCGGCAAAACGAAGACGATGGCGCTTGGGACGTGCCCGCGTGCGCCTGGGTTCCTCCGACGACGTCGCGCTCGGCCCGTTGCCCAGCGTGCTCGCGGCATTTCGCCGGACTCGTCCGGATGTTGAACTGGAAATTACCATCGGCATGACGGGGCGGCTTTACGAGCACCTGGACGCAGGGTCGATCAATCTGTTGATCGGCAAGCGGCGCATAGGCGATCCGCGCGGTATTCCGCTGTTTTCCGCACAGCTCGAATGGCTTGGGCTGGACCGGCACCGAGGTGGACCTCGATCAGCCGCTGCCGCTGATCCTGGTCGCGGAGCCGAGCGTGACGCGCGCCGTGGTGCTCGACTCGCTGGCTGCTGTCGGCGCGCGCTGGCAGGTGGTCTGCACGAGCAGTTCGTACACAGGGTGCATCCCGGCTGCGCGTGGCGGACTGGGACTCACCGTGCGTTCCCATTTCCTGGTAGGAAGAGGGCTATCGCCGCCGGTAAATCGAGCGGCTCTGCCGGAATTGCCACAGGTCGAATTCATCGCGTTGGGGGCGAAACATTTGAGCCGCCCTGCGGAGACGCTGCTGGAAATTTTGCAAAACAGCGACCTGCCAGGCGAATGGGCTGGTGAATGACCGAATGATCGCTTGTTGGTCCGGGTATGACGCGTGCGCCAAAGGCTGGCGCGGGTGCGGCGGTATTCATCGGATCAATCTTCTATGGGCCGCGATCAGTCCAACTGGTTTTTGCCGGACGCCGCTGGGCGATTCTCGTTGCTTCATCGGCTACTTGCTGGACGCGTGCGTTATCGAGCAACTCAACGGTTCGGGACCGTGCTGGTATGTACTAGTATGTTTCTCGAGCATCTCACCTTTCCTTTACAAGAAATTCCGGGCAGCCGGCACCATCGGTGTCGCGACGAGGCGATCACGTCATGCGGTTTTTCGGTTGCACAAGACCACTGATTCGTTCAACCGTTCACACCAGGACCGCTTTGCCAAATCATGCAAAGCCTGCTGATGCCGCTGGTAAAGCATGGCGTGACTCAGAGAAACCGAAGCTGCCGGGCGTGCCAAACGCGTTGAGCCGCACAGGGAGACCGGCGAAAGTCGTAGAACGTGAAGTCCGGGAGTTTGCCGGCAACGGCTTTTGCTTCCGCTCCCACCTCCGATTCAGTCCGGCAGATGCCACGCCAGATGTTCTGGCGTCGGTCAACGTCAGGCAGGCGCAACTCGCCCATGACGAAGATTCGTTTGCCCTGCAACCTGCAAGGTCGGTTGACCTGAGTCTCTCATTAGAGAATATTCAACGAGTGGTTAATTTTGAAATAGCAGGGTACTCGGGCGGTCGATGTCAAGCACCGCGCGGCCTGACGCAAAGGTGGGGCGCTTTGTGTCGGTTAAACTTCGGGCTCAATCACAGAATTGCAATCCGGATCGAACCATGACAGTTTCAACCGCACTCCCGGCGCAGGTCGCCAAGGAGAAACGCTCGCGCGGACGGCCAGCCTGCAGCGCGCCGCGCCCATGATCGAGGCAACGGGCAAGCTGCGCACCGCCGATATGACGAACTGTCAGAGGGTGGAGCGGGCGTTGGTCCTTTTGTCGACAAGGTGTTCAGCGAGCCAGATATAGGGTGTTTTTCTCGACCACGGCAACCGCCGAGCAGGGCGAGCGGCTGGATGTCCTGATGGAACGTCTTCTGCGCCCTTATCACGACGTGTTTGTCGCACTTCTCGCCAATGCGATGGATTCAGGCGAACTGGCGCCCAAAGACTCGGAGGTGCTGTTCGCCATGCTGACTAAAATGCACCGAGATCATCGATTGAAGCGGGAGTCATCCATTTGACGCACTGGCAGACATTCTCGAAGGTGCTCCAAGACTACACATCCTACCTGCCTTGCGTTCTACTCAGTTGCTCTCGCCCGACTAAATGTGCAGCCCGTGCTTGCTTTTCGGTGACACGCGGCCCCGGAGACGCGCCGAGCGGAATTGCAACTCCGCGGGTCATCGCGTCCAGGATCATACGGGCGTGGACCAGCATGGCTTCGCCGTCGGCAGTGAGCGAAAGCGAATGGGTGCACGAGCAGCCGGCGCCCGACGTGTTCTTCCAGCCGCCGGATGTGTTCGCTCACGCTGAATTGCGTTAGCTTGAGTTGCCGCCCGGCGTCGGTGAAACTATGCGACGCGGCCACCGTCGCGAACGTGTTCAGCCAGACTGGATTGAGCATGATTCATTGTGGTCGGATTTTCCGATGATAGTCAATGCGGCCAGTGGGGTTTCCGATTGGCATTTGACGTCTTAAAATCGTCATATCGCGTGAGCCTCGCGCGAGACATTGTTCCTGCGCAATAGATGACTTCAAAAAACTCACATACGGCGCTCTTGTTGATCGTGGCCGTCGGCTTTTTCATGCAGGCCCTCGACACGACCATCGTGAACACGGCCCTGCCCTTCATTGCGCACAGCCTGCACGCGCAACCGCTTGCGATGCAGCCTATTGTTGTCGCCTACACGCTCACCATGGCGCTCCTCACGCCCGCGTCCGGCGGCTCGCCGACCGTTTCGGCACCCGGCGCGTCTACTTCGTCGCCATCCCATCCTGTTGTTCGTGATCGGCTCGCTTTGCTGCGCAAACGCGCAATCGTTGAATCAACTCATTGTGGCGCGCGTGATTCAGGGCATTGGCGGCTCCATGCTGCTGCCTATTGGCCAGGCTGGCCGTGCAAATTGAAATGACCGCCAGTGTGACGGGCGAAGCGTATGTCTCCGCGCTGGCGGTCATTTCAATTGCCGGCCAGGTCGGGCCGATCATCGGACCGACGCTCGGTGGCTGGTTCGTCGAATCGTTTACCTGGCACTAGATTTTCCTGATCAACGTGCCCATTGGCGCAGTGGGTTTGTTCGCCGTGCATCGTTTTCTTCCCAAAGATGCCATTGCAGAGGCCGCGCCCTTCGACTTTTTCGGTTGCGGGTTGCTGGCGCTCTGCATGGTCGCGTTTTCGATGGCGCTCGACAGCCCCGCGCACACGCACAAATTGCTGGTGTCGGGCGGACTGTTCCGGGTCTCCGCAATCGCGGCGCTCGCTTACATTCCGTATGCCAGACGCCGGCGCGATCCGCTCTTCAAGCTGTCCTTGTTCAGCGAGCCGAACTTCAGCGTGGGCTTGATCGGTAACCTGCTGTGCCGGATCGGATCGAGCGCGGTGCCGTTTCTGCTGCCGCTGCTGATGCAACTGCAGCTCGGCTATACGCCGCTGCATTCGGGCCCGATGATGTTGCCCGAAGCGTTATGGCTACGACAATTTCCTGCTGTGGAACACCATTCTTGTCGGGGCATCGATAGTCGGCTTCGCTTCGTTTTCGGTGAGCACGCCGCTCGTGATCGAGATTGCGATCCTCGCTGTATTCGGCGCGTGCTATTCCATGCAGTTCGCTGCGATGAACAGCGTCACGCTCAAGGGGCTGTCCATCAAGGACGCGGGCAGCGGCAACAGCCTCTTTTCGATGGTGCAGATGCTGGCAATTGGCCTGGGGGTATTCATTGGCGGCGGCCTGGTGTCGGTGTTCTCAGCGAGCCTTGGCTCGGTGGCGCTGGCGTTCCGGATCGCCTTCGTATGCGTGACTGGTAACGCTGGCCTCGGCCATTGTGTTCCGTTTCCTCGATGCCGTGTCCCTGCGCCCGGCACCGCAAGCCGTGACCTCGTAGCATTCGTAGCGTTTGTATCATCCGACAGCGCAAATGCAGGCTCGGGCCTGAACGTTTAAGCTGGCAGGACATTCAACACGCCCCAGGAGCTCGCCATGCAGTACCGCAGATTTGGTCGTACCGGCCTGAATATTTCGGCGTTTGTGCCTCGGCACGATGACCTTTGGTTTGCAAACTGAAGAAAACGTGTCACGCAGCATCATGGATCGAGCGGCTGAAGCCGGTGTCAATTTCATTGATACCGCCGACGTCTATCTGCTAGGCAGCAGGGAAGGCGTGGCCGGGCGTACCGAGGAGATTATCGGGCGCTGGCTGAAGGAAACACCCACACGTCGCAGTCAGTTCATCCTGGCGACCAAGGCGGTCGGCAAGATGGGGCCGTCGGCGTGGGATCAGGGCGCATCGCGCAAGCATTTGCTGGACGCTATCGATGCGTCGCTCAAGCGCCTCGATACCGACTACGTCGAACCTTTACCAGCTGCATTCCGAAGACCTCACCATGCCGCTCGACGAAACCCTCGAAGCACTCGATACCATCCATCGTGCGCCAGGACAAGGCGCGTTACGTGGGGGTATCGAATTTTCTCGCGTACCGGCTGGCGACTGCGTTGGGCCGTTCCGATGTGCTGCGCGTCGCGCGTTTCGTTTCCGTCCAGCCACGTTACAACAACCTACTATTCAGGCAAATCGAGCGCGAGTTGTTGCCGCTTGCCACCGACGAGCATCTGACCGTGATCCCGTATAACCCGCTCGCGGGTGGTTTGCTGACGGGCGCAAGCAGCATAAGCACGATGCCGCGCCGTCGGAGGGCCGGTTTACGGCGACCGTGGGCAAAGCGGGGGCGATGTATCAGCAACGCTATTGGCATGAGCGCGAGTTTGAAACCATCCAAAAGCTGAAGCAGATCGTGGGCGCAACCTGTGAGTCGTTGACGACGATATCAGTGACGTGGGTGCTGGCGAACCCGGTGGTAACGTCAGCGATTATCGGGGCAAGCCGACCCCGATCAGCTCTCGGATACGCTGGCCACCGTGGATCTTGCACTCGATGCCGAACTGAAAGCACAGTTGGACAACGCGACGGCGGAATACCGGTGGGGCGATGCCGCGCGATGATAAGCGACTCGTCGTTCGGGATTCTGCTTCCTACTACCGTGTAATGTCCTGCGTCTCCACCACCCGCGACGGGGCGCGTTCCCTGGCCACGGCGATCATCGCCCGCCCTAACTGACTGGTCGTCGTAATGGCATTCGGGAACGCACGCCGCAACACCGGAAACAAGGGCCGCCCGAGCGAATGCCGTCCATTGGCTGGATCATCCCGGGACGATACATATCCGGGTTCGTAGCCGACCGCCTTTGATTCTTCGCTGACCGTATCGCCACCGACAACTGGTCGAGTACATTCAGCCGTTGCGGATGCGCGACGCCCCAATCAACAAACGCGCCCCACAGATATTCCAACCGGTCACGCACGGGCCCCGTCCGGGGAAACCGGGTCATGAGCGCGTCGGCGAAGTCGAGCTTGATGGCCCTGTAAAGCCGCGTTCACCAGGTTCCCTTCCGCCCCCCCTGCTTCGATATAGCCGATGTCGGCGCAGCTTCAAGCCCGCGCTGGGCACAAACCTGTTCTGCGTCAAGCAGCAGTGCGTTGTGTTTGTCGTCGCTTTTGGGTCGAGCCATCGTAGGTGATCGAATCGATCTATTAATCTATTAACGAGTTTTAATACTCAGTTATACTTATTTTCGAGATACCGGCAAAACGATGGCGGGACGGTTGCTTCCAAATGCAAAATAAACCTTACAAAGCCTGCCCCATGGACCAAAACTTGCGCGTGCTAGCATCCAATTGCATTGGTAAGGGTGACCAGGCGTTGAAGCTCGCCCTCGTCACACCTGGACTCCGCCTCACTTCAGGGATCTCATGAATAACCGTACTGTTCACCAGAAGTTCTTCCATCTCTTGCTCTTTGTTGTCACGGTTGCGCTCTGCTGGATCTTGCTGCCGTTCTTCGGCGCGATCTTCTGGGGCACGATCCTCGCGATCCTTTTCCAGCCGTTGCAGCGCTACCTCGCGGCTAAATTCGGCAAGCGGCGCAATCTGGCGACGTTCGCCACGCTGGGCCTGATAATCGTGATCGTGATCCTGCCGCTCAGCTTCGTTGCGACCACGCTCGTCCAGGAAATCAGCCTTGCGTATGCCCAGATCAAGGCTGGCCAGCCCAATTTCACGACCTACTTCCAGCAAGCCATCCACGCGCTGCCGAACTCGGTGCAGGCGCTGCTTGGCCGCTTTGGACTGACCGACATCCCGAGCATTCAGCAACGGCTGACCAATGGCGCCGCTGCGATCAGCCAGTTCGTGGCCTCGCAGGCGTTGAGCATTGGCCAGAACACGTTCCAGTTCGTGATCAGCTTCGGCGTGATGATGTACCTCGTGTTTTTCCTGCTGCGCGACGGCGGTGAAATCGGCCGGCGCATTCACCGTGCGCTGCCACTGGACGACGAACCCAAGCAGCACCTGATCGCCAAGTTTACGACCGTCGTCCGGGCAACCGTGAAGGGCAATATCGCGGTGGCGGCCGTCCAGGGTTTCCTCGGCGGCATGATTTTCATGCTGCTGGGAATCCAGGGTTCGCTGCTGTGGGGCGTGCTGATGGCGTTCCTGTCGCTGCTGCCAGCTATTGGCGCCGCGCTGGTCTGGGCACCGGCAGCAGCCTATTTCCTGATCACCGGCGACATCTGGCGCGGCGTGATCCTGATCGTGTTCTGTGTGGTGGTGATCGGCATAGTGGACAACGTGCTGCGCCCTACCCTGGTGGGTAAGGACACGAAAATGCCTGACTGGGTGGTGCTGATTTCCACGCTGGGCGGAATGGGATTGTTCGGGATCAACGGCTTCGTGATTGGACCACTGATCGCCGCGCTGTTCATGGCGAGCTGGGATCTGTTCACGCAAAACGAAGAAGCCAGGAAGATCGATAAGGTCTAGGGTTTCGGTTCTTGATAAAAAACCGGCTCGCTGATTATACTCAGCAAGCCGGTTTTTTTATGCCTCAACGAACGATAACGAATAACTCAGCGTTTTTCCGCCCCGGTGTATTTGCAATCGAGGCGCTTTCTCACCGTACCATTTTCATCGACGCTTTCAAGATACACGTCGAATTGCCACAGCCGCGCCATGTGCTTGAGCACTTCTTCGCTGTCATTGGTCAAGTGACGGTTATCGGTCATGAAATGGCGTAACGTCAGGCTGCGATCGCCACGCGTATTCACCGAATACACCTGGATATTCGGCTCACGATGATGCATGTCGTACTGCCGCGACAAAGCCTGGCGCACATACCGGTATCCGCTTTCGTCGTGAATGGCGGACACTTCCAGCGAGTCGCGCATATCGTCATCGAGAATGGAGAACAAGCGCATTTCCCGAATCAGATGCGGTGATAAATACTGCGCAATAAAACTCTCGTCCTTGAAGTTGCGCATGGCGTAATGCAGCGCTTCAAACCAGTCACTGCCGGCAAGCTCCGGAAACCATTCGCGATCCTCATCCGTCGGGTGTTCGCAGATGCGGCGAATATCGCTCATCATGGAAAATCCGAGGGCATACGGGTTGATGCCGCTGTAATACTGCTTGGTCACGGGCGGCTGATACACCACGTTGCTGTGCGAATGCAGGAATTCCATCATGAAACCGTCTTCCAGACGGCCTTCCGCATAAAGCGTATTGAGCAGCGTGTAATGCCAGAACGTGGCCCATCCTTCGTTCATGACCTGCGTTTGCCGCTGCGGATAAAAATACTGGCCGACCTTGCGGACAATGCGAATAATTTCGCGTTCCCACGGCTCAAGCAGCGGGGCATTTTTCTCCGCAAAATACAGCAGGTTTTCCTGCGGTTCAAGCGGATATCGGCTTTCAATTTCCTCGGTCATCGTCGCTTTTTTATTCGGCAGCGTGCGCCAGAGTTCATTCACTTGCGACTGCAAATACGCTTCGTGTTCGCGCCGTGCGGCCATTTCCTTCGCCAGCGACAATTTCTGCGGCCGCTTATACCGGTCGACACCATAGTTCATCAGCGCGTGGCACGAGTCGAGCAGTTCCTCCACCCGGTTAATGCCGTGCCGCTCCTCGCATTCCGCGATGTAGTTCTTCGCATAAACAAGATAGTCGACAATGGCGTGCGCGTCCGTCCACAGCCGGAACAGGTAATTGCCCTTGAAAAACGAGTTATGCCCGTACGCCGCGTGCGCGATGACGAGCACCTGCATCGTCATCGTATTTTCTTCCATCAGGTACGCAATGCACGGATTCGAGTTGATGACGATCTCGTACGCAAGGCCCATCTGGCCGCGCCGGTAGCTCTTCTCGGTGGACAGGAAGTGCTTGCCGAACGACCAGTGCCGGTAGTTCACCGGCATGCCGTCCGACGCGTACGCGTCCATCATCTGCTCGGCGCTGATAAGTTCCAGCTGGATCGGGTAGACGTCGAGCCCATAGCGCTGTGCGACACGGGAAATCTCGGTGTCGTATTCCTCGATCAGCTCGAAGGTCCAATCCGATGGACATGGCAACGGCCTTTTTTCCGCCACGTTCATGGTGCCTCCTTCCGACGCCGCGCTTTTGCGAGGCTTCCTGGCCTTTTGTGGCGCGCTGTCTTGTGCTGTCAGTTCTTCGCCGGGTTTGAGGTGATGCCCACGTGCTTCGTTGTTCAGATGTCGTGTTGTCATGCAGCCGCCTGTTGTTTCTCAAACAATTCGCGAAAGACCGGATAAATATCCGCAGCCGATTCAACTTTTTTCATCGCGAGTTCAAGCGCGCTTTGCGCCAGATGAGCATATTCCACCCAGAGATTCTGCTCTTCGAGCGCTACTTGAATGTAGGCAAAGTATCGCACTTTCGGAAGAATGTCCTCTGAAAGTAGCTTACAGCACTTGGGCGAATCGTCAGTCCAGTTGTCGCCGTCGGACGCTTGCGCGCCGTAGATATTCCATTCGGTGGGCGAATACCGCTCGTCCATGATCTTCTTCATCAAGTCGAGCGCGCTGGATACCACCGTACCGCCGCTTTCGGTCGAATGGAAGAAGGCTTCTTCATCCACCTCTTCGGCGCACGCGTGATGCCGGATGAACACGACTTCAATCTTTTCGTAGTTCCTGTTCAGGAACAGGTACAAAAGAATGAAGAAACGCTTCGACAGATCCTTGCGCTGCTCGTCCATGGAACCGGACACGTCCATCAGGCAAAACATCACGGCCTTGCTCGACGGCGTGGGTTGTTTGGTCCGGTTGACGTACCGCAAGTCGAATGGGTCGATGAAAGGAATCCGCGTAATGCGCCCTTTCATGATCACGATATCGGCTTCCAGCCGCGCAATTTCCTCGGCGTTGCTCTCCAGTTGAAGCACTTCCAACTGCCGCTCCATCTCGTGCAATTGGCGCGATAAAGGCGATCCCAGCGCGATCCGCCGCCCGAGCGCACTGCGCAGCGAACGGACTACATCGATATTGTTCGGCGTTCCTTCAGCCGAGAACCCTGCCCGCACGTTCTTCCACGTGGGCACGGCAAGTAGCTTGGTTTTGACGAGTCGCGGCAGCTCGAGGTCGTCGAAGAAATACTGCATGAACTCTTCGCGCGACAGCTCGAACACGAAGTCGTCCTGCCCTTCGCTTTCGTTGCTCGCGGTCTTGCTGCCGCCACCGCTGCCATTCGGGCGCGCTATCTTGTCGCCCCGGATGTAGTCGGGGTTACCCGGATGCACGAGCTCACGCTTTCCGCCAGGACCATACCGGAACGACGGTTCGGCGATGTCCTTCTTAGGAATCGTGATGCTTTGCGTGCTCTGGATGTCTTTGATGCTGCGGTCTCGAACAGCGTCCGACATCGCACGACGAATATAGTTTTTGACACGACGCAAAAAGCGTTCGCGGTTGGCAATGCTCTTGTTCTTACCGGCTAACCTGCGGTCGATAATTTGATGCAGCACATCCAGTCTCCCGCGTAATTGGCGAGCCACATTACGACGATTTGCGTACCCGGAGATACCAATCGCAGAGCAGGCGCACTTGCTTCGGCGTGTAGCCCTTCGCGACCATCCGGTTCACAAAGTCCTCGTGTTTGCGCTGTTCTTCCGCAGAACCTTTAGCGTTGAACGAGATCACCGGCAATAGTTCCTCGGTATTCGAGAACATCTTCTTCTCGATCACCACCCGAAGTTTCTCGTAGCTGATCCACGCCGGATTCTTGCCGCCGTTCGCCGCCCGCGCCCGCAGCACGAAATTCACGATCTCGTTGCGGAAGTCCTTCGGGTTGCTGATGCCAGCCGGCTTCTCGATCTTCTCCAATTCCGCATTCAGCGACGCACGGTCGAAACTCTCGCCGGTATCGTAATCGCGGAATTCTTGATCCTGGATCCAGAAATCGGCATACGTCACATAGCGGTCGAAAATGTTTTGCCCGTACTCCGAATACGACTCCAGATACGCCGTCTGAATCTCCTTGCCGATGAACTCGGCATACCGCGACGCCAGCACGTCCTTGATGAACGACAGGTACTTCTGTTCGGTTTCCGGTGGGAATTGCTCGCGTTCGATCTGCTGTTCCAGCACGTACATCAGGTGCACCGGATTGGCCGCAATTTCAGTGGAGTCGAAGTTGAACACCCGTGACAGGATCTTGAACGCGAACCGCGTAGAGACGCCGGTCATGCCTTCGTCGACACCAGCAAAGTCGCGATACTCCTGGAACGACTTGGCCTTCGGGTCCGTGTCCTTCAGGTTGTCGCCGTCATAGACCTGCATCTTCGAAAAGAGGCTGGAGTTCTCCGGTTCATTAAGGCGCGTCAACACCGCCATCTGCGCCATCATCTTGAGCGTGCCGGGTGCGCATACCGCTTCGGCCAGCGAAGAATTACGCAGCAGCTTCTCGTAGATCTTCATCTCTTCGCTATAGCGCAGGCAGTACGGCAGCTTCACCACGAAGATACGATCAAGCAGTGCTTCGTTGTTCTTGTTATTGCGGAACGTCTTCCATTCCGACTCGTTCGAGTGAGCGAGGATCACCCCGTCGAACGGGATCGCACCGAAACCTTCCGTACCCTTGAAGTTGCCTTCCTGGGTAGCGGTGAGCAGCGGGTGCAGCACCTTGATCGGAGCCTTGAACATTTCAACAAACTCGAGCAAGCCCTGGTTCGCAAGACACAGTCCACCTGAATAGCTGTAGGCGTCAGCGTCGTCCTGCGAATAGATTTCGAGTTTGCGGATGTCGACCTTACCGACCAGTGACGAGATGTCCTGATTGTTCTCATCGCCCGGTTCGGTCTTAGCTATACCGATCTGCCGAAGGATGGAGGGATAACGTCGAACGATGCGGAACTTGCGGATGTCGCCATTGAATTCGTGAAGGCGCTTCACTGCCCACGGACTCAGGATGTTCTTGAGATAGCGGCGCGGAATGCCGTATTGCTCTTCAAGGATAGGACCGTCTTCGTCATAGTCGAACAAGCCCAAAGGAGACTCGTTGACGGGCGAACCCTTGATTGCATAGAAAGGAACACGCTCGGCCAGTTGCTTCAGACGTTCGGCAATGGATGACTTGCCGCCGCCCACAGGTCCGAGCAGATACAGGATCTGCTTCTTCTCTTCCAGCCCCTGGGCTGCATGCCGGAAGTACGACACCATCTGCTCGATCACTTCCTCCATTCCGTAGAACTCACGGAATGCCGGATAAACCTTGATCACCTTGTTTGCAAACACACGCGATAAACGCGGGTCCGTGCGCGTGTCGACTGACTCCGGTTCCCCGATAGCCGCCAACATCCGTTCGCCCGCTGTTGCATACGTTGCAGGATCGTCTTTGCAGAGCGCGAGATACTCTTCGAGCGAGAACTCCTCCTCGCGAGTCTTTTCGAAGCGGGTCGCGAAACTGCTGTAGATATCCATGCTACCTCCTCGCCGAAGTCAGAAAGCAATGCGTGCGCGGCGCGCCTAATCAGAACACAGAACAACATCGCTTCGGTTCATCCTAAACCTATTCGAATTTTTTTTCATGCAAATGCGTTGTTGATTTGCTTCGAAGTATTCCTAGGAAGGTCTGCATAACCGTTTTTCGGAGTGCGGGCCTTTTGCTTCCTGCGCGTTGCGGCGTTGAGAATTTGTTGGG
>CALNPU010000106.1 GCA_940588625.1 uncultured Caballeronia sp.
TCGGTCACTCGTGTCCGTCGTAGCGATAATTGCATCTTCTACGACAGGCAGGGAACGGTTCAAATCAGATGCTTACGATGATGCCGCATACCACGGCGGTCAACGTGAGCCTGTTTTGGGACCTGAAGGGCCGAATTGTGCCGACATCGTGCGCGTGTGCTTCGGGCAGCTAGGTGATCGGTTACGCCTACGAGATGATCGCAGCCGGCAAGCAGACGCTGATGCTCGCAGGCGGCGCAGAAGAATTGTCGGGACCGGCAGTTGCCGTGTTCGACACGCTTTACGCCACCAGCACGCGGAACGACGAGCCGCATCTGACGCCGCGTCCCTTCGATGTCGCCCGCGATGGACTCGTGGTCGGTGAAGGCGCGGCGACCCTGGTGCCCAAAGAGTATGAACACGCGCTTGCACGCGGGGCGCGCATTCATGCGGGGGTGATTGGCTTTGGCTGTAACTCCGACTGCGCGCACATGACGCAGCCATCGGCCGACACCATGGCCTTCGCGATGCAACTCGCGCTGCGCGACGCTCAACTTCCGGCTGCAGCCATTGTCTACGTCAACGCGCATGGCACGTCGACGGATCGCGGCGATGTAGCCGAAAGCCACGTGACCGCGCAGACCTTCGGCGCGTGTTTGCCAATCAGCTCGCTGAAGAGTTACGTCGGCCACACGCTGGGCGCTTGCGGGGCGCTAGAGGCGTGGTGGACCATCGAGATGATGAAATGCAACTGGTATGCACCGACGCTCAACCTGACGCAGGTCGATCGCAAGCTCGAGCATTTCATGGGCGACACGGCGCGTTTTGCATGCCATGCGGCGCGTAAAGCAATACACGATGCCAATCTCGACCCCTCCCTGTTGCGTTCGCCGCGTGCTGGCACGGTGATCGGCTCGGGCACTGGCATGCTCTCCGCGTATGACGCAGCGATGGCAATAGCCCATGCGCGCGGTATCGAGAAAGTGCCGCCGTATGCGGTCCCGCAAGTGATGGGGAGCACCACGTCGGCGAACGTGGCGCAGGTGTTCGGGCTGGAGGGCATGACCTATTCGCCGTCGTCGGCCTGTACCACATTAGCTCTCGCGATCGGACAGGCGATGCAACTGATCCAGACCGGCCGCCAGCAGATCGTACTCGCGGGCGGCAGCGAAGGTTTGCACGACAACACGACCATGTTGTTCGACGCAATGGTGGCATTGTCGAGGCGTTTTAACGACGCGCCGGAACGTGCCTCGCGTCCCTATGACAGCACGCGCGATGGTTTCGTGATTGCGTCCGGCGGAGGCGTGCTGGTGCTTGAGGCGCTGGACCATGCACTGTCGCGGGGTACACGCATTCACGCTGAACTGACGGGCTTTGGCCATTGCACGGACGGTGCGGGCATGGTGAGTCGGCACGCATCGGGCATCGCACGCGCCATGCGTGGCGCACTAGACGAAGCAGGCACACGTCCGTCCTATATCAATACGCACGCACCTTCCACGCCGCTCAGCGACGTCGAAGAACTGCATGCGTTGTGTGATGTATTTGGCGAAGACGTTCCGTTGTTTTCATCGACGAAGGGATTGTCCGGTCATCCGCTTGGAGCATGCGGCGTACATGAGGCGATCTACGCCTTGCTGATGATGCGTGATGGGTTTGTCGCCGGGACGGGTCTGATCGACATGCCAGACCCGCGCACGAACGGCATGCGCTCGTGCGCGCATCGCGGACCCTGAAGATAGATACAGCAATGTCGATTTCATTCGGATTCGGCGGTAGTTGCTCCAGCCTGGTCTTCGACGCGTGGAAGAGTGCTTGAAAAGCGGTTGCCTTGCGGGTGCGTGGGGATGGTGTTCTGCTCAATGCACGGTAACGCGCAAACTGAAGCAAAACTGCGACCAAGGCCGATTCAAACGGCCTTGATCGTAGCCACATTGACCAGCGTTTCACGACGCTTGCCCGGTAGCGGCCGATGCAGGCCAAGCCGTTCAAGGAGTCCGAAGTCCGCGGCACGGCTCCACCACAGGTAGGGCATGGAAACGTTTTGCGAACCGAATGAAAAGCCGGCGTTGCGGATCATATCGAGGTAAGCGCCGGCGCTTTTCTGCACGTGCATGGGATGGCGAAACAGCAAGCGGATCACCCAGGACTTGATATACGCGTCGGTGGATTCAGCGAACAGCAAAACCCCGCCGGGTTTCAGCACCCGGCGAAATTCACCCAGGGAGCGGCCTTAATCCAAGAGATGATGAAAGGTCTGATGGCAGAAGGCAGAAGACGATGTCGGCGCTGGCATCGGGCAAGGGCAGGCACGCGCAGTCACCATGAAGCAACTCGATCCCGCTCGTCCAGCCGTCGTCCTTCAAGCGAGCCCCCGCAGCATCCCGGGCTGCCACGAGCGAAGGCTCATGGAAATCGCCTCCGATGATCCGGCCGGGCCTGAACGCGTTGCCAAGCAGCCGGAACGATTGACCTTGCCCGCAACCCGCATCAACGATCACAGGTGCCGCGGGCAGGGTTGTATCGACCAGGCGCTTGAGATCGTTGATCGCTACCCGCAGCATGTGATGTTCCCACGTGGCAGTACGTAGAAACCAGAGCCCGAAGGCCGTCTCCGGCACGAAGGAAATGCTGGATATTTCGGATGACGACGCGAGTTTCTCTCCGGCAACAAGGAATGCGAAAGCATGCGAACAGGGCGCACGCCATTGTAATGGCAAGCATGGAACGCATAGAAGCAAGAGCGGGAAAGATGAGCGATGCAGATGATTCACTTGAATGATCGACGCAATGTGCGCCACACGAAACTCCACAGACAGCCCCAGGGCCAAGCGAGGCACCTTTGAACACTGATCCTTCGAAGCTAGACACGACTTTCGATGTAGCCATTATTGGCGCTGGCCCCTCGGGTGCTGTCGCAGCTGCGCTGCTGAGAAAGGTGGGCCGTTCGGTGCTCGTGCTCGGGCGTCAGCACTTTCCGCGCTTTTCGGTCGGCAAGAGTCTGCTGCCGTAAAGCATGACGTACCTGGAAGAAGCCGGCATGCTGCAGGCGGTCGTCGAAGCCGGGTTCCAGTATAAGAACGGCGCACATTTTATTTATCGCGACCAGTCGTCGTCCTTCGATTTCCGCGATAAACATTCGCCGGGATGGGGCACGACCTACCAGGTCGAACACGCGGTATTCGACGACCTGCTGCCAATGCGCTGCAAAGCATGGTGCTGAAGTGCGTTTCGGCCACACCGTGTAGGCGATGCAAACCGGCACCGCGCCCGTGCTGGACGTGATCGATGAAGCGGGCGTTGCATATCACGTGCACACGCGTTTTGTACTCAATGCAAGCGGCTTCGGCCGTGTATTGCCGCGTCTCCTGAATCTTGAAGCGCCCACGCGGATACCTACGCGTGCGGCCATCTTTACGCATGTGCGCGACGGCATTCCGGCTGGCACCACGGACCGGAACAAGATCTGTGTCGCGACGCACCTGGAGCATCGCAATGTCTGGTTCTGGATGATTCCGCTGGCAGGGTGGACGCTCGTCGGTCGGGTGCGTAGCCGAAGCGAGTTTTCTGGATTTCCCCGAGAACGAACGCGATGCAAAGCTGCGCGCGCTGATCCAACAGAAGTCAACGCTCAACAGGCTCATCGGGGAGGCGCCGTTCCTGATGCCGGTGCGGCATATCGGCGGGTATTCGGCGAACGTCGAGCGGCTCCATGGTCCGGGTTACGCGCTGCTCGGTAACGCCGGCGTGTTCCTCGACCCGGTGTTTTCGTCGGGTGTCACGATCGCCCTGCGCTCCGCGCATCTGGCGGTGCAAACGCTTGAACGGTAACTCAACGGCGAGGCGCTCGACTGGCAAGCGGTTTACGATGTGCCGCTAAGAAAAGGTATTGATACGTTCCGTGCTTTTGTCGAGCGGTGGTACATGGGCGAGTTGCAGGACATCATCTTTTATCCGCATAAGACACCGCATATTCAGCGTTATATCAGCAGCGGTGCTGGCGGGGTATGCGTGGGACGAAGCAAATCCGTACGTGGCCGATCCGGTGCGCAGGCTTAATGCGCTTCATGAGACTTGCGAGGGTTCTTGATCCGGCACAGGTTGCTTTAAAACCAGGACTTTCTGCAGTCACCAGCCATCGCAATGTAGCAAATCTTTCTTTTTGTAAGACCTCGGGTGTGGCTCAGGGAACCTCCTCCGTATAGATAACCGATAGCTCCTGCTGTGCAGACAAGCGCATTAAACGGGTAGCATGTAACGCCCCGTCAAGCACACACCGTGCTTGACGGGGTCGATCCTGCTCTCGTTCGCGGTGTCGCTTGAATCCCGAGCATCGTAGATAAAAAACGTGCCGTACCGGAGGAGACAAAGTGTGCGCAAGATGCGCTGGATGGTCATATTTCTATGCTTCCTGGCAATCGCGATCAACTATGTCGATCGCGCGAACCTCGCAGTCGCAGCCCTTCAGATAGAGAAGGCACTCAACATCAGCCCGGCGCAAATGGGCCTGGTAATGAGTGGTTTTTTCTGGACCTACGCGCTGATACAAATGCCGTTCGGCTGGTTCGTCGATAAAGTCGGCGCGCGCATCGCACTGCCGCTTGCAGTTGGCTGGTGGTCGGTATTCACCGCGCTGACAGCAGCGACCACGATGTTCGGCTGCCGCCTGATGGTCGGCGTGGGTGAGGCGGGCGCTTATCCGGCGTGTGCGAAGCTCATCGCGCAATGGTTCAAACCGGCGCAGCGCGTGTTCGCCACCAGTATCTTCGACAGCGGCTCGCGGGTCGGCTCCGCACTCTCCATCCCGATTGTCGCGCTGATCATCAGCGGCTTCGGCTGGGAGCGTCGTTCGTCGCGACAGGCGCAGTCGGTTTGCTGTTGGTGCTCGGCTAGTTCCTGATCTATCGCAATCCATCGCGTGGCGACCTGACCGGCGATGAAAATGCAGCGCCTGTGCCGCGCGAAATAACGTCTGGCCAGAACGTTACGTGGGCTTCGCTCTTCAGGCATCGCACGCTGTGGGGCATGATGCTCGGCTTCTTCTGCACGAACTTCGTGATCTACTTTTTCATCACGTGGTTCCCGAATTATCTCGTGCAGACGCGCGGCTTTTCCCTTAAGTCGCGCGGCATGATTCCCGCGCTCATTTCTATTCCCGGCGGCTGGCTGGGCGGCATCGTTTCGGATGCGCTCTATAAACGCGGCTGGAGCCTGACGAAGTCGCGCAAGACCTGTATGGTCGGCGGCATGCTGCTGTCATCGATCATCACGCTGTCGGCGTTCACGACCAGCACGTACAAGCACGTATGTGATGCTCGCATCTTTTGGAATCGCTTATGGAAGCCTTGCGTTCGCCGCGGCAAGCATCTGGTCGCTTCCCTGCGACGTGGCGCCCACGCCGGATTTCGTGGCTTCGATCAGCGGTATCCAGAACTTTGCGTCGAATCTCGCGGGCATCGTGATCACCACGTTCACCGGCCTCATGCTTGCGCTCACCAAAGGGGCGTTCACCATTCCGCTGGTCGTCGCGGGCAGTTTCTGTTTCCTCGGCGCGTTCAATTATCTCGTGATCGTGGGCAAGATCGAGCCGCTGCAGATTCCGGGTGCCCAGCCGCTCGACGTAGCTGCGTCGCAGGGAGTGGGGGGGGACGTTAGCGCTACGGGGTTTGCGTTTCGTGGGCATCGACGCGACTCGAAGCCCCCGGCAAGCCAACTGGAAGCTTCGGTTTCCGCCGTCGTTACCGGTTCACCGGGCGGCGACGGTGATTAGCTTCGCAGCCCGGAGGAATCGCACCGGAGCGATCTGCGCCAAAGCAGTCTTTGCTATGTCGTACGAGAAAATTTCGCACCGTCCGATTTTTCGTTGTAGCTAATACCTTCCCGATTGAGCAAACGGTGGTTGTGGAGCAAGGCTGGCAGGGTGTTGATCAAACCTTCAGGCGCACCGCTTTCCGGTTCGGTCGGTCGATGGGTTACTGTGCAAGTAACTGAAATAATCGGCTGCGCTGTTCGCGTCTGGATCGTTGCAAAAAAAAGAGTGGTAGTTCAGTTGGTTAGAATACCGAGCTGTCCCGCCCGGGGGGGGGAGCGGGTTCGAGTCCCGTCCACTCCACTAGCATTTACGAGAAAGGCGAACTCCGGTTCGCCTTTTTTATTGCCCGCTGCTGTAACATCGGGCATTTCGTATTAGGCAGAATCGTTACGCATGCTCGACTTTTTCCGTAATCACCAACGCCTGATGATGGCCCTGTTGATCCTGATCGTCGTGCCGGGATTGGGAATTGTGGGTATCCAGGGCTTCAGCAGTTTCTTCGACGAAAACGCCAACGTCGCCAGCGTCAACGGCCACAAGATCACGCGTGTCGAGTACGACGGCGCGATGCGTCAGCAAATCGATCACGCGCGGCAGATGCTCGGCGCCCAGTTCGACCCGAAGATGTTCGACTCGCCTGAAATGCGCGCGTCGCTGATCGACAGCCTCGTGCAGCAGCGCGTGCTCGCCGACAAAACCCAGCGTCTCCACCTGACCGTTTCCGACGAAGCCGTCCGCCGTGCCTTGCTGGCTGATCCGACCATCGCCTCGCTGCGCAAACCGGACGGTTCCATTGACGTGGACCAGTACAAGCAATTGCTCGCCATGCAGGGCACGACGCCTGAACAGTATGACGAGCGCGTGCGTTATAGCCTCGCTTCCGACCAGATTCCGTTGAGTATCCAGTCCACGGCGTTCACGTCGAAGACCCTGGCGCAAACGCTGACCGAGATCGCCGAGCCGCGCCGCGACGTTCAAGGTCTTGCGTTCCGCACCGTCGATTACACCGCGAAGATCCAGCCTACCGACGCGCAATTGAAGTCGTACTACGACGCGCACAGTGCTGAATTCGCCACGCCCGAGTCCGCGACCATCCAGTACCTGGTGATGTCGCCGGCCACGTTGTCGGCAGCGGTCAAGCCGTCCGACGCGGACCTGAAAAACTACTACGACGACAACATCGCGCGCTTCAAGACGCAGGCGCAAGTGCGCGTGAGCCACATCCTGATCACAGCGCCGAAAGACGCAAGCGCTGCGGACAAAGCGAAGGCCAAACAACAGGCCGACGCATTGCTCGCGCAGGTCAAGGCGCATCCGGACCAGTTCGCGCAGATTGCAGAGAAGAATTCGCAGGACCCGGGATCGGTGGCAAAGGGCGGTGACCTGGGTTATTTCAGCCGCGGCATGATTGCAGGCGGCCAGGCATTCGACGACGCTGCGTTCAGCCTGAAGAAAGGCAAAATCAGCGGGATCGTGCAGACGGATTTTGGTTATCACATTCTCGAAGCGACTGACGTGAAGCCGTCCGTCACGCAGCCGTTCGACGAATTGAAGGACGCGATCACGAAGGAAGCCATCGCACAGCAAGCGGCGAAGAACCTGGCTGACGACGCGGAAGGCTTCACCTCGACGGTGTACGAGCAGTCGAAGTCACTGCAACCCGCTGCGGACAAATACAAGCTGCAAATCCAGACGGCGACGGTTGGATCGAAGCCGGATCCGAAGCTGCCGCCTGATAGCCCACTGAATAATTCGAAGTTCCTCGCAGCCGTATTCGCACCGGACTCCGTGAAGCAACACAACAACACGCAGGCTATCGATATCGGCAACAGCACGCTGATTGCAGGCCGTGTGACGGACTACAAAGCGGCGGCAATACCCGCACTTGACAGCATCAAGGACGCAGTGCGCACGAAGGTCGTGGCGGAGGAAGCGGCCCAGGCCGCGCGCAAGGATGGCGAGGCCAAGCTGGCCGAGTTGCAGAAGTCGAACTCGACTGCAGGTTTCTCGTCGGTATCGAAGGTATCGCGTAACGACGCGCAGGGCCTAACGTCCGTCGCGCTCGCCGCGATCTTCAAGACGGATTCGTCGAAGCTGCCGGCTTATGTCGGCGTCGATCTTGGCGCGGACGGTTACGCTATCTATCGCGTGAATGGTGTCGAGAAGCCTGATCCGGTGACCCCGGACCGTCTGGCCAGCGCGCAGCAGCAAGTCGCGCAGGTGTACGCGCAAGCGGAGATGGAGTCGTACCTCGATTCATTGAAGGCGCGCTCGAAGGTGAAGATCACGAACGTGCCTACCACGTCCGATCAGTCGCAATGATCCAAGCGGTCTAATCCTCTGGATTTGACTCGCACCCGCTTGCGAAACCAGCGGGGCTTTTAACCACTCGGCACTAAACCTTACTAAGGTCATGGGCATGCCTGGATATCGCCGGTGGCTTCGCTGCCGACCGAGCCCGCAGCGCGGAAACCGACCCATATTCCCGGGCCCGAATAGTTGGGGCGTACGAGCGCGGCTGCGCCGTCCGGCGGTTGCTGACCCAGAACGTATCGGCTGCGATGTCGTTCGCGAGCGTGTCCTGCGAGATCACTTGTTGCTGTGATTTATCGGCCCATTTCTGCGCGATACATTGTGCGACGGCCTTCGGCGGTTGCTGGCTCGTGCCGACTTGACTAACGTTAGGGGACGGAGCGGCGCAAGCCGAGATCGCGACGGTCAAAGCGAGAATTGGTAAATATTTTACGTTATCTCCTTTCAATTATATTACAGAAGAGCCGAGATTTTTCAGGGTTACGCGTAAATCTTGATTACTAAATCGTGGCCATATTCCGCGCATGGCTAAAAGCCAACCGGGTGACGCGCTGACGGGGTTCAAGCGGGGTTATATCGATGAATTTCTTCAATCCATATCCCCCGGTCATTTCGATGACGCGCCCAGCAAAGGTCTTAAAACTGGCCAGACGTTGTTCAATAGCAAGGGAGGGCCTGAGGGGTCGGATGCATCTGAGCCGCCTGAAACATTTCGGGCTTGTTTTCAATACCGGCCATTAAGAACGGGACTAGCGGCACATGCTTTTCTTTGGACAATTGTTCGTAGACGCCGTGAAACTTTTGCGAATAGTCGGGGCCATAGTTAGTCGGAACATACATCCCGACGAGTAAGACTTTCGCGTTGGCTGCCTGCGATTTCTCGATAATGGTCCGCAAGTTCGCCTCGGTAGTTGCGAGCGGCACGCCGCGCAGCGCGTCGTTAGCGCCGAGTTCCACAATGACTATGTTGGGCTTGAGGCGGTTGAGCGCAGCGGGCAGGCGGGCAAGGCAGCCGCTGGTGGTGTCGCCGCTGATGCTTGAATTGGCGACGCTATAATCAAAGTGCTCTTGCGGAAGTTTCGAGCGCAGCAATGCAACCCAGCCTGTATCGCGCGGCAGGCCGTATTCCGCCGAAAGGCTGTCACCGAGGACCATGATCGACGGTTTGGCGGCTGTGGCCGCGTCTTGCGCCGCATGCGCCGGCGCAGCGTCCATGCATGCAACCCATACAACCAATGCCAGCGGTGCCAGCGTGGCGCGCGTTGTCCAGTTCACCTTAAATCTCTTCATGCAAAACAATATCGAACCAGTACCAGTCATTGAGGTACGGGGTTTAAGCAAGCGGGTTAAGGACGCGACTGGCGAATTGATCATCCTTGATCAGATCGACCTGTTGATCGAAAAGGGCAGCAGCGTAGCCATAGTCGGCGCATCGGGATCGGGCAAGTCCACCTTGCTCGGTCTGCTTGCCGGATTGGACAGCGCAACGGCCGGCTCGGTTCGTCTGCTCGGGCGCGACCTGGGCACGCTGAACGAAGACGAGCGTGCAGCCTTGCGCAGCGGCTCGGTGGGATTCGTATTCCAGTCGTTCCAGTTGATGCCGAATCTGACCGCGCGCGAGAACGTGATGTTGCCTCTGGAATTGCGCGGCGACGTGCCGCACAAGGAGATCGCGACCCGTGCACGGGACCTGCTCGAACACAGGTCGGCCTCGGTCAGCGAACCGCGCATTATCCCAAGCTGTTATCCGGTGGCGAGCAACAATGCGTGGCGCTTGCGCGCGCGTTTGTCACGCATTCGGCCATACTGTTCGCCGATGAACCCACCGGCAGTCTTGATGCGGCAACGGGTTACGCGATCATCGACCTGATGTTCGAGATGAACCGCCGCAACGGCGCCACGTTGATCCTCGTCACGCACGATACCGAACTGGCCGAGCGATGCGACGCGGCGGTGACAATAGAAGCAGGGCGTCTTGTGAATGGCCTGAGCGTGTAGTTGATCTAGAGCAAGGCGTCTCGCGTCATCATTGGAGACGCAAGACGCCCTTCAAATCAAAGCCCTTACAGCCCCTTCAACGCAGCCTGCGCACGCGCGATCAATGCCGATGTCGACGAATCATGCTTCGTGGGATCAGCCTTGTCGCTGGTGATATCGGCTTCCACTACCTTGCCGAGGATCTTGCCCAACTCCACGCCCCATTGATCGAACGAGTTGATGTCCCACACCGCGCCTTGCACCAGCACCTTATGCTCATAGAGTGCGATGACCGCGCCCAGTGTCTCGGGCGTAAGTGCATCGAGAATAATCGTTGTCGTCGGGCGATTACCGGGAAAACTCAGGTGAGTAGCGAGTGCTTCCTTACCCGGTCCTGCGACCTTTTTCGCTTCTTCCAGCGTGCGCCCGAGCATCAGCACTTCGCTTTGCGCGAAGCAATTCGCGAGCAGCTTGGCGTGATGATCAACGAGTGGATGTTCCGGTGTCAGCACGGCGATGAAGTCGATCGGGATCATGGCCGGACCCTGATGCAGCATTTGGTAGAACGCGTGCTGGCCGTTCGTGCCGGGCTCGCCCCAGATCACGGAGGCGGTGGGGTAGTCGACCATGGTGCCGTCGAGACGGGCCGACTTGCCGTTGCTCTCCATCTCGAGTTGCTGAAGATACGACGACAAATAGCGCATGGCTTGCGAGTACGGAGCGACCATTACGCTTTGCGACTCGAAGAAGTCGCGATACCAGATGCCGATCATGCCCATCAGCACGGGCATGTTGCGTTCGAACGGCGCGGTACGGAAATGCTCGTCCATGGCATGAGCACCGGCGAGCAGCTTTTCGAAGTTCTCCGGACCGACCGAGATCACGATCGACAGACCCACCGCGGACCATAGCGAATAACGGCCGCCGACCCAGTCCCACATCTCGAAGACGTTTTCCTTCGCAATGCCGAACTTGACCACTTCCTCAGGATTCGCCGATACGCCCACGAAGTGCTTCGACAGCGCTTCTTCCGGGCAGCCACTCTTCAGGAACCACTTGCGCATGGAGCGCGCGTTGGTCATGGTTTCGAGCGTGGTGAAGGTCTTCGACACAACAATAGCCAGCGTCTCTTCAGCGTCAATGCCCTTGAGCACGTTGTAGATATCGGCGCCATCGACGTTGGAGACAAAATGCGTGTCCAGACCCGGCTGCGCCAGGTGTTGCAACGCATGTACGACCATCTTCGGCCCGAGATCCGAGCCGCCGATCCCGATGTTCACCACATGGCGAATCCGCTTGTCGGTGTAACCGGTCCACGAGCCGTCGCGGACCTTGTTCGCGAACACGGCCATCTTGGCTTTTTCAGCGCGGATTTCCTTCTGGAACGGGGAGTTGTCGTCGGTGGAGCGCAAGGCTGTGTGCAGCACCGCGCGATGTTCCGTGATGTTGACGATATCGCCGGCAAACACGGCGTCGCGTTTTTCAGCGACATTGGCCTGCTGCGCGAGTTCGACGAGCAGCTTGAGCGTGGCTTCGGTAATGCGGTTCTTCGAGAAGTCGATGGAGATGCCGCCGCCGTCAAAAGTCAGGTGCTCGGCGCGGGACGGTGTTGTGTCATTTTGCGGCGCGAACCAGTCGCGCAGGCGCTTGTCACGGATGGCATCGTAATGCGTTTGGAGCGCCGGCCAGGCAGGGAGCGAATTGAGCGTCATAACGGTCCGTTTATCGGAGGGTGATGGAAAGTACTGATCATCGCGCGGAGTCCGATGATGGTCCATCTCGACCGCCTTACGCGCGACAACAAGTATAGCCACGATGGATGGATGATTGCTTGCATGAAGATCAAGCCGTACCGGCCATGGCTTCGTGTGCTGCGTGTTTCGTTCGTCATGGATAAATGCGACTTACCCTTGGCGGCAGCCACGGCCGAGCTCACGCGGCGTAAAAGAGCCGGTTGAGCAAACTGCGCACTTTCGGTGCCAGCTCGCCCGCGGTCAGTCCTGCGGGTCCTTCACCTTCATCGGTCAACGCTTCAGCGGCAAGCCCGTGCAGATAAACCCCGGCAAGCGCGGCTTCATAAGCCGGCACGCGTTGCGCAAGAAACGCGCCGATCAACCCGCCCAGCACGTCGCCGGTCCCGCCTGTGGCGAGTGCTGCATTGCCGGTGGGGTTCACTGAAACACGCCCGTCCGGCGACGCGATGATCGTGCCCGTGCCTTTCAGCACAGCCACCGCAGAGAAACGCGCCGCCAACTGCCGCGCGGCAGCAATACGATCTGCTCGAACCTTTTTAACATCGGATCCGAGCAAGCGGGCTGCCTCCAGCGGATGTGGCGTCAGTACGCAAGGATCTCCGCGGCTTCCCCGTTCAGCGACCTTGGCAGCCAGTTTTTCGTCCGATGAAATCAGGTTGAACGCGTCGGCATCGAGAAGCTTGGGGACATCGAGCGCGAGGACATCGACGAGCACTTTCTTTGCGTGCTCGCTCTGGCCCATGCCGCAACCGACCACGAGCGCGTTCATCTCGTCGAGGGAAAGCTGGTCGACGTGATGCAGCATCAGCTCGGGGTGCGGTGGATCGTAGGGCGGTGAATCGGTGCCGATGAACGCCACGTTGACCTTGCCCGCGCCTCCGTACAGCGCCATGCGCGCGGCCAGGATCGGTGCGCCGCACATGCCGGTGTCGCCGCCGAGCACGGCGAGCGTGCCGAACGTGCCCTTGTTGGTCGCGTATTCGCGGGGTGGCAAGTGCGCGCCGAACAGCGATGGCGCGTTTAGCACGACGGATGGTTCGAGGGGCGGCTTGACACCCAGATCGGCGATATAAAGCTTGCCCGTCAGGTCGCGGCCATCGCTGGTGAAATGGCCCGGCTTCGCGCCAATAAACGTGATGGTGTGCGTGGCGCGAACGGCCTGCGTGCGGCCGTCGGCGCTGCGGCTGACCGGCTCGCCCGTGTCGCTTGAAAGCCCGCTCGCGATATCCAGCGCAAGTACGCCGCCGTTCGCCTTCGAGCGCCGCGACAGGCGCGCGGCGAGATCCGCGAACACGCCTTCCAGTGGCCGTCCCAGGCCGATGCCGAACATGCCGTCGACGAGCCAGCCGAAGTTATCGAAGGAGGCAGGTGCTTCTGTCGTGATTTTAACGCCCGCTTGGGCGGCTTCGGCCAGCGCCCAGCGTGCGTCGTCGGGTTTGACTTCCACCGACATGCAGACTTCGACGTCAATACCGGTTTGCCTTAGACGAGCCGCCATCACCAGCGCATCGCCGCCATTGTTGCCCGGCCCAGCCACGATCCAAACTGGCAGCGCGGCAAGATGCGGCGCATGCCGGTTCTGATCGATGATGAATTGCGCCGCCGCAGCCCCGGCGCGCCCCATAAACGTATTCGCTGGGAGCGACGCCGCTGCGCGGCTTTCAAGCGTGCGGAGTTCGTCGAGTGTCAGGAGCGCCAGCGCGTGATCGCGTGGCTCGACGTAGGGCGGGGTGGAGGCGTGAATGGCAGGGTCGGTCATGGCGGTAGCGTGGGAGGAGTGCGTGAACGCATCGCAATTATTGCGCCCAAATGGCCGCAAGCGCCGGTCACCGGGGATTCACAAAGCTCCTTACTTTCACAAGGGCTTCCCCGTTGAGCGCAAGCGCCCAATGGAGTTTTGATCGATGCGTTGGTGCAAT
>CALNPU010000107.1 GCA_940588625.1 uncultured Caballeronia sp.
CCCTCAATAGGGGTGGGGTAGGCCGAGATTCGCTCGCGCCGACATGATCGCTCAGTTCGCGCTAAGTATAGCCCTTGAATTCGATCAGCACATCACCCGTCACGTTGTTCTCCTGCGCTTCCTTCGGGTAGCGAATCGACGAACGGATCTGATCCGAGTTCGGGCACACAACCCCCACTTCGGTGCTCACGGGCTTGCTCGGCGCAGGTGGCGCCACAGCGGGTGCCGACACGACCGGCACGGCCTGATTTTTAGGCAGCGTAAACCTTGATGCGTTGACGCAGATACGGCTGTGAGACGCCCCAGCGGTACGTCAAACCCGCCGAACGATCATATAAATGAAACAACGATAGATTAAATCCAGCTGGCTCAGCGTGGTCAAACTTTATTTGACGACAGCGTACTTAGTTTTAGAGAAAACACTCTAACTAACGCTGTACTCGCGTCGCTCTAAAAGAGTAAGCGTATGCCGCAACGGATACGTGCGAGCCTTCAGCAATTCTTTAATTGGGATTCAGCCGCGATTGCGGCTTTCCATGGCACGCCATGAATTGTTGGCGGATGGGCTGGGCGGTGCTTTGCGGCGCTTGCGTAGCGCCCGAGGGAATCCCCGGCAGTACATTTGACGCAATGATCGAGAGCCGACCAGAGGTAAGCGTCAAAATCCAGAAAATAAAAGAAGAGAACCGGTGTTTTAAATTTTTTAGCGGTATTTACGACACTATAAATACGTATTTCAATGCTTCATTTATTAAATTACAAAAAATATTCTGAATATTTACATATATCCAACGACGGAAATAATGATCTGCGTGATTTTTATGGCGTTCGGTAATTAATGCCCATAGAGCTCATTTTTGCTGTCTCATCACATCATGTTATACAGGATAATAAACCTGTATTTATTGGAATATTGGGAGTTAAGCCTTGTTGAATAGAATGGAAAAATCCCGTCATGCCCAAGTCATTAAGATTACTAATCAATTTTTATGACTCATTCTCGCCGCGCTTCTCGTTACCACCGAACTCGATGTTGAAGCTGTACAACTCGGATAGCGGTGGCTTCTGCGCATCAACGCTGGCCGAAAACTCGTAGTTGAACGCAACAGCCTGTGATCCGTCTCTGTACTCGGACGTCGGCCACTTCTTCCACATTGCCGCAACACACAAGTTCTAAACCGTCGTGGATGGATGTGAAGCGGCGCACTGTTCCTCTGGAATAAAATTCGGATGCCGAAGCATACTTGCAAGACTTTCATCGGCATAATACGGGTGCCACACTGGCTATATTTTCACGCTTACCCGCGCGCCTTGGCAACAAGGATTGTCTCTCTTCGTATCACATGCTGGCGTCGCGTGCAGCACCCGGTGCACCGTGCTCGATCTGTACTGCGGCGATAGCGCCCTGCTTCGCCTGCTGACCGAACGTGCCACGCCACCACATCTGATCTGCGTGGATTTCAGCCTTGCGAAACCCGCTCCGCCCATACTATGCCCCCCCTTGATGTCCTACTGACAAAACAACTCGCCCAGTCAATCGGACATCGTGAATGGCCTCGATGGCGCTCGACGATATCGAATCCGTACCAGGTGAATTCGCGCGTGTACCGCGGACCAGCGGACAAGCTTGCCGGGATCGTGGGACGTGGTGTGCCGCGGGTTTCAGAGCGTCGACTACGCGGAGGCCAAGATCCGTTGCCATCAGTCTCCCGAAGAACTTTGGCAGGAATTGCACCTGAGCCATGACGTTGATCGTTTGTCGACCCACGCCCGACCCCTTCCGCGCGACCGCCTTTTGCGCGGTCTCGCTCCATTGATCCATCCCGACCGAACCGTGCATGCCTGCTGGCGCTTCGCGCTGATCTCCGCCGTTATCCGCCACACCCAAGTCAGATTCGGACAAGCGCAGCAAGCGAAGCCCTACATAGCGTGATGCGGGCGTGGGGAAGTGTCGCCGATATGCATCAATGCGGTCTACAAAACATACCGGGGTACTAACTTCTGAATTAATTGCACTATTTTAATTGCACTATTCTTATACGAACGATCCGGCTGCATTACGAGCCGGCGTCGACACCTGCCCGATGGGTTCGGCATGAACTTGTTATCTTTTCGCACGCCTGTCCTTTACGCAGCTTGTCGCCGCTGCGGCAACGCGTTGACGCACGGCGAAGAAGAATGCCCGCATTGCGGCACAAATTAGTCCCCGGCATTGCTCGCACCGAACTCAGTCGACTTCAATAACAGCAACGTCGTGATGATACCCGGGCGCATGCTCGTGCCGTATCCGAGCGTGCCAAAGGACGTCGACGCGGCAATGAATATTGCGCGGGAGCGTGCCACGCGTCGTCCGGCGCGTGGCATTCGGTGTAGCGGGTGGCGGACTGCTCGCGGTCACGCTGGCGCTGACTTATGCGCCCGGCCTGAGATCGCCCGTGGTTCAACGGCTTGCTGCACTGCCAGAGCCTGCAAGGACACCCGCGTTTATTCCGGTAGCAACCGACAATGCACCGAAAGCCACCGCACCGGCGAGCACAACGACGGTCGTTGCGGCAGCAAAGCTCGCGAACCCGTCTCGGTGACCACTGCTACCACCCCTGCGGTGACCCTGTGGCGCCTCCGGTACTGGCGCAAACTCCGACACCAGCACCAAAGCTCGCACCGGCACCGAATCCAGCGGCCGAGATGATGGCATCGATCAGGAATAAGCTGACAATTGCCATTGCGGCCCTACGCACAGAGAGTTCAAAGATCGCATCAGGCTGGGCAACGGGACCTGTTTCGAACGCGACACCGAGGCCCCGATAGTCGCAACAACAGCAGGAACAGCAACGCCCGTGACGCCCGCACCAACCCCGGTGGCAGCACCCATATCAAAGAGCCCGACGGACGCGCCGGCTGTCATGGTCGCACAGAGTCCTCTGACGGCTGCCGCACCGAAGAGCTCACCGACCCCGGTACCCGTCACGCTTACGCAGAACACGCCTGCTACAGCGCCACTGACAACAGCCACGACCTCAAACGTCTGCCGTCGACACTCCTGCCCTGCTCGCCGCCTTGCCGCCAGCGCCAAGCCCCAGTGCGACCGCCGACGTGCCTATCGCCAGCCATGCGCCGTAGCCGTCCATGCCCGCTGAAAAGGAATTGCCGAAGCCGTCGTTGCTGCCGGTCTCGCCGGTCATCGCGACTGAACGTCCGCCATTGGGCAGCCCCGGGGAAAGCCTCTATTTCGCTCGCCTCGCACTGGTCACCAACGACCTGAGCGCCGCGCAGAAGAACCTGGCCAAAGTGCCCGCGAATCAGGTCAACGGCCCTGAGGTCCAGCGGGTCCGCGACGACCTCGCCCAAAGCGAAGCCGCACGCGACACCGCCATGCAACACGCCCGCACATGCGACCAGTCGGCTTCATGGCGATGCGCACGGCGTTATGCAAAGGACGCACTTGCTATTGACTCGAGCTACACCGACTCGCGCGTGTTCCTCAACTCAAGCATGTGGCCATCAAGATTGCTGAAGCGAAGAAAGCGGCTGAAGGCGCACAGGCTCAGACCGCCGCCATCATACAACGCGGTCCGATGCACCCGGCGCCGATCCGCGAGGCCGTTGCAATCCCGCGTAAGGCAGAGACCCCTAGCACCGGTGGCGCTCCAACTACGGCCGGCAGCGTGCCGCACCTGTTCACGAACCCAGTCGCGCGTGCGCCGCGCGAAACCCACGTAACGCATGAGGCGCGTGAGATCCATGTGGGGCCGGAAATACGTGAGCCAGTCGTGGCGTTCCAGCCCGTGCGGAACGCGAATGCAGATCCGTCCGAGTCCAAGGCGCCGGACAACGGTGCACCCATTCGCCCTGCCGGTCGCGGTGAAGCACATTGAAGCGCATCGAGGCTTGACCGGAGACCGTACTCCGCATCAGGCCCGCCGCCAATTATGCCCGCTTTAACCCCGCTGGAATCGTCTTGATCGGCGTCTTCGCGTCCTGATTGGTTTGCGGCAAGCCATGTCGAGATGTTCGTCGCCCGGACTATCGTGGCTTACACGGCATCGGGCATAGCTGGAACGACCGCATGAAGCATAGCCCCCACCGAATTCCTGGCCCGTGCCGCTTTTCTATCGGCTTTGCGTTGCGCTCTCCGTGCCTGCCTGTACATTGGTGAAGGCGGCGCGGCCGGCGTTGCCTTGGCGCTCTGGGCAAATGCGTCGGGCGCCGCGCCCAGCACTATGCCGAGCGAGCCAAGAACCGTGATCGAAGCAACCCGTACGCGTGGCATAGCACTCGCCTCCTGTCAGAAGCATGCCCGCCGAACTGAGTTACCGCATCGGCACTGAGCCGGGCCTGCTACCCATTCAATCGAGCGGCAGCACGTTCAACGATTGCTGCACGCTGAGCACGCCCTGCTTCGGCGCGATTCCACGACCTTCCACGACCTTCGCCCCCGTCCGAATCAAGTGTACCTGAATTAAAGGGCGGAGCGGGCGCATATTCCAGTTGAAGCTGAATTGCCTGCGCTTCGGCTTCGCCGATCAAGCTGATGAGAAGTGTCAACGCAAAATCGATGCCTGCTGTCACACCGCCGCCCGTCATCAGATTGCCATCCTGGACCACACGTTCCTTCACCGGAATCGCGCCGAAGCTCTCCAGGAAATGATGGGCCGCCCAGTGTGTGGTCGCACGCCGTCCGCGCAGCAAACCGGCGGCGCCCAGGACCAGCGCACCCGTGCAGACCGATGTGACAAAGTTCGCCTGCGCGGCCTGCCGCCTGATGAAATCGAGCGCGGGGCAATCGGTGTACGTGACGGTGGGCGTCAGCGCGAGGCCGCTGCTCGCCTTGATCGAATCGAGCGTTTTTCCAATCAGATGGACGGTCGCGCCGGGGACCGACGCGAACACGTCATGCGGGCTGGCCAGGTCGAACTGCTGAACGCGCGGGAAAACAAGAAAGCCGATATGCAACGTCATGGCGATGAACCTTTAAAAGGAAGTGGACGCACTAACGATACCTCGCTACGATTTGGCGAACTTGTCATTCAACCCTCGTTTCACGCCAACTCACCCCAAAACCATGAGTGACGCTCCTTCCTTGTCGTATCGACATCCTTGCGTTTCCGGACGTCCAGTTGCTCGACGCCGCCGGGCCGCTACAGGCCTTCGCCTCCGCCAATGAAATCTCGCTGGCGCGTGGAGGAAGCACGGTCTATATAGCGCGTGTCGTCGCTGCCGCCGCGGGGGGAAATTCAAAGCACAGCGGGTCTCGGACTGTTCGCACAGCCCTTGCCCACCGCTCAACAACCGACCGACACGCTGATCGTCGCGGGCGGACGCGGTGCTCATGCGGCATCGAAGGATCCCGCGCAGATGGCTTGGGTACGGGAGCGCGCGACACAGTGCCGGCGAGTGGCATCGGGGGGCGCGTTTTGCTCGCCGCCGGGGGCTTGCTCGACGCTCGCCGAGCGGTCACTCACTTGGCGCATTGCGAACATCTCGGGCAGCATTACCCGGCCGTCCACGTGGACCCATCGCCTATTTTCATTCGTGACGGCGCGGTCTGGACATCGGCGGGCGTAACAGCCGGCATCGACCTCGCGCTTGCCTTGATCGAGGACGATCTCGGGCGCGTGCTCGCGCTCGACGTGGCGCGCGAACTGATCGTGTTTCTCAAACGGCCGGGCGGCCAGGCGCAGTTCAGCGCGCCGTTGTCGCTGCAAAAAGCCGGCGACCGCTTCAGCGACCTGCACGCGTGGATAGCCGAGAACATGGCAGCCGACCTGTCAATCGCGACACTGGCCGAGTGCACCAACATGAGCGAGCGCAGCTTCGTGCGCCACTATCGGGTACAAACGGGCGTCACGCCGGCACGCGCGATCAATCAATTGCGCCTGGAAACGGCGCGCCGCCTGCTCGGCGATACCTCGTGTAAAGCGCGTCGCCGCGCGCTGCGGGTTTGGATCAGAGGAAACCATGCGGCGTCCTGCGTTCAATGGGTGTCACACCGCAGGCTTATCGTGAACGTTTTTCGGCCGGTGGCGATGCTGAAGACACAAACGAGCCGCGTCACACGACAGTCACACAGGACTAGCGGCTACGACGGCACCGGAGCAACGCGGTTCGGCACGGCCGTTCGAGCCTTCGCGCATGCGGAAGATTGATTCTTTCGCAATAATGCTGTATCGCGCTTCGCTCACAATCCACAATTTTTCCTCAATGTCCATTATCGATGTGCTCAACACGCGCGTGATTGCGCCCTTTGGTGCGGGTCCCGCCGAACTCGCGCTCGCCGTCGGCGGCCTGGCTATCGGCACGGGTGAATTCGCGTCCACGACAATCCTGCCGGTCATCGCAAACGTCCTCGTCGCTGCCCACCATGGATCACATCATTAGCGCGTATGCGCTGGGCGTGGTGATAGGCGCACCGCTCATCACGATTTTCTTCGCGAAGATTCCGCGCCGCGCGATGTTGATCGGCCTAATGCTGATGGTTTGCGTTCGGCAATCTGCTCAGCGCGCTCGCGCCGAATTACCCGCTGCTGCTGATCACACGCTTTATTTCCGGCGTGCCTGCCGCATGGCGCGTATTTCGGTGTGGCCGCGTTGACGGCGGCTTCGCTCGTGCCGCCCGACCGGCGCGCACGGGCAGTCGGACGCGTAATGCTGGGCTTGACGATCACCAATATTTTTGGCGTGCCGCGCGACCTGGCTCGGTCAATGGCTCGGCTGGCGCGCGGATTTCCTGCTCGTCGGCACGCTCGGCATTCTTTACCATGATTGGCGTGCGCATCTTTCTGCCGCCCATTCACGCTGGCGGCGCCACGCCTCGCCGCGAGCTTGGCGTGTTCAGGCGCTTGCAGGTCTGGCTAACGCTGTCGGTGATCGCAGTCGGCTTCGGCGAACTGTTCGCTGTGTACACCTACATCACGCCGACGCTGCTGAACGTGACCCATGTGGCGCCCTGGCGCGTGCCGCTGCTGCTCGGCGCGCTGGGTGTCGGCCATGACGGCGGGCAGCCTGATTGGCGGCGTGCTGGCCGACAAGTCGCGGCTCTGGACCATCTTCGGCATGCTGATCTGGAATGCCGCCGCGCTGGCCGCTTTCGCATATTCCTCGGCCAACGAATGGACGGCCACGCTCAACCTATTCGCGATGGGACTCGGCATAGCCGTGGTCCCGGCCGTGCAGACGCGTCTGATGGACGTGGCCGGCGACGCCCAGACCGTCGCGGCCGCGCTCAATCATTCGGCCTTCAACATTGCAAATGCGCTGGGTGCGTGGGCGGGCGGGGTCGTGGTCGCGGTGGGCTTCGGACTCGAGGCCACCGGCTGGACCGGTGCACTGCTCGCGAGCGGCGGGATCGTGCTGCTGGGTGTTTCGGTAGCGGTGGAGCAGCGCTCATTGACGTCCCGACCTGCAACGGTATGCAGTTCGTCGGGTGCATGAAGGATAAGCGAGGGATGCTTGTAATGCACCGCATTGAACGTGCACACGGGCGCAAAACAACGATCCGGAGCGACCGCATCCTTACGAAAACCCTCAAGCCAGAGGCTGCGCTGCCGTTATAGTTGTCAGGTGCGTACACAACCGAAGGAGCTGGCTCGTTCAATCCCTCCCATGTCCGGATGAAGAGCAGATAACATCGACATCGAATGAGATTGAATCAGGAGCCGGGGTGCAGCCTCCGGCTCGGAGCGCCGATGAACGTCTTTCCCGCAAACCTTTCTACGCCAATGGCCAACGACAGCAGCGACAATCGGACCTCGCTCGCGCGATCATCGACACGGCGCCGGTGACCCACGCGGACAGCTCGGTCGATATCCTGTTGCGCCGTGCCCGTACTCAAGTCGATACCACCCCCTGGGCGTGGTATCGGGTAGGCGAGGTCCTACATCTGGCAGGTCAGGGTGATGCTGCGCAAGCGTAGCCCGCCCTTCTCGCCTCCGACACCTTCCACGCCTTCTGCACGACCCGCCGCCTGTCTCTCTGGTCCACGGACAGCGGCGAAAACATCCTCGACTGGCTGCTCGCACCCGCCAATCACGCGGGAAGTTCCATGCTGTCCAACCTCGCCTGCAGCCTGGGTGAGGCCATGCAGACCGACGCGCTGGCGCGTGCGCAAAACACCCAGCGCGTGCTCTATGAAATCGCCTATCTCGCGAGTTCCATGCGTGAACGATCAGCGCTCCTGCTCGGCATGCACCAGCAACTCGCCACGCTGATCGACGCGGAAAATTTCTATCTCGCGCTCTACGACTCGTCGAACAGCAGGATCACGTACCCGTTTACGTTGATGTAATCGACACCTCCGCGCTCGAATGCGCGACCTGCGACACCCTCGATCCGTCACGCCTGTCGCTGACAAGCCAGCCGCTCCTGATCGACGCCGACGGCATCCGCACGGCGGAACGCGAGGGCCGTTTCTTTTGCGTAGACGAGCGCCCCGAATTCTGGATGGGTGCGCCGCTCAAGAACGCCTCGGACGCAGTCTTCGGCATAATCGCTATGCAGGTGTACGACGTCTCGCGAATCTACAGCGTGGAGGACCGCGCGCTTTTCCTGGTCGTCGCGGCATGTAGCCATGGCGCTGGACCGGATCCTGCATCGTGATGATCTGGAAGAAACCGTATCGCGCCGGACTGCTGAGTTATCCGAACTAAATCGCGCATCGAGACTTGAGATCGCGGAACGCAAACGGGCCGAACACCTGCAGGGCGCGTTATTCCAGATCGCCGAATTGTCGAGCCGGCACGGGATTGGCGGTGAGTTGCTGTATGCGGAAAACTTCTACATCGCGCTGGTCGACAAGTCGACAATACGACTGGGACAGTGTCCTTCCCCTATTACGTCGACGAACTGCTGAACGACCATCCCACACCGCGACGTAACCGGCGCGGCCTGACGGAGTATGTGATCAGGCAGCGCTGTCCGTGCCTGATCGACCTCGCCGAAGCCACGCGGCTGGTGGACACCGGCAAATAGAACGCTCGGGCGAGAGCATCAAGCTGCGTTCGTGGCTGGGCATTTCGCTATTTGACGGCGACGTCGTGCGCGGCGCGCTCGCGGTGTAAAGTTTACCACGAGCGTGCGTTACTCGCTGCGCGACCAGGAACTGCTGACGTTCGTCTCAGCCATATCGATACCCCCCTGTCGCGCCGCAGCGCTGCCGAAGCCTTGCATGCGCCAATCTTGAACTCGAGGAGCGCGTGCAGAACCGCACCCGCGAGCTCGATCTCGCCAACGCCCGGCTGCAGCACGAAAATTCACGATGCGCTTATCGGGTTACCGAACCGCAGCCACTTGCTGCAGCAGCTGAAGGAGGCGTGGCTCGTTCATTGCTAGGGTGTCCTTCAAGGACCGCATACCTTCGAGTTGCAGCAAAGCCGCGAATGCGCTCGCGGTTTCAGAGTCGTCGTCGACCGCCAGCAAACGCACCCCAGCCAGCGATCCGCTGCGCTCTTCCGGCGCATGCTCCCCTGTGAGACGACCGTCGACCAGCGGCAGCCAGACGCTCATGCGCGTGCCGCGCCCCACCCCCGTCCGAATGGGCGAGCACGCTGCCCGCATGCATTTCCACGAGTTGCTTGACCAGCGCGAGGCCAATGCCCATGCCGCTGCCGGTCTTGCGGGGGGCTTCGCTTCCCTGGGAGAACATCTCGAAGATATACGGCACCAGCGACGCTTCGATCCCCAACCCGGTATCGGTGACGTCGATGCGCACCTCGTCCTCCTCGCAAGTAAGGCGAACGGAAACCGAGCCACCGCGCGATGTAAACTTCAGCGCGTTGCTCAGCAGGTTCCAGATGATCTGGTCGAAGTGTACGGGGTCCACCTTGGTCCACACTGGTTCGTCCAGACCCTCGAACGACAGCGCAATGCCCCTTGATGCCGCGTCCGCCTCGATCGCATCGGCAATGGTCCGCAGCATGGCCCGCCCGCTGGATCGCGTTCGCCGCGAGCTGGATCGCCGGTACGCCACGCGCCTCGGAAATGCGCGGCAATATCTCCGCCTGCACGTGAATCAGGTTGAGCGGGTGCTTCAATTCATGCGACAGCACAGCCAGGAAATCATCCTTGAGCCGGTTTGCCGCTTCCGCCTGTGCCCTCCACCGCGCGTTCTTCCGCGAGCTGCGACTGCCGCGCGTCTTCCTGTGTCTTGCGCTCCGTGAGGTCCCTCGCGATCTTCGCGTAGCCCGTGAATTTCGGATCCGACAACGGCGTCACCACGCCGCTGCAATACACCTTACGGCCGCCCTTTGCGACATGCCGCGATCATCGTCGGCACGGCCTTCGCGTTGCGCGGCCTCGCGTTCGTGCGCCGCCGTGCGCGCTTCCTGATCCTCCGCTGAAAAGATCACGTCGATGTTCTGCCTGATCGCTTCCTCCGCCGTATAACCGAAGACGCGCTCGGCCCCGGAATTCCAGCTGACGATGTGGCCTTCGGCGTCCTGCACGATGATCGCCGAAGTCGTTTGTCGTCTGCGCCGCGAGTCTCAGGCGTTCCTCGCCCGCCCGTTCGCCTCCGCGCAGCGGTGCGCCGTGGTTTCAACCAGACTGAGCACCGCGCCGTCAATCCGGTCGTCCGCCGTCCGGTAAGGCAGCACGCGCGCGAGGAACCAGCGGCCGTCCGAGGTTGCGACCTCACGCTCGGTCAGGCGCAACGACTGAAACGTCGCGCTCACGTCGTCGGCCAGTTCAGGATAGGCCAGCCGATGCGTGATGTCGAACAACGAGCGCCCGACATCTGCGCCGATCAGGTTGAACACCGTGGCCGCATTCGGCGTATAGCGTTTGATGCACATCGCGCGATCGACGAAGATGGCGGCAATGTCCGTAGAGGTGGTCAGGTTCTGCAGGTCGTCATTGGCCTTGCCGGTTTCCTCGATCTTCTCCTGCAGTTCCGCGTTGACGGTAATGAGCTCCTCGTTCACCGACTGCAACTCTTCCTTGCTGGTCTCGAGCTCCTCCGTCGCCGATCTCAACTCTTCATTGATCGCCTGCAATTCTTCATTCGACGCCTTCAGCTCTTCCGTCGACGTCTCGTACTGCTCGATCATGGTCTGCAGTTGCTCCTTGCTCGAATGCAGCTCTTGTTCGAGCTGCTGCATCACGGTGTCGCTACTCGTTTGATGCTCTACGGTGGACTTGTTCTCCGTCATCGCTTCCTGGACCTCGTCGAACAGGACGAGGAGGAAGTCTGCGTCGGCGGCGTCATGGAACGGGCGCACGGTCATGTTGACGTACGAAGGGCGACCGTCGCGCTGTAGCTTGACGCGCTGGGCCTCCACGTTATTGCCCGTCTGCGCGGCCTGGAACAGCGCGGTACGCAGGTCGAGCCGCAGTTCGGGCAGCACGACGGCAATCAGGTTGCTCGACGGTTCGCCGCCGACATACCGCAGGAAACAGCCCGCGTTGTCCGACATATGCACGATCTTCGAATCGCGGTTCCGATTACACTGGGCGGCGCATATTGCTCGAGCACACGCTGGTGCAACGCACTGAACGAAAAATTGCGGCGCCCCGGGAGCAACGCGGACCCTGCCTCTTCGTCGTGCGTATAGCGAGCGCCCTTGCATCAGCAGCGAAGGAGACGTCAGCGACGGCCGGTTCGGCAGCTTCGCCGCTTTCGCCCGGTAGATCCCGACCACGCTGAACAGTTCTTCGACCGAGTCCGCCGATTCGGAGCTGCCGAGGAACACAGGTACCCGTTGGGATACAGCGCGTAGTGGAACATCTCCAGCACCTGGTTCTGCACGCCGCTGTCCAGATAGATCAGGAGATTGCGGCAGGAAACCAGGTCGAGCCGCGAGAACGGCGGGTCGCGCAGCACGTGCATGGCGAACAGGATCTTCTCGCGCACGCTTTTCACCACCTCGTAGCGCGAGTCGATCTTGACGAAAAATTGCCGCAGCGCAGAGGGGCGAACGTCAGTTATGATCGACTCGGGATACAGTCCGGCCCGTGCCCGCGCGACGGCGCCTTCGTCGATATCGGTGGCGAACACCTGGATATTGGCTGTGGAATGCAATGCATCGCACTGCTCGGACAGAAGCATGGCAAGCGAATAAGCTTCCTCGCCCGACGAGCATCCCGCGACCCGCGCGCGAACCTGGTCGCCGTCAGCCTTGTTATGGAACAAGGCCGGCAGTACGCCGCGTTCGAGTGACTCGAACGCTTCTCTATCGCGGAAAAACTGGTCACGCCAATCAGCATGTCCTTCAGCAAGGCCGAGGTTTCGCGCGGGTTATCCCGCAGCAGGTCGCGGTAGGCAATGAGGTCCGGTACGCCGTTGACCTGCAGGCGCCGTTCGATCCGGCGCAGCATAGCCGCCCGTTTGTAGAAACGTGTAGAAACGGAAGTCGTGGCCGGTGCGGGCGCGCAACGTCGACAAAATGGACTGCAACGCAAGTTTGGCTTCACTCCGGCGGTCGTCCCGGTCGTCCGGACCCAGCGTCGCCGTGTCCAGTTCGGGCAAGGCTATGCGCTTGGCGTTGTTCCATATGTCCAGCAGCCGCTGGGGCATTTCCACCACGGGCAATATCAGGTCGACCTGGTCCGTCAGGATCGCGTTCTGCGGCATCTCCGCATATTCGGCGTCATTCGGCGTCACACCGCCCTTCTCCTTCACGCTGGCAATGCCGACCGCGCCGTCGCTGCCCGTGCCCGACATCACGATGCGCATCGCACGCTGGCCATGCAGGTCGGCCAGGCTCCGGAAAAACCGGTCGATAGTGACCGGCCGGCCCGCCGTGGGCTCTGCGTTGCGCGCGTTCAGGTAACCGTCCGCCATTTTGTCTGGCTCTTGCCCGGCGCGATGACGTAGACGTGGGTTCGCTTCCTATCTGTGTGGGTCCACCGACTTGCGACACGCGCATGCGGGTTACGTTCTGCAGCACCTTATCCGCACCGCACTGCTGACACGCTTCGCCGACAAGTGCAGGACCACGACAAACGCCATGCCCATGTCGGACGGTGCGTTCTCGAAGAAGCGCAGCAGCGCCTGGACACCTCCTGCGGACGCGCCAATCCCAACAACAGGGAAATCCAGCGAACTCGAGCAATGAACCACGCCCGGCGCGTCTTCTCCTGCCGGCGGCACCGTTGATGTTGTAGTTTCGCTCCTGGGCCCTCGGTTCGGGGTGCTTCGATGGATTAAAGATACCACTACGCGTTCGAACAAACGCTCTTAACAGCGATCGGGCGAAGCGGCGCACAGCCCACTCATCCGCGTGCTGCACGGGGGTATCGGATCACCCGGTTTCTATCTGCGGGGCACAAGCGGCGTTCATTATGTTCACGCGGCATTTCTTGCGGACGTGCAGCCACTTTTTTATTGTGTCCTGGTGCGTGTGCCAGCTCCATGCTCGACCACCCGGGTCGTCGAGCGCTCCGCAAACTGCCGCACTGCGCGGGCTTTGCTTGCCCTTTTTGCGCGTCCTCGCCCGGTTCTTTGGAATTCAGGCTTGGGGGAGGAACACTGGCCGATTGGCTTCAGGCGGTCCAGCCTGACTCTTTGCATCGGACAGCTCCATGGTGCGATTTCCTGGCATCGATCGGTCATTCCTGCCACACCGTGTTTCGCTAACGCATTCGTAATATAGCTGAGCAAACAGGATGTCCCTTCATAAACTCATTGATATGCGTCCGGGCATACACCGGATCCTCGATAGTTCGTCCTGAATGATCGCCAGCGCCTTTATTGACGAGGGTTGAAGGGCGAAACCGCATTGCCGGAATTG
>CALNPU010000108.1 GCA_940588625.1 uncultured Caballeronia sp.
CACGACAGCTCCTGAAGAAGCGACGCTGGAGCAACTGGTGTATGCGACCAAAATGCGCTGGCGAATCGAGCGTGACTTGGCGACACAGTAAGGCTATAACCATGTTAATAAATATGATGCAACATATTTTAATCTACACTTTGAGGCAATTCGTCCGCCGGACGCCTCTCAATCGTCGAAGGTCGTGAAGCTCTTGATACAGGCAAGCATGGCCTCGCCACCTTCCAGGATATCTTCACGGAATCGTGCGGCGGGCAGTCGCTGTCACGGTCGCGCAGGGCCTGCAGAACGCTTTCGTGGTAGCCGACGCGCGAGCGATCAGAGAATGCTTCGTAGGATGCCGCAATCAACGGCGCCACACGCACCCACAACTGGTCGATGAGTTCTTCGAGCGTCGGCATGCCGGCGGCCTTGGCCAGCCCGAGGTGAAAGCGCGGGTTATAAAGCAATGCAGTGACCAGGTCCCCATCTTCAATTGCTTTCTTGTTCAGATCGACGAGATTTTCGAGTTCAGCGAGCGCCGCCGGGCTGACTGCGCGTGCGTCGGCTGCCGCGGCGAGTCCTTCAAGTTCGACCCGGATCACACGGATCTCCAGATAACGCTCGACGGACAGGACGCGGATATCGCGCGGTGAGCGCAACACCAGCGCACCTTCACTCGCCAACTGGAGAATAGCGTCGCGAGCAGGCGTAACGCTCGTACCCAACTGCTCCGCCAGTTCGCGGATACGCAATCTGGCGTCCGGCTTGAAACGTCCTGTCGCAAGCGATTCGCGCAACGTTCCATAAACCGATGCCCCGAGATTGGAGCGCAGGACGTCTTCGTCTTCTATAGGATATTTCACAGGACTCCGGATTACATATATAGAATGCGTATGATGCGTTATATCGTTCGAAATTCGCATGTTTCGCCCGGACAATCCAGAGAGGGCGTTCGATACCCGTGTCGAGGATCGATCTGGCCGGGCGGCATTCGCCCTGCACAGACGTGCCGGTAGTTATCCAGTGTCTGGCGTGCAATGGTCGCGGGCGACGTGCGGCTCGCAATGTGCGGCGTTACCAGGATCTGCGGATGCCGCCAGAACGGATGCGTTTGCAGCAAGGGTTCAACGGCAGTGGTATCGAGCGTGGCGCCTGACAGATGACCGCTCGCCAGGGCATCCGACCAGATGCGCGCCCCGCCCCACATTGATCAGATGCGTGCCCGGCGGCAACCGCCTGAACGTTTCGCGCCCAAGAAAACCCGTGGTTTCTTCGGTCAGCGGCAACAGGCAGACGAGCATATCCGTCTGGGCAAGGAAGTCTTCGAATCCCGCCTTGCCATGAAAGTGCGTCACGCCAAGCAGCGGGCCCGTCTTCGGTTGCCTGCTCCAGCCCTGAACGCGAAACCGATCACAACCAGCGCCCGCGCGACCGCCGTACCCAGCCGGCCGAGTCCCGCAATCCCCGCGCGATGCCCGCTCGACGGCTCTCTATTGCCTCTTCCTGCCACACGCCCGCGGCGCTGTGCGTGCAATACGCCGAGAACCGCCGTTGCCGGTTGATGACGGCCCAACAAACATAAGCGGTCGTGCCGGCCGTCATATCGGAATCGACGATCCGGCACACGGGCTTCGGCGGCAACGTGCTGTCTTTCAGGATGTGATCGCCCCCTGTGCCAATCGATTGAATCAGCCGAAGATTCGGCATTGATGCCAGCAAACCCTGCGGCGGCGCCCAGCACACGGCAAGAAGCTCGATCTTGTCGCGTTCACCGAGTGCATCCGTTATCCACACGTCGATTCCCAGTGTGATTGTCTCGAACGCAGGCATCAAGAAGCGCATGTCAATCACGCCGCTGACGAGTGCAACGCACGGCGGTTTCATCGTCCGCCCCCAGCAGTGTTCGTATCAACGTTCACAGCAGCATTCACATCGGCGGTCGGACGCCGTGCGATCAACGACGAGAAATCCGGCACAGCATCGATCAGCTTCTTCGTGTACTCGTCGCGCGGCGCGCGGATGATCTGTGCGGCGGTTCCGTACTCGACCATCACGCCCTTTTTCATCACCGCGATGTCGCCGCACATCTGCGCGACGACACACAAATCGTGAGTGGTGGACAACATGCTCAGGTTGAAACGCTCACGGCCCATGGCGAACAATTCGAGCACTTGCGCCTGCACGGAGACATCGAGCGCGAACACGGGCTCATCGGCGATCAGCAGGTCCGGCCGAACCGCCAGTGCGCGGGCAATCCCGATCCGCTGCCGCTGTCCACCCGAAAACTCGTGCGGATACCGCTCAGCGGCCTCGGGTTGCAACCCGACGAGACTCAACAGTTCCTCCGCCCGCTTGTGCGCCTCCTTCAGCGAAACACCTTGAGCGAGAGGCCTGGACATGATCGATGCCCCGATCCTGTGACGCGGATTCAACGACGCCTGCGGGTCCTGAAACACCATCTGGATACGCCCGCGCGTCTGCGCCATGCTCGCCGCGCAGCGCCACGTTACGGCCGTTGAACAAGATGCGCCCGGAATCGATTGGCTGCAAACCGGCGATACACCGCCCGACACTCGACTTTCCGGAACCGGATTCGCCGACCAGCCCGAGCGTTTCGCCGCGCCGGATCTTGAAGTTGATGTCGTGGACGGCATCGACGCGGCGAGCCTTGCTGAACAGGCCACCACCGGTGCGATAGGTTTTCATTAGCGACTGCGCCTCGATCACGACCGGCGCGTCCGCTGCGCGCACGGACGCCGTCGCGTTGCCGTGCGGAATGGCCGCGATCAAATGACGCCTGTACGGATGGCTCGGCGCGTCCAGCACGTCCGTCCCTGCACCGGGCCGCTTTCAACGGTCTGGCCATGCTGCAGGACGAGGACGTCATCGGCACTCTTCGCCACCACGCCGAAATCGTGGGTGATGAATATCACATATCACCGCCATGCGCTTGCGCGTCTGCAGCTTGCGGATCAGGTCGAGAATCAGCGCCTGCGTGGTGGTATCGAGCGCGGTCGTCGGTTCATCGGCGATCAGCAGCGCCGGCTCCAGAATCAGCGCTACCGCAATCATCACGCGCTGGCGCTGGCCGCCCGAGAGGCGAAACGGATAGGCGTCGGCGATCAATTCCGGCTCGGGCAGCTCCACGTCCCGCAACGCCGCGATCACTCTCTCCCGCTTTTGCGCCGACGACAGCCCCGGCAACAGCGACGCATGCGCGTCAAGCACTTCGGCAATCTGTTCGCCGACGCGCATGACGGGGTTGAGCGCGAATATCGGATCCTGAAAAATCATGCCGATCCGGCTGCCGCGCAGCGCCCGCAAGCCCGCTTCGTTACGCAGCAGCAAGTCTTCGCCCTCGAACAGCATGGAGCCCACAACGGGTTCGACGTGCGGACGCGGCAGCAATCCCATCACGGCATTGGCGATCATTGATTTGCCGGAACCGCTCTCCCCGACAACGCACAGCGTCTTGCCCGCCTCGATCTTCAAATCGATCCCTTCCACGGCGAGCACCCGGTCCGCGCCTGCGGGGAGTTTGATCGCGAGGCCACGGACCTCCAGGACAGGCGTGCTCATGCGCGCCTCCTGCCATCTATCCGTATGTTCAGGCCATCGCTCAGCCCTTCGCCGATGAGGTTCAGCGCAAGCACGGTTAGCAGGATAGCGACGCCGGGGAACAGGCTGACCCACCATGCTTCGCGCAGCGACGTGCGTCCCGCGCCGATCATGTAGCCCCAGCTCATGACGTTCGGATCGCCAAGGCCCATGAAGCTCAGGCTCGATTCAAGCAGGATGGCTGTGGCGACCATGAGCGAGCCCATCACGATGATCGGGGCAGCTGCGTTCGGCAGGATTTGCGTGAACATAATGCGCAGGTTCGACTCACCGCCGAGCTTCGCCGCGTGCACGAAGTCGCGGTTGCGCAGCGTCAGGAACTCGCCGCGCACGAGTCGCGCGATCAGCGGCCAGGACACCACCGCGATTGCGATCACGATCAACACCACCGATGGCTGGAAGATCGCGACCAGCACGATCGCCATCGCGAAGCTGGGGACCGCCTGGAACAGTTCGGTGAAACGCATCAGCGCGTTGTCGACCCAGCCGCCGCCTTAGAAACCGGCGAACGCGCCAATGCCGGTGCCGAACACGACGCCGGCTAGTGTCGATACCAGCCCGATCAGCAACGAAACGCGCGCACCGTAGGCCAGATCGGACCAGATGTCGCGGCCCATCGTATCGGTGCCGAACCGGAAACCAGGCGCGCCGAGCGGCAGCAGGAACAGCTGCTGCACCATGTCCCAGGGGCTGTACGGTGCGATCATCGGCGCGAGCGCGGCAAGCACGAAGATCAGCACGAGGAAGACGAGGCCCGCGACCGTGCCCTTGTTGCGACGGAATTTGCGCCAGAAGGTCGTATCCACTTCAGTTCGATCCGCGGATCGAACAGCGTGTAAAGCAGGTCGGTGACGACGTTGAAAGCCACGGCCAGCGCCGCAATCACAAGGAAGGTGCCGAGCAGAAGGTTGTAATCGCGCTGCACGAGGGCATCGAACATCAGCCGGCCTATGCCCGGCCACGCGAACACCGTTTCGATCAGCACTGCGCCACCGACCATCGCGCCCGCCTGGATGCCGGCCAGCGTGATGATGGGCAGCAGCGCGTTCGCAGGATGTGCCGGCGCAGGATACGGCGCGGCGTCAGGCCTTTTGTGCGCGCCGTCTTGATGAAGTCCATCTGCGCGACTTCTAGCATCGACGTGCGCGTCATGTGGGCATAGACGGCCATGTAGAACACGGCGAGCACGGTGGCTGGGAGCATCAGATGTTTGACGATATCGATAAAGCGAGCCATGCCCGCATACCCGCTCCCCACCGTTTCGTATCCGAAGCCGGGCAGCCAGTCGAGCTTGACCGAGAACAGCAGCACCGCTCAACGCGAGCCAGAAGAGCGGCGGCGCGTAGAAGATCATCGAGAACGTGGTGACGAAACTGTCCATCCACGTGCCCGCTTTCGCACTGGACCGCCCCCAGCGTCACCCCGAAGGTGAGCGCCGCGACGAAGGCGGTCGGCGTGAGGATCAGCGTCGCGGGCAACCTCTCCGCGATCAGCGACGCGACCGGACGCCGCTGCCGGTACAATTCGCCGAGATCGAGCCGCGCTACATGACCGACATAGGTCAGCAATTGCACGGGCAACGGCTTGTCTAGTCCGAAGCGCTCACGCAACTGGGCGACGAAAATTGGGTCGGATGCACCAGCCTCGCCCGCCATCACGGACGCCGGATCGCCGGGCACGGCGCGGATCAGTATGAAGTTGACCACGGCGATCACCAGCAGGATGCAGGCAGCCTGAAAGACATGCCGCATCAGGTATTCGAGTCGTTTCATCGCGTTTCAGTCGTAACGGTCCTAGCGGAAATCACGCGATGGTGATGCGTGCGAGACTGTCGTTCAGGCCGATTGCGGAGTTGATGACGTTGTTCAGCTTGCGCCGGTACAACGTCGGGAACTGAAGTTCCAGCAGCCACGCGATGGGCACATCGACGCTGATGATTTTCTGTACCTCGGCGTAGATCTGAGCGCGTTTCGCCGGATCGGCTTCGAGCGCGCCCTGCTCGAACAAGGCGTCGACCTCAGTGTTGCTATAACTCTCGACGTTGTTTCAGGCACTGCCTTTTTCGATCAACTTGGTCGTGAGTTGCGGCTGATGCCCAGCGCCGCGTCGCCGTACCGATAGAGATACGTGAAGGCGAGGTCATAGTCCCAGTTGGCGACTTTCTGGTTCCAGCCGGCGACATCGGTGACGACCAGTTCCACCTTGATGCCTGCCTGCGTCAGGTTCTGGCGCACGATTTCCGCGTAACGCCGCCAGCTTTCGCCGTAGGTAGGGCAGCGGCAGCAGACGCAGGGTCTCGCCTTTATAACTGGCATCGGCGAGCAGCTTCTTCGCTTGGGCGACGTCGTGCGGATACAGCGTGACCGCATCCGTGTGATAGCGGACCGTCGATCCGAATGGACCCGTCGCGACCTTGCCGAACCCCTGCCACGCAATGTTGCGCATCTGCTCGCGATCCAGCGCATGCATGATCGCCTGGTGCATCTTCGCGTCCTTGAGCAGCGCGTTGCGGTTGTTCAGCCAAAAGAACGAATACGGCCCGAAGAATTCCCAGCCCTTGGTGCTGACTTCGACGTTCGGCAGCGCCTTCAGGCGCACGATATCGAAGTATTCGACGGTGCCGCCCGGCAGCACGTCGATCTTGCCGGACTCGAAGGCGGCGGAGCGAGACGCGGCGTCCGGAATCACATAGAAATAGACGTTTTCCACCGATGCAAGCCCTAGTTCGTGATACTGCGCGAAGCGTTGGAGTTGGATGAACGAGCCCCACTGCCATTTCGTGAACTGATAGGAACCGGTTCCAATCGGCGTGTTGTTAGCGAGATTATTGGCGTAGTCGGGCCGTCGTAGATGTGCTGCGGGACCATCGGGGCATGGTGCCGACTTCGAACAGGTTCATGAACGGGCCGAACGGCTTCGGAAAGCGAAACTCGACGGTGTGGTCGTCGAGCGCCTTGATGCTGGAAACGTATTGCAGCGATGCACGCAACCGCGCATGCGTCTTGCAAAAGAATTTGTCGACGCTGAAGACAACGTCGTTTGCCGTGAACGATTTGCCGTCATGCCACAACACGCCCTTCTTCAGGGTGAACGTGTACACGGTCGAATTCGGGCTGACCGTCCAGGACGTCGCGAGATTGGGTATCGGCTCGAGTTTTTCGTCGTAGCGCAACAAGCCTTCGTAGATGTTCCCTGAAATCAGTTGCGTCGGTCCATTCTGTACCAGACCGATCACCAGTCCCGACGGCTCAGGCTGCACGGCAATGTTCAGCGGCTGCTGCAGCCCATGAGGAGACCTGCATTCCTGGTCCCAACCAAGTGGCGATGGCAGCGCCGGCTAATAGAAACTCGCGTCGATTCATGGCTGTAGGCCTGTAGAAGATGCGTTCGAAGCAGTACCGTACGTATCGGCGAGTCAATCCCGATAAGACCGGCACGGATGAGGGAGGCGCCAGGCGCCGAAGCAGTGCGCGCCACTCACGCGCGTTCGGATCGGCGACGCCGGGCAAGCGGTTCGAATCGCCGCTCACATATTGCCGCGCGGTCTTTTCGCAGACGGCTTAGCTGACGACGCGCACGGGCTGTCCGGTCGACTGGATGGCGACCTGGACACGGCACACGCGCGATCAAGGTTCATCATCAGGATGAACGCCTCGGCAATCTTCGCACCCACGGTCAGCAAGCCGCCATGGTTGCGCAGGATCATCACCTTGTACTTGCCCAGGTCGGCGATCAGCCGCCCGCGTTCATCAAGATCGAGCGCGATGCCCTCGTACTCGTGATAAGCCACGCGATTGTGGAATTGCAGCGCCCATTGATTGACCGGTTGCAGGCCAGCATCCAGCGAGGCAACTGCAACACCGGCTACCGTATGCGTGTGCAGCACACACACGGCATCCGGGCACGCCAGATGAATCGCTCTGTGGATGGTGAAACCAGCTGGATTGACGTCGTGGTCGATAGGACTGAGCGGCAAGCCGTCGAAACCGACTTTCACCAGCGACGATGCGGTGATTTCGTTGAACAGCACGCCGTATGGGTTGATCAGAAACGCGTTGTGCTCGCCTGGAACACGCGCTTAAATATGCGTATAGATGCCGTCGTCCATGCCGAAATACGCAACCAGCCGGTAACACGCCGCGAGATCGCCACGAGTCCGGCGTTTGGCGTCGCTCATGGCGATCGCGCCTTCGCGGCCAGTCTGGCTTTTCATCGACTCCATGTTCATCGAAGGGCTCCTGATCCACACCTGTGTATGGGCTTCGAACAAATCGCCAGGCTGCGTGCCTCGTTTGCCGCGATCCGATCCAATAAGATCACGGTAAAAAATATGATGCAACATGTTTCTTTTTGGGCCGGGAATCTCTACTGTCGACCGGGAGTCATTCCAGGGATCAGTGGCAGCGTGCGAAAGGAGACGATTGACCGCACGCATGGCCTATCTTTACTGTGCGGTTGATGGAGCAGGAAAGTCGGTCGATTTCAGGCTCGGTGCCAGGCGCGCTGCCGCTGCCGCCAAGACCTTCTTCACGAAGGCGATCACACAAGCCAGGGGATGGCTCCCGAAACCATTACGCTGAACGGCTACGCAATGTCTCGCCGCGCGGTTTGAAGAACAGCAAATCGCCCAAGCGAAGCGAACCCGGACGTGTGAAAAACACGTACCGGGTTCGCGATGGCTCATCTGCGGAGCCTGTCTGCTGCTACCTTAAGCCAGCACCGTCACTGGCGCGAGCACGGCCGAATCGCTGATGCTGGGTCGGCCATTTTCAACGTGGCCGGCAAAGACGGTGCAAGAACGTGGGGTCGTCATTGCTGGAGACGCTCAGGTCGTACCAGTGATGGCTCGCACCCAGAATCCACGGCTCTTGCATGGACCCCAGCGCCGGCACCAACACCGGACGCAGCTGTGTACCGTAGGCGTTATCGACCACAGACAAGCGCGCAATGCCGCGACCCCGGTTCGTGAATGTCAGAACCACATTGCCGTTCGCGACATAGTCGCGACATAGTATTGCGCCGCCACTTCGGGGACAGCCGGCAGGTTCGACACACTGCCGCTACCCGGCGGCGTCAACGTACCGGCAAACTCGCGCACGAATCCGTTCGGACCATAGACCGTGAACGCATAGATGCCCGCCGTCACGTTGAGGTCGAAGCTGTCACGCAACGTCTTGCCCGCTTCAACCGTATAGCCCCACGGACCGTCGGTACGGTTTGAGGAATAGACATAGAAATGCACGCCCTGCGAGCCGGTGTTGGTGAAATGAAGCGTCAGTTGCTTGTTGCTCCTGTCAAGACTGCTTTGCACATACAACTCATAGGGCAGCGCACGAGCGAAGCGCGTGCCGGGTGCCTGCGGAATAATCGGGCCGGGCACGGCCTGCACCGTCGGCGCCGGTTGCGTGGCGCATTGATTGTCCGCGATCGTCTTTTAGTTGCTGGTATCGGGCAGCATCGGCATCTGTGCATCGGGCGTGCGGAAATCGAAGGCCGTGGTCAGGTCGCCGCATACCGCGCGACGCCACGGCGTAATGTTCGGCTCCGTCACCCCAAAGCGCGTTTCGATAAAACGAATCACCGACGTGTGGTTGAACACTTGCGAGCAAACGAAATCACCCTTGGTCCACGGTGAAACAACCGTCATGGGCACGCGCGGGCCGAGGCCGTACGGCAGACCGTCGGCGGTATAGCTGCCGCCCCGTCCCGGATTGACGACCGTATGGAATTCGCCGTCGGCAAGCCTTGCGCCCGCGACATGGGCGGCTGCGGCGGCACGAGGTGATCGAAGAAACCGCCGTTCTCGTCGTACATGATGAACAGCACCGTCTTGCTCCAGACCTCGGGGTTGGACGTCAGCGCATCGAGGATCTGCGACGTGTATTCCGCCCCGTAAGCTGGCGTGTATTTCGGATGCTCCGAGTACGCCGCGGGCAGACACAACCACGATACCTGCGGCAAGTTGTTCGCCAGCACGTCAACCTTCAGGTCGTTGATCGTGCGCACTGAGTTCGCGCGCAACTGCAGTGAAGAGCCTTGCGGCGCATTGATGAAGTTCGCGAAATTCTGCAGGATGTTGGTGCCGTAGTTGCCGTTCAGCGGGTCTGCGCCGGTCAGCCCTTGCTGATAAATCTGCCATGAAATACCGGCAGCTTCCAGACGTTCCAGATAGGTGGTCCACGAGAGCAACTGATATTGCGGCGGACCGTCGCCGTCCACATAGTCGTTGTTGTCGAGCAGCGGGCCGCCTTGCGTGCCGGTCGGATCGACCATCCCCGTCATGAGGTACACGCGGTTCGGATGCGTCGGGCCGGGCAGCGAGCAGAAGTAGGCATCGCAGACGGTGAAGGCATCGGCGAGCGCGTAGTGAAACGGAATGTCGCGGCGCAGGTAATAACCCATCGTCATGTCCGTCTTGTACGCAGGCCACTGTTCGTAACGGCCATTGTTGATCGCGTAGTGCTTCGGGTACCACGAGTGATCCAGGTCGCCTACATACTGCGCGCTGGTGGTCTACGTATTCAGATGGAACGGCAGCACCGGTTTCGTCGCATCTTCCTTCGACGGCTGGAACCATACCGGCTGGCCGCTGGGCAGCGGGATCGGGAAGCGGTCGTTGTATCCGCGTACGCCCCGCATGTGGCCGAAGTAGTGATCGAAGAAACGGTTCTCCTGCATGAACACGACAATGTGTTCAATGTCGTTGATCGATCCGGTGCGTCGCGACGCGGGGATGGCGAGCGCTTTACGAGTCGATTCAGGGAACACCGTCAGCGCAGCGGCGGCGCCGGCTGAAGTAGTAACAGTCTGCAGGAAACGGCGGCGGCTATTCAATGTCATTTTGATTCGCCTCGTGGCGTCATGATAGATGCGGCAATGCCGTCCCGGTCGAAGAACTCGATCAGGATGGGGATCTGATTCACTGGAGAACGTTGCTTCTCAGCGTTGCCCGCGGCGTCACTCGGAAGCATCAGGCGCTGAGTGAAGGACGGGTGTGACCTGCTGCGCATCCGCCGCGAGGCTGGCCTGCGCGGCCGCGACGGGACTGCTCGCGGCCGCGCCGTCAGTGGGTGCAGCCAGCACCAGCCGCTCGACGGCGCTGGCTGGCAACGATGTATTAGCAGAAGCTTGGGTAGCACTGACGCTCGCCTGATCGTCTGGTCCGCAGGCGGCGAGCGCCAGCGTTGCCAGTGCCAATATCGCGGTTCGTCTCATGATGTCTCCGCTTGTCCGGGGTACGCGCAAACGTTTTCGTTGCATCGCGGACACTAGTCTTGAATACGCTTCAAGAAAGTTCCGTGAAATATCTGGTAAGAATTAGTGAGGTGTCGCGAGGCACGAAAATCTGTCGATTAGCTTACATCCTGTATATTGGGAGATCAGAAACTAGTTGCATAGCGAATTACTTTCTCCTACAGTGTATCCATGTTCGATCACTGCATTTACTTCAACACAACGGCACTTGCGCGAAGTCTCGAGCGCGAGTGGGCGACCGCGTACAAGGCATTTGGCCTGACTCCGCCGCAAGGATTCATGCTGCGCGCGGTGCTAGCGAAGCCTGGCATCGTGCAAAGCGAGTTGGCCTCTGAACTCGCCATTTCACGATCCACTGCAACGCGAACGCTGGACGGTTTGCAAAAGTTGATGTTTATCGAACGCCGGCTTACCACATCCGACGGACGTGAGACCGCGATTCATCCCACTGGGGAGGCGTTACGAATCAAGGACTCGTTGAACGCTGCAAGTGCCGCGGTCACCAAACGTTTGAAGGCTGAGCTGGGTGAGGAACGCTTTGCAACCACGGTCTCAAGCGTGAAAGATGCACGGTCGAGCCTCGACTAATTTTTTTCTAAATAGTTGTATAGCGAACTAATTGGATATGAAAAATGCCGATTTTAAACGTGAATGTAAGTATCAAGAAATCGCCCGAAGCAGTTGTGGCCATATCGGACATGTTGCTTGAACTGACCTCTGGCATCCTGGGCAAGAAGCGTGAGGTGATGATGGCTATCGCCATTCAGTTCATTGATCCGGATAACTGGGTGATCGGTGGCCGGCTGTTAAGCGAGCAGCACAAATCAAGCTTCTATTTCGACATCGAGATCACCGACGAAACGAATACGAAGGATGAGAAGGCGCGCTATATCGCGACCGTTTATGAAGGCTTCGGCAGGATACTGGGCGATCTGCATGAAAAGAGTTATATCCACGTTTAAGATATCAGGGCGGCTTCGTATGGATACGGCAGGCGCACGCAGGAGTAACGCTACCATCACTAAGGTTTTCGCTCGCACCGGCGGACCGCTGGTCCCGCCGGTGCGAGCGGAGATTACCGATGCCCCGCAGGCGTCGTCACATCGCCTTCCAAACCGTCGGCAAACGGGTGCGAACCCGGTTCGTAGAACAGCGCAAACAACTCCGATTGCGAGCCAATGCCGAGCTTCGAATAAATATGTTTCTTGTGCGCGCGGACCGTCTCGAACGAAATGGTCCGACAACATGGCGACTTCAATCTCACGCGCTGTCAATGCACCGCGCCCGCTTTTTTCAGTGAGCACACCGAACCGCGCAGGCGGATCATGCTGTCCACCCTCCGCAGTCTCGGCCGCCCCTGCCGCCACGCCGAAATTTTCATATCGCAAGCGCTGCTGCGCCAATGCAAGAACCCACGGCGAGAACAACGTCAGCAACGCCACTTCGCGCTCGTCGTAACGGCGCATATTGCCGAGTGAAAATCCCATGGTGTGGTTGGCGTCGATCACGACATTGAAGTGCACTTCGTCGCCGACAATGTTTTTCCTAAAGTAGCGCTGGTAGTACTCGGTCATCTTGATGTTGTCAGGTGCGACATCGGCAAGCGTGTAGAAACCCGAGACACGCTGCTCAAACGCTGCCAGATAGTCCTGAAACAACAGGTCGGTCTTGCCGTCAGGCAACGCCTGTTCAGCGCGGACCAGCGGCGGTCCATTGTGGGCAAAACGCAGCGCGACCCAACTGTCGAAGCTGATATGTCACTCGAGCACCTGCGTGAGGCGGGCCCAGAAATGCGGCCTGTCCAGTGCGTCGATGGCTGAACCGATCTCTCGATGAAACGCGAGATCATGCCATTGAAACTCCATCGTCTCCTCCGGCAAGGGTAACCCTGGTGGGTAATTCCTGGACAAAAATAACGCTTCAATAATAGTCCGGACGAAAACTTGGGCGTCCGAATTTGCCCTTGAAAGGTATCTGGAAGAAGACAGATTTAATGTAGGCAGAACTCGCACAAGTCGCGCTGGTCGATGGCGACGTCGGGCACAACACACGCAAGGTCATCGAAACAATCGGCCACGCTGATGTTGCCGGGGGAGCGAAGCTGTTCCCCGAAGCAACGCTGTCCGGTTTCCCGACGCGCGAAAACATCTCGGACGTCGCGCAGCCGATCAATGGCCCTGCACTAACCGCTGTGCGCGACGCCGCACGGCGCGCCGGAGTATCCGTTGCGGTGGGGCTAGCCGAACACGAAGGCGCGCGATTCTACAACACGACCGTATTGGTTGATGACAAAGGCAAGATTGCGCTGCGTTACAGGAAGACGCACCTGTGGGCGTCGAACGTGGGTGTATTCACGCCGGGCGACTGCTTCGAAACCTGCTTGTGGAACGGCCTCACGGTCGAACTGCTGATCGTCACCAACGACAACATGGATCCGTTCGGCCCGGTGCATCAGCGAGCCATTACCGCCGCGCAATGGAGAACCAGATGTTCGCGCTCATGGTGAACCGCTGCGGCACAGGTGACGACAACCTCACTTTCCCCAGCGAATCCGCGTTGGTCAACCCCTGCGGTGAAATTGTTGCTGCGGCCCGTGCGCAAGAAACGCTGCTAGGCGTGGATATCGATTTCAAGCGGCTGGAGGCCAGCCGTGAACACTATCGTTACTTGAACGTATGCGGTTCTTGAAGGATGCCCTAGCAATGAACGAGTGATTTTCCGATGCTACCTGTCCACGTGGACAGTTGGG
>CALNPU010000109.1 GCA_940588625.1 uncultured Caballeronia sp.
GGGTCGTCGAACCTTCGCAATCTGTTCGGCCATGTTGCGTCCGGCTTGCCGCAATCGAAAACCTGCAACCTCCGATGCGACCGATTTCGTTATTCCTATGTCCACGCGTTTTGACACAGTCTGGGACGCGTCCGGCAAGTTTTCCGGCGCCGCATCGCGCTGCGGAATGTGACAAATACAACGAACACGTCAAACGCGGCGGGCGCGGAGTCGTCATGAAAAAACATATCCACTCACATCGAGGCTCACGCGGCATCGCTTTACCTATAGTCCTGCTGATGTCGTCAATGCTGCTGGTCACCGCCGCTGCATGGCTCGAGGCGGCGCTTGTCAGCGCTCGGACCACCACCAGTCTAGGTGAACGCGTGCAGACGTTTCACAGCGCCGACAGCGCGTTGATCCGCTGTGCCGGTATCGCGCTCGAAACCGTAGCCGAGCCGAGAAGTCCCTCCGGTCTGCTCGCCGCAGAACCGAATAAATGGGGCGGCTGAAGGCTTCGTTCGAGGGTGCATCGGCGAGTGCCGTGACGCCGTTCGCATCCTGGCCGTACGGGATACGGCCGTCAATGTCTGATCGAAGCGTGGCCCGCGCGGACTGCCGATCAAGCCAGCGCTTTTTTGATTACCGCACGCGGTTTCGGCAGGATAGCCGGCAACGAATCGTGGTTACAGCAGGAGATTGAAATGGGTGAAAGCGACGTTGTGCGGCACTGGCGACGCATTGTCGCATGGCCGTTTCAACAGGATTCGCCATGACCACAATGACCACGGTACACAGAGGCTTCACGCTGCTCGAGCTGATGATCACGCTCGGCGTGGCTGCGATCATTGCGACATTCGCCATGCCGGTTTATCGGGAACAGGTGGCAAGAGGGCATCGGCTGAATGCGGTGACCGCGCTTTATCGTGCCGCCCAGTTAGTTAATATGTGGAGAGCGCGCGAACGGTTTCGAGTAATGACGCTGCTACCAGGCTGCCGCTCGGCTTCGACCAGGCGCCCGGGTTGGGCACGGCGGTCTACGTGTTGCGCATGCTCGGCGAGTCGGAGCAGAACGGCGGGTACTTCAAAGCGGAGCCGGTCGACGCCGGTGACGCTTGCGGAATCTATTCGCTGGACGCAACCGGAGTCAGGTCAAACCGGTTGGTAGAAAAACTCACGTCGCCCAAAGTGGCGGCGTGCTGGAGTGGAAAATGAGCAGATTGAAGAAACGGAACAAACGCGAAGAACTATCTGCTCAGGCGTCAGGATCGACAGCAACGTCGGGCGACAAAGGTTCGTCTGGACTCGACTTCATCTGTTGCCACACCCGATACGCCTCCCAGCCCAGCAGGCCTAGACCGCCCCACTTGAGTATGGGTTTCGCGAGCACCAGCGAAGCGAGCGAACTCACAACGGGATATTGCTTAAGCAACAGGGCCAGGCCACTGCCGCCATCGAACAGTCCGCTCAGTCCACTCAACCGGCTCAGGAACCCGCTGCCTTCTGCTGCCCGGCCACGCTTGCGGCGCCTCGGCATCAGCAGATTAAGGACACTGAAATGTGAGACCTTGTAGCGCAGATCGGCACTGGCCTGCGCGAGTTCCATGCGCTCGACGTCCGCCCGCGCGATCAGCAGTTCCTTGCGCAATGCGCGCATGTGGGGCGTGCTCAGCTTATGCGCGGTCGCTCGCTTCTGAGCTTTGAAGGTGTCGTCGTAGTGACTCATGGCGTGGCGAGCTCTTGAATAGTCGTCGATGAATACGGTGTGGTCGTATTGCCCGGGCATCGCCATGAGGTGAGCCCGCAGTGCTGATCAGGTATCACTTGAACGTGACGTGTCGCGGTCCTTCTTGAACTCGGCAATCGTGCTGTCGAACACGTTAGGCGCATTGATCAGACCGGTGCGCGCGCGAACGGCGCAAAACACGGCAACCAGTGCGTACGCGACCGTGATCGCAGCAAGCGATTGCCACCGGTACGTATCCCAGAACGCGATCACGATCAGCACCGTGAGCGTAATGAGCGCCATCATGGTGAGCATCATGGCGGCAAGGCCGAGGAAGAGCACGCCGATCAGCCTCTCCTTTTCCTCAGTGAGTTCTATACCGATTAGTTCCAGACGCGTTTCGAAAATGGCGAACACGGAACTGACAATGCGGCGTAACGGCCCTTGCTTATCGTGCTGAGATTGCCTGTCTGTCGTCATGGCTTGAGCGCGAGGAGCGCGTTATTTTTGGCGCGAAGATTTCCGGCCGGGTCCTGTAGCCTCCCCGGCCGGTCTATTACCCTGACCGCTGATTGGCAAAACCCCGGCGGTTCCAGGCGGTTGCGGTTTTCACCGGTCGAATTCCGGGTTGGCTAGCCGAATCGCCCGCCAAACTCAGCAAAGCGTGGCAAAACCGCGGCCGAACCCGATGCCTGGAATCGACGAGGATTAACGGTGGTTGATCAACAAACCGACAACAACGCCTAAGCCTGCAGCAATCCCAATTGATGTCCATGGGCGTTCGTGTACGAAGTCGTCGGTCGCACGCGCGGCTTTCTTGCCTTTCTCGATCACCACGACTTGTGCGTCGGCAGCCTTCTCCTTCGCTTGCTTCAAGCGGCTCAAAGCGGTCTCGCGCAACTCGGATGCACACTCGCCCGTGGCGCTTGCGGCCTGTTTCAACAGGTCTTCGGCGTCTGCGAGAACGGTTTTGATATCCGACATGAATCGCTCCTTATTAATTTCTGACATTGATGGCTCCACACGAGTGAGGCTACGCTAATCGTACCAAAGAAGCGGTCGCTAATTGACGTCCATCCGGCCCCGAGATCAAAGCTTGCAGTTTCTGTTCCTGCTGACACAAAGCTCGTCATGAGGACAGTCAAAGAGGCCGTCGCGCACGCACGTAAAGCCCAACTATTTCGATGCACAGGGTGCGTAATGGTTGCATCGAGCGGACGATATTCCCGTCCGCGAAAGTTTTCGCCGAGACCGAAAAATTACAAAAATGCATGACGATGTGACGGAATGTTCGTTCGTTGTGCAGGTCTAGTCCCTTATGCTTCAATTTTTGCTGGGCCGTCGTGTCGGGATGACCCTGAACGGCCCCTCCAATCCGAACCCCGGGCAAGATCCGGATACCTGCATCCAACCTGTACCAGACCTGCACCGTGTGACGAATAATCCGGTGCATCACTTCGAGGAGACACATCATGAGTTTGCGTCTAGGCGACACGGCGCCCGATTTCGAACAGGATTCCAGTGTGGGCCGTATCAAGTTCCACGAGTGGCTTGGCAACAGCTGGGGCGTGCTGTTTTCACACCCAGCGGATTTCACGCCGGTCTGCACCACAGAGCTCGGTCTGACCGCGAAGCTGGCGGGCGAGTTCGAGAAACGCAACGTGAAGGTGATCGCGTTGTCGGTCGATACCGTGGAGTCGCACAAGGAGTGGATCAAGGACATCAATGAGACGCAGGCGGCGAATGTCGGTTTCCCGATTCTGGCCGACGGTGACCGGAAAGTGTCCGAGCTCTATAACATGATTCACCCGACCGCAAATTTGACGCAGACGGTGCGCTCGCTTTTTGTCATCGATCCGCAAAAGAAGGTTCGCCTGACCATCACGTATCCGGCGAGCACAGGTCGAAACTTCGATGAAGTCCTGCGCGTGATCGATTCGCTGCAACTCACCGACAGCCATCAGGTCGCGACGCCAGGCAACTGGAAGCAGGGGGACGACGTGATCATCGTGCCGTCGCTGCAAGACCCGGAGGAGATCAAGCGCAAATTCCCGAAGGGCTACAAGGCTGTGCGCCTGTACCTGCGCCTGACGCCTCAGCCGAGCAAGTAAGCGCTTGCCGAACCAAGAGCAAGCAAAAAAGCAACCCGGCAAGAACTCAACTTAGAAAAACGCCTGAATCCCCGTCTGGGCGCGCCCGAGGATCAGCGCGTGGATGTCGTGCGTGCCTTCGTATGTGTTCACCACTTCCAGATTTACCAAGTGCCGCCGCGCGACGCCAAATTCGTCTGAAATACCATTGCCGCCGAGCATGTCACGCGCCTGGCGCGCGATATCCAGCGGCTTGCCGCACGAATTGCGTTTCATGATCGAGGTGATTTCGACCGCCGCCGTACCTTCGTCCTTCATGCGGCCCAGACGCAGCACGCCTTGCAGACCGAGGGTGATTCCCGTCTGCATGTCGGCGAGTTTCTTTTGAATCAACTGGTTGGCCGCGAGCGGACGGCCGAACTGCTTACGATCCAGCGTGTATTGCCGTACCATAGATAGCACGCTTCGGCTGCACCGAGCGCACCCCACGCGATCCCGTAGCGTGCCGAATTCAGGCAGGTGAACGGGCCTTTGAGGCCGCTCACGTTCGGCATCAGGTTTTCTTCCGGCACGAAAACTTCATCCATCACGATCTCGCCGGTAATCGATGCCCGCAAGCCGACCTTCCCGTGAATGGCCGACGCACTCAAGCCCTTCCAGCCTTTTTCCAGGATAAAACCGCGAATCAGATCGTGGCCATCCTCTTCCAGCTTCGCCCACAAGACAAACACATCGCGGCGATCAGCGAATTCGATATCCACATCTTCTGGCCGGAGATCGAAAATCCGCCGTCCACCTTCTTGGCGCGCGTTGTCATGCTGGCGGGGTCTGATCGGGCGTTCGGTTCGGTGAGCCAGAAGCAGCCGATCCACTCGCTGGTCGCCAGCTTCGGCAGATATTTTTGCTTCTGCGCTTCGGTGCCGAATGCGTTGATCGGCACCATGACGAGCGACGACTGCACGGACATCATCGACCGGTAACCTGAATCCACACGTTCAACTTCGCGTGCGATTAGGCCATAGCTGACGTAGTTGAGACTGGGGCCGCCGTATTGCTCGGGAATGGTCGGGCCAAGCAGGCCGAGTTCACCCATCTCACGGAAGATCGCCACGTCCGTGTGTTCGTTGCGGAACGCGTCGAGCACACGCAGCTGCAGTTTGTCCTGCGCGTAAGCGTGCGCAGCGTCGCGGATCATGCGTTCTTCGTCACTGAGTTACTGGTCAAGCAGCAACGGATCTTCCCAACTGAAGCGGGCGTTATCGGCCATGTTGTTTCTCCTGTTTCCTCTATTCCTGATTTTCGGACTTGACTGAAGTTCCGCTAAGCGGAACAGTGTTTTGTAAATCAGAACGGAGTCTAACATCCGATGCCAATAACCCCCATTCGGAATTCCGAGTTGTCGAAGCCGTCCTCGAAACCATCCGATCCTTCAGAAGGAATCGATGAACGCAAGTTTGTCGTCGCGCTCGCCCGCGGCCTCGAGATGCTGCGCGCGTTTCGTCCGGGCGAGACCTTGCTGGGCAATCGTGATTTCGTCGATAGAACCGGCCTGCCCAAAGCCACCGTCAACCGGCTTGCGTACACGCTGACCACGCTCGGCTATCTTCGTTTTGACGAACCGGCAGGCAAATACGCGCTCGACACGGGCGTGTTGTCGCTGGGATTCGCGCTGCTGGCCGGCGCCGATGCACTCGAACTCGCGTGCCCGTACATGCGGGTGCTGGCGCGGGAAATTGGCGCAGCGGTGTCGTTGGGATGCCGCGACGGTCTCGACATGATCTATCTGGAAACCATCCGTAGCGAGACCGCGCTGACGCTCGGTCTCGCTCCCGGCTCACGGCTGTCCATGCTGACCAGCTCAATGGGCCGCGCGTATCTGGCGGTACAGGAACCGGATCAGCGCGCGGCCTTGCTCGAAGAGCTCGGCGCGGCAGCGGTGAAAAATGGCGAAGACGGCGTGCGGCTGGTGAAGGCGGCGCAGGAGGCGATCAACGACTACGCGCGCGATGGCTGCTGTTATTCGTTTCGCGACTGGCATGCCGACGTGAACGCGATCGCAGCACCTTTACGCGATATCCGCAATGGGCGATGGCTGGTGCTGAGCAGCAGCGGGCCGGCATCGTCGATGGACGAGGCGTATTTCCGCAATATCGTTGCGCCCAAGCTACGCACGCTGGCCGCGCGACTGGCGTGAAGTAAAGCCGATTAAGCCAGAATAGGGCCGCTTGATGACTAAATCGGGTCGAAAACGATGAAAACGTGATTTATAAATAACATCCCAAAGCATGGTTCTTAGAACATAATTCGATGAAACAGTCGCAGGGAGACTAAAAAATGACCGGGTTCTCGCTGGACGCAACGGATTGCCGTATTTTGTCGGTGTTGCAAGAAGATGGACGTATCAGTAACCTCGATCTGGCTGAGCGGATTTTGCTTTCGCCGTCGGCGTGTCTGCGCCGTATGCGGCTGCTCGAGGAAGAAGGGGTAATAGCGAGCTATCGCGCGTGTCTCGATCGGGAACGGCTGGGTGTGGAACTGGAGGCGTTCGTCCATGTTTCCATGCGCAATGACCAGGAAAACTGGCACGAGAAATTCGCGGCCACTGTTCGGGAATGGCCGGAAGTGGTGGGTGCATTTGTCGTGACCGGCGACACCCATTACGTCATGCGCGTGCTTGCACATAATCTTAAGCACTACTCGGACTTCATCCTGAGCAAGCTGTACAAGGCGCCGGGTGTGATCGACATCCGCTCGAACATTGTGCTTCAGACCATGAAAGATGAAGCCGGCGTGCCGGTTGCCCTGATCGAAAGAACCGGCTAAACGAGCAGCTTAACCGAGCTGTGGCAAGTCGAACGTCACAGCGACCCAAGCGTATAAAACTGCCCCTCCTGAAACACCAGCGGGGCAATTTCCGCTGCATTCTCGTGTACACCACATCGTTCCACCTGACCCACGAAGATCACGTGATCGCCTTCCTGATAGCGGCTGCGGTTGTGGCATTCGAACCACGCCAGGGCGCCATCCAGGACGGGCATGCCGGTGTTTCCCGCAGCATGTGACACGCCGGCGAAGCGGTCACCCTTGACCGTCGCAAAGCGTTTGCACAGATCGACTTGAGTGGCTGCGAGCACGTTGACCACGTAGTGGCTATTGGCCTGGAATACCGGCATAGACGCGGATTTGGTCGCGAGGCTCCACAACACGAGTGGCGGATCGAGTGAAACGGAGTTGAACGAACTAGCGGTAATGCCGATCAACTGGCCGGACTCGGCGCGCGTGGTGATGACGGTGACGCCGGTGGCAAACTGGCTGAGGGCGTCGCGGAAAGCGGTAGCGTCGAAATTCGGTGGATTAGCGCGTTTCATCGGGATGGGTTCAGGTTCGACGGTATCGGCGAAATCCAGGCGGCAAACAATAGCTGAACAATACAATAAGCCGGATGAAGTTTTCGAAGTCATTGGAGGATTGGCAATTATGAAGATTCTATCGGAATCGGCCTGTTCGCCGCGGTGCTAAAGGCCGTACTGGCACGCGGACAACCGAAAACCAGTAAGCTGGAAGGGTTGATTCACAGGTGTCCGCGCGCATTTGGTATTTCTCGCGGAACACGAACCAGAAGCCAGCATGACGCAACATGACGAGCAGGCAAAGCGCGAAACCGCCACCATTGGCGGCGGTTGTTTTTGGTGTACCGAAGCGGTTTTTTTAGGCGTCGAAGGCGTGCTGTCGGTGAAATCGGGTTATGCCGGCGGCCAGGTCAAGAACCCTTCATACGAACAGGTCTGCGACGGCACGACCGGTCACGCCGAAGTCATCAAAGTGGAATTCGATTCTGCGGTAATCGGGTATAGGGACGTGCTTGAGATTTTCTTTGCGACCCACGATCCGACCCAACTCAACCGGCAAGGCAATGATGTTGGTACGCAGTACCGCTCGTCCATCTTCACGTACTCCGACGAACAACGAAAGATCGCGCTGGAAGTGATCGATGAATTGCAGAAAGAAGGAATCTTCGACGGCAAGATCGTCACCAAAGTCACGCCGCTGAACGGCAATTATTTTCCGGCCGAGGACTATCACCAGAACTACTTCGAGCAGCATCCGAATCAGGGATACTGCGCGTTCGTGGTTGCGCCGAAGGTGGCGAAGTTCAGGCAGAAGTTCGCGCATAGGCTGAAACGCTGAGCGTTTGAATGGCCCGGTTTCAATGGCAGATAAGGCAAGGCGGGCTTCGCGAAATCGAAGCCCGTTTTTTATTCCGACGGCTTATTTCTGCGGCAGCCCGGCCGCCATGTCTCGTGCGATCTTGAAACAGGTCAGCGGTGCCGACCCTTCTGCCTTGTTGTTCACCGCGATCACCACCGGCTGCCCTGCTAGCGCGTAGCGTAGCGCGAGTTCGGCGAGCGCTTCGTGCGTGTCCGAGTCTTCATCGACGAGTTTGTCGAACGGCTCGTACTTCGCTTTCGCCTGCTCGTATTTAAAGCCGCCGTGCAGACTCCAGCGCACGATCAGCGGCCCAAGTCCGCCTTTGTCCAGCAGCGCAAGCGCCTTCGCCTGGCGCCGGGGATCGGGCATACGCACATGAATGCCGACGCAATACCGCACCTTCGCGTCACGCAACACGCGGATGAAACGCGGCGTCAGCATGATGGCGTCGCGCAACTCCACCGTGTAGCAGCTTTCACCGGGCAGTGGCGGCAACGCGTTGAGAAATGCGGAGAGCCGCTCGAGGAAGGCGGTTGAATCGACGATCAGCGCGTCCGGCAACGGTAGAATCTGGAACATGAGCGCGCCGGCTTTTTCGCCAAGGCCGGTGATGCACGACTGCACGAATTCGTCGATGGTGATGCGCGCGTTCAGGAAAGCGGGGTTATCGCCGGCGGGTGCGCCTTTGTGGCCGCGGACGGTGGCGTCGGTGACGAAAGCCGGCGCTTTCACGATGAAGCGGAAATGGGCGGGCACCTGGTTCGCATAGCGCGCATAGTCAGCCACCGGCAACGGCTCGTAGAACGAACGGTCTATCGATACGCAACGCAGCAACGGATGCGCGCCGAGCGCGTTGAGGCCATCGCGGGAAAGCTTCGCGGACGAGTATTCGTCACCGTAGACGATATCGCGCCAGCCGGGAAACGACCATGTGGAGGGGCCGATATGAACGGTGTCGGGAAGGCGTTGAACGAGCTCGTGGTGGTCGGGCGCGGCGAGGGCAGGCAAGACGCCGCCGCGTGATTTCGTGTTTAGTGAGACGGGGGGCCGCCGGCCCTTTGCTATATTTACCGTTTCTGGCTCTTCTTCCACCGTCCCGAACAGATCGACCTGGATTGCGCATGCGGCTCCACGCCCGCATCCGGTTCATCACCAGATACGGGTTCGTGGGAAGCGGGGGAGTCAGGCGTGGAATTCAGAGCGGTTTGTCGTAGATATACCGGCGCGACCACGGCAGCGTTTTCGCGCTGCGCCCGGCCTTGCGGCACACAATCTGGTAAATCGACACATCGTCGTTTTCGAATGCGTACGCACAACCTGCAAGATACACGCGCCAGATGCGGAATTTTTCATCGTCGACAAGCTTCTTCGCCTGCTCCGACTTCGTCTCGAAATTTTCCGCCCAGATGTCGAGCGTACGCGCGTAGTGACGGCGCAGGCTTTCCACGTCGACGGCTTCCAGGCCGCCTTCCTGCAGCGCTTCGAGTGTGAGCCCGATATGCGGCAACTCGCCGTCCGGGAACACATACCGGTCGATGAACTCGCCGCCGCCAAGCGCCGTTTCGCCGCTGTTGAAGTCGGTCGACGTAATGCCGTGGTTCATGGCAATGCCGTTGTCGACCAGCAGTTCGCGCACCTTGGCGAAGTAACCGGGCAGGTTCTTGCGGCCGACGTGCTCGAACATGCCGACACTCGTGATCCGGTCGAACTGGCCTTGCACATCGCGATAATCCTGCAGGCGGATTTCGATCTGACCTTCCAGTCCGGCGTCTTTCACGCCCTTCGTGGCGAGATCGAACTGGTTCTGCGAGAGCGTGACGCCCACGCATTTCGCGCCGAATTTCTGGGCGGCACGCAAGACGAGCGCCCCCCAGCCGCAGCCGATGTCGAGCAGACGCTGGCGCGGTTGCAGCTGGATCTTCGTGAGAATATGGTCGATCTTCTTGATCTGCGCGGTGACGAGGTCTTCATCGCCGTTCTCGAAATACGCGCACGAGTAGACCATGTTCTTGTCGAGCCACAGCTCGTAGAACTCGTTCGATACATCGTAGTGGTACTGAATGGCTTTCTTGTCCAACGCCTTCGTATGCTTGAAGTAGCGCCGTACGTGCGCCAGCTTGCTCGCGCTCGTGACGGTGTTCTTAGCCAGCCCGTAGCTAATATTGATGATGTCCGACAGCTTGCCTTCGATGTCGATCTTGCCCTTCACATAGGCTTCACCGAGGTTGTCGAGACTCGGTTCGAGTAGATAGGGCAGAGCGGTTGCGCTCTTCACATGTAGCGTGACTTGCGGCGCCGCGAAACTTCCGAAGTCATGTTGCTGTCCATCCCACAGTACCAACCGGGCGGGCAGGTTTGCCCGGTCCCGAATGTCCTGCACCCACTGCGTCAGCTTTTTCTCCCAAAACATGCTCGTTCTCCGCGCTCAGATGAAAATAAAGCTAAACCGGGTTGATTGCACTGCACGTTTGCACTGTGTTCGCGATGCCTTTGTCGCTTGCCCTTCGCCACCCGGACACGCCGCAACGAGACGCGATTTAATGCGGGGTCCAGTCAATACGGGTCCACGAGGAACCCGGCGAAAGTCGAAGTCTTGCTAAGGCTAAGGCGATAAGCGGACGATCTGCCATTGCTGGCCGATACCGCCAAGCGTGTGTGCAGCACGTTTATAGACGACACGGTCGTGCAACCGTGACGGACGGCCCTGCCAGAATTCGATGGTGTCGGGAATGAGCCGGTAGCCGCCCCAATGTGGCGGACGCGGCGGGTTGTCACCGTATTTCGCAATCAATTCGCGTTCGCGGGCTTCAAGCACCGTGCGGCTTTTGATCGCTTCACTCTGCTTCGACGCCCACGCGCCTATTCGCGATCCAAGCGGGCGCGACGCGAAATACGCATCGCTTTCTTCCGGACTTGTCTTGACGACGGAGCCCTCGATACACACCTGGCGTTCGAGTTCAATCCAGTAAAACAGCAGACTCGCGGCAGGGTTGCTCGCGAGTTCGTGACCTTTGCGACTGAGGTAATTCGTGAAGAAAACAAAGCCCCGGTCGTCTACGCCCTTGATCAGCACAATGCGTGCCGAAGGGTGCCCGCGCTCGTCGACGGTCGCTAGTGTCATGGTATTGGGTTCGGGTAATTGTGCGTCGAACGCTTGCGCAAACCACGTTTCGAATTGTCGAATCGGGTTCGGATCCACGTCGGATGTTTCCAGCGATCCGAGGGAATAATTCTTTCGAAGATCAGCGAGGGTCGTCATTTTCTTATGCAAATGCTTCAATCCCATTAGTATAGTATAGTCAAGGTCGTAAAATTCTGCGCTTTACCGCCAATATCCCTTTGATCTTTAATGATTCAGATCATGATCCCGGGCGACAAAATTTGGCTCAACTCGGCAATTATTTTCATTTTTCTTTCAGAAACTGGCCGTTGATTTCTTACGTCTTATCTTCGATAAGGCAGAATACGCAATTCAGCGAATTCCTGCTGATCTCCGCTTCTATCGTTGCGAGATAGCGCGTCAGTCAGTGTTGACCGGCGCCATTCGCCGCTGTCCTGATGTTCTCCAGCCCTTGTTTTTGCGAGTTTCGCTTACCTTCCGCGTGTCCATCATGACCGCTTTTCCTGCCTCTGCCGACGCTTTGAATTTTAACTCTCGGCTACACCGGAGATTGAAGCCGCCGACCGTGCCCTGCGCTTTGGCGGCGTGGCACGCCTGTACGGTCCGGCCGGGCTCGCGGCCTTCGAACGCGCGCATGTGGCGTGATCGGAATTGGCGGTGTGGGCTCGTGGACGGTCGAAGCACTGGTGCGCAATGCGATCAGGCGCCTGACGCTGATCGACCTCGACAACGTGGCCGAAAGCAATACGAACCGCCAGGTGCACGCGCTTGACGGCAACTACGGCAAGGCCAAGGTGAGCGCGATGGCCGAGCGCATCCACCTGATCGATCCAGCCTGCCGCGTGGGGCAGGTCGAAGATTTTATCGAGCCCGCGAATTTCGATTCGGTGCTGGGCGGCGGGCGGTTTCGATTTCGTGATCGATGCAATTGACAGCGTGCGTACGAAAACGGCGCTAATTGCGTGGTGTGTTGCGCACGAACAACCATTGATCACCGTAGGCGGAGCGTGGGCAACTCGATCCGACGCGGATTCGTATCGACGATCTGGCGCTCACGATCCAGGATCCGTTGCTTTCGAAGGTGCGCGGACAACTGCGCAAATTGCACGGTTTCCCGCGTGGACCGAAAGCGAAGTTCAAGGTGAGCGCGGTCTATTCCGACGAGCCGCTGATCTACCCCGAAGCACCTGCTCGCGACGCCAGCGAGGAGGCTGGATCGGAAGAAACAGCGCCCGCTGCTACGGGACCGGTCGGACTGAACTGCGCGGAATTCGGATCAAGTGTCTGCGTGACGGCAAGTTTCGGATTCGCCGCTGCTGCTTATGTCTTAAGAGATATCGCGAAACGCGCTTAAACATTGACATTGCGCGTGACTGAAAAGATTAAAAAATGGGCGCTTGAAAGCGCCCATTTTTTAAAACGTCTTCTCGCCAGTATATGTTCAAACTATTTAAAAGATTTTGGCGTCATGCATTTATTTAATGCGTCAGTTAATTGCCGCGCTCAATTTGCAGCGCCATTGCGAAACTACTTCGGGCTGATGTGCGGCCAGACTGAATACCGACAGCATGGTTTTGCGGCCCACGTCGTCCATGAACTTGCGGTCACGCGTCACGATCACGAACAAATGCTCCAGCGCGCCGTTCGTTGTAATCGCGGCCGGTGATCAGCCGCCGGTTGGCCAGCGCGAAACGGGCTTCCAGATCATCTGGATTCGCGTTCACTGCATCGATCAGGGCGTCTGCGGGGGGCTCAGCGGCATCCAGCTCCGTTTTTAGCACGTTGTAGCGGGCATCGATCCCCTGCATGGTTTTCGGCGACAGCAACTTGTCTTCGTCGCGTGCTTCGTCCGTGCGGCCCGCAGCGAGCAGCCACTCGATCAGGTCAAGCCGCGCGTCGTCATAACCGGGATCAAGCGCCAGCGTCGCCTTGATATGGTCAATGGCCAGATCAGTGTCGCCGGCAGCGTAGGCCGCGTGCGCGGCACGTCGCTCGGCTTCCGCGCCGTCCGGAACCAGTTTGTCGATGAACTCGCGCAACTGGCCTTCCGGCAGCACGCCGATGAACTGGTCGACGGCACGGCCGTCCGCAAACGCGACCACGTGCGGAATGTTGCGCGCCTGGAAGTGCTGCGCCAGTTCCGGATTTTCATCGATATTCACTTTCACCAGTTTCCACTTGCCGGCGCCTTCCGCTTCCAGCCGCTCGAGCATCGGGCCGAGCGTCTTGCATGGACCGCACCACGGCGCCCAGAAATCGACGAGCACCGGCGCAAGTGTGGACGCGGCGATTACGTCCTGTTCGAACGTGGCGGGTGTTGTATCCATGGTGTTCCTCCAGAAACGCGTAAACGATGATCAAATGGAATGAACGTCCCCACTACCAGGTGTGTGACGCCGAAGAGGCGGACGCTAACGGGCGGACGGCATCAAAGT
>CALNPU010000110.1 GCA_940588625.1 uncultured Caballeronia sp.
ATGCCGCGTTCATGGCATCACGTCGAACCGCACGTCGCCGGATTTGCGCGGCTCCCGACCGCCATCGACAACACGCTCATCAATGGATACGACCACGCGCCCGTATCCTGGCGCCCACGAGATGCACGCCGATGGCAAACAGCACGCTCAGCGCCGCGACGACAAGCGTGCCGGGCCAAAAGTGTACTAAGGGGAGCAGAAGCGATTCGCTCGAAGGAGTCGAAAGAGATCATCGTCGTCGTGGGATCAGCCTTGGAAGGTGATATCGCGGATACGACGGAATATTGCGCGAAACCCGGATTGCGCTTTATTGCGGCCTGCCTTCGCATGCAGCAGAGCGGCACCAGCGGCTGGCCGGTTTGGCGGGCCAGCCCGCGTGATGAGATGACTATCAGGTGACTATTCTATTGCATTGCAGCAAGCGCCGCGCCAGCCGGTGAACGGGCGGGCGGCAGCGGCGAACCTCGCCGCCTGAAGAGGGGCTTACTTTTCAGTCTTGCAGGGGAAAACCTTGCCAAGCTCGAGCGACACCATGGTTGTCGCGTTGAAGTTGCCGCGCGTGGGGTTGTCAGCGATGAATTTGCGTACTGCGTCCGTCAGTTCCTGCGGCTTGACGTCGACCGGCAGGCAGAAATACTGGCCGATCTGCGGTCCCGATGTGCCACCAATTGCTTCAATGGTGTTGTAGATGCCGTCCGCCGCGCCTTCTATATAAGCCGCGCATGCGCTACGTGAGGCCGTGTCAGTCTTGGTACAAAGCATGTTCAGATCGTTGCCTGTGAACGCGACCGCGCTGAGCGGAAACGCGAGGACACTGGCCATGACAAAAACCCGCTGCATGATGGTCCTTTCTTTATGTTGGCGATTGCGGGCCAGCCTGGGTGCGCAGGTGAAAACATCCTGTCTTGTTGGCCAAACCAGTCTTAACCAGTCTTATTCAGCGGACGAACCCGGACGCGCCATCCTCGGCTCATCATTCCCGGATCACGCCCGCTGCTCCTCGTATTTTCGTCGTCTTGCACGGTCGGGACCTGTTGTCGGTCAAACCCGAGTCAGGTCCTCGTGCGAGCGTCATTTTGCACTGTTTGCGCCGCTTTGCGGTGCTGCGGATGCGCCCGCTGCGTTCTGGTTTTGCATCGATGCCAAGCGTGCCGTCAGCCCTTCCGCCACATCTTTCTCGTGATACTGAGTCGCGAAGTCCACCGCCGTCAGGCCAATCTGGTTCTTGACCTGCAAATCGGCGCCTTCATCGAGCAACAGCTTGACCGTAGACAAATGGCCGCCGCGCGCCGCCATCATCAGCGGGGTCGTGCCGTTGGGCGAACCGGCGTCGATGTAGGCCGAATGGTCGAGCAGCGCCCTGACCACGTCGTCATGACCGTTGGTGGCGGCGTAGTGCAGCGGCGTCCAGCCCTTCTTGTTCACCTCCGCGTCCTTCGCGATCAGCATGTTCACGAAGTTGAGGTCGTCGTTGAGCGCGGCCAGCATCATCGCGTTTTCACCGGCAGAATCGAGCTTTTCAAGGTCGATGTTCGGGTTGTCGGCGAGCAGCTTGCCTACCTTGTCCGACTTTTCCCTCGTCGCGATCACGAGCAGCGGCGTGCCAGTGTCATCGACCAGATTCGGGTCCACGCCCTGTGACAACAGCTTTTTAACGGCAGATACGTCATCGAACTTTACCGCCTTGATCATGGAGTCAGCGGGCGTTGCAAAAGCGGGTTGTGCGATGGCAGCAGCCGTCAGCACCAGGCCCGTCACAAGGGTTCGCCACGTTTTGCGCATCAACACGGATTGGCGGGCGGAGGACGTTGAAAGGGTCGAAGAGGAAACCGTCAAAAATGTAAGCATGTGTTCCTTGGGGATTACTTAACGTTCTAGTAACGAAATTATAATCTGTCAGGCGGACCATCAGACGCGCTGCGGTGAAGAACCGTACCGTGACCGTAGCGAGTTTCAGTGCCCGACTGGCTGCGGCTGCGGGATCTTGAACAGCGTGAAAAAATTACGCGTGGTAGCTGCCGCCAGCGCTTCTTCCGGCATCTCGCGCAATTGCGCGATGAAGCGTCCGACATAACTTACGTACGCAGGTTCATTCGATTTCCCGCGATACGGCACCGGCGCCAGATACGGCGAGTCGGTTTCAATCAGCAAACGCTCGAGCGGCACCTGTCCCGCGACGTCCTGCACATCTTTCGCGCTCTTGAACGTCACAATGCCCGATAGCGAAATGTAAAAATCCTGGGCGAGCGCCGCCTCGGCGACGTGCCACGGTTCCGTGAAGCAATGCATCACGCCGCCCGGCACGCTCGCGCGCTCCTCGGCCATGATCCGCAGCGTGTCTTCCCACGACGAGCGTGTATGGATGATCAGCGGCTTTGCGGTGGCATGCGCGGCCCGGATATGCGTGCGGAAGCGTTCGCGCTGCCATTCCATATCGGCGATGCTGCGTCCTTCCAGACTGTAATAGTCCAGTCCAGTCTCGCCAATAGCGACTACTTTCGGATGCCGCGCCAGTTCCACGAGATCCGCCACGCTCGGTTCGCGTGCGTCCTCGTGATCCGGATGCACGCCGACCGATGCGTAAATATGCTCGTTTTCCTCGGCGATCTTCAGCACGGAAGGCAGCGTTTCCAGATCGACCGAGACGCACAGCGCCTGCATCACCTTCAGCTCGCGCATCTTGTCGAGCACTTCGGGCAGACGGTCGGCCAGGCCTTCGAAATTGATGTGGCAATGCGAATCGACGAACATGGGAATTCCGTTAAAGCGGGATTGGTCTAGCTCTCAAGCTATAGCTATAGGTCATATCGGTCAGCCGAGCCGGCGGCCGAGAATCACGAGGTCTCGTTCCATGCCGTCCAGCACCGCGACGCGCGGCAGCGTGCCCCACGTCTGGAATTCGAAGCGCTGAAACAGACGCAGGCTCGGTTCGTTGTGGCCGAAGATGAAACCCAGAAGCGTGTCGATACCCAGCGCGGGCGCACGTTCCAGCGCAACTTGCAGCAACTGTTTCCCGAGCCCTTTCCCACGTGCACTTTCGGCGAGATAGATACTGACTTCAGCGGTGCACAGCCATGTGTATGAAACCACGCGAGTTGGCTTTCGACCGTCACGGGCTCCAGGTCGGCGGTAACAAGACGCGACGGTACCGTGGAATTGTAGATGACCACAATGCCGGGAAGATCGCAATGCCGGGAAGATCGTCGAGCGTGGCGTCGCAGAAATTGAGGTTCATAGTGCGGTCGTGTGCAAAAAAGTGAATCGATAGTCATGCAGCGGTGAACACGTCGCGGTAGCCCAGGAACAATTCTTCGAACACCAGCCGCGCGTTCAGCGGATGGTTTTCCACCGCGCGTTGCCGGATCACTGTCTTTTGAAAGCGGGCGAAACGCTCGGTATCGATCTGCGCAGCGCAGCGTTCGAGCGCCTTCGATGCCCCCGGGAAGTAGCGCGGACGCCCCGCTGTTTTCTGCACGAGCAGGTCGTAAAGCCAGCGCTGCAGCCAACCGAGCACCATGGGAACCGGCAGTTTCTGCAGGCTCTCGCCGCACGCGAACGCATCGCAGGCAGGACCGGCAGCCAGTTGCGCCAGCGCGAAATCACGCAGCGCGCGGTTTTCGTCCGAGGCGAGCGCCAACGCCGTCAGCGGCGCGCCACCGGCCTCCGCCAGCACCGCAGCGGAGCACTTCACGCCCTGCTGCGCCAGCCATGCCACGGCGGGCTCAGTAGCCGGGAGGGTCATCGGCCATTGGCGGCAGCGGCTGATGATGGTCGGCAGCAAGCGGTCTATACGCGCCGTGACGAGGATGAACACCACACCCGCCGGCGGTTCTTCCAGTGTCTTGAGCAATGCGCTTGCGGCGAACACGTTGATCGCTTCCGCCGGGTATATCAATACAACACGCAAACCGCCCCGGTGCGAACCGAGGCTGAAGAAATTCATCAGTCCGAGCACCTGATCAATCTTGATCTCCTTGCTCGGCACCTTCGTTTTCTTGCTGTCGTCCGCATCGGCCTTGTCCGCCTTGTCGTCGCTGATCAATTCACCGGCGAGTGCTTCGGGCAACACCGCGCGAAAGTCAGGATGGTTGCCCTGGCTGAACCACAGGCAGGCAACGCACTGTCCGCACGGTTCGCACGGTTTGGTCGGGGTTTCGCAAAGCAGGCTTTGAGCAAGATGCTGCGCAAACTGCAATTTGCCGATACCCGCGCGACCGTGCAGGAGCAACGCATGCGGCAAGCTTGCACGCAGTTGCTCGAGACAGGACCAGTTATCAGTTTGCCACGGATAGATCATGAAAAGTCTTTTGGATCAGGTGTTTGCAATGCATTCTTGCGAGTCTGAATTTACTTTAACTCGTAGATGAAATTCAATTGATTCAATTGCTTGTTGATAATAATTTAAGCTTTTTCGAGCTTGAGTCCGAGATTGTTTCAACGACCAGGAAGCCTCGAGCAACGCACTTAAAGTAGTTTATATTCTATAAATTATTTATAAATCATATATCTGTGATAATTTCTTCAAGTTTTTTATGAATATCAATGATTGAATGGGTAGCATCAATTATCATAAACCGCTCAGGTGACTCCGCCGCCCGACGCAAATACTCAGCCCGCGTGCGGCCGAAAAACGAATCGGATTCGCTCTCGAACTTGTCCGGCGAGCAGACTGCACCGCGCCGTTCGCTCGCCACGTTCGTTGGTACGTCGAAGAGCACGGTCAGGTCCGGCTGGAAACCGCCCTGCACCCAGCGCTCGAGCGCTTCCAGCTTGTCGCGCGGTAAACCGCGGCCGCCACCCTGATAAGCAAAAGTGGCGTCCGAGAAGCGATCCGAGAGCACCCAGTCACCCCGGGCCAGCGTCGGTTCAATAATCTGGGCCAGATGTTCCCGGCGTGCCGCGGACATCAGCAACGCCTCGGTTTCGAGGTCCATCGGCTGGTTGAGCAACAAGTCTCGCAGGCTTTCACCCAGCTTCGTGCCGCCGGGTTCCCGCGTGATCACGACCGAACAGCCCGTGGCTGCGATTTTGTCGTCCAGGCGCTGACGAAACCATGCGAGGTGCGTCGTCTTGCCCGCTCCGTCGATGCCTTCAAACGTGATGAATCTGCCGCGCACCATCATTGTCCCCGGATGTACTTGTCGACGGCCCGATTGTGGTCGCCGAGATTGTCTGAAAAGAAGCTGCTGCCGTCGCCGCGCGACACGAAATACAGTGCCGTGCTTGCTGCAGGATTGACCGTTGCCACGAGCGCCGCGACGCCCGGCAGCGCGATCGGACCGGGCGGAAGGCCCATGCGCGTGTAGGTATTGTACGGAGTGTCGATTTGCAGGTCTTTTTTACGCAGGCGGCCGCCATAGGCCGAACCCAGGCCGTAGATCACCGAAGGGTCAGTTTGCAGCGGCATGCCAATGCGCAACCGGTTCGCGAACACAGCTGCAACCAGCGGCCGGTCGGCAGCGCGCCCGGTTTCCTTCTCGATGATCGACGCCATGATCAGCGCCTCGTAAGGCGTCTTGTACGGCAAATTCTGTGCGCGGGTAGCCCACGCTTCGGCGAGGCGCTGCTGCATCAGCTTGTACGCGCGTTTGTAGACGGCAATGTCGCTCGTGCCTTTGTCGAAGAGATAGGTGTCGGGAAAAAACAGGCCTTCCGCGCTCGCCCGTGCAATCACGTCATCTGGCGCGCCGATTGCCTTCAGCAAGTCGGTATCGGTCATGCCAGCCGTGTCGTGCTGCAGCGCCGGATTGCTGTCCAGTTCGTTGCGCATTTTCTGGAACGTCCCCCCTTCGATTACGGTCGCCACGTATTCATTGACGTCGCCACGGGCGATTTTCTGCAGCATCTCGTAGGGCGAGATGTCTGTCTTGAACTCGTAGTTACCGGACTTGAGTTGCGACGACAGGCCGAGCGCGCGCGTCATCAGCACGAACAACTGCTGTTGGACGTGCGCGCCCCCGCGGTCCAGCTGGAGGGCCACGCTGCGCAGCGTGCTGTGGGACTTGATGGTGATGTCGAGTTCGGGTGAGGCCAGGTCGACCGGGCTATTCGCCCATCTGAACATGCCCGCAACGAGCGCACCGGCAACCACGACCGCGACGACCGCCGCGATCAAACATTTCTTCAAAAGGGACATGCGAAACACGCTCGAAGTAAGACCCATATAATACTTCTTTGCCTCCGCCAAAGTCAGGTCCATGAATTCCTCGACCCTCTCACCACTTTCATCCCCCTTCGAGGCCGTCCTCCACGCAGGCGTGTTTGTGCCGCTGACGCAGTTCGGCATCGTCGACACCATCGGCGACGACGCTGCCGCTTTTCTTCACACTCAACTGACAAGTGACGTCCAGCATCTGGACGCATCGAGCGCACGCCTGGCCGGTTATTGCTCGCCGAAGGGCCGCTTGCTGGCATCGTTCCTGATGTGGCGATGCGGTGACGCCGTGCGCCTGATGCTTGCCGCCGACATACAGGCATCGGTGCAAAAATGCTTGTCGATGTTCGTGATGCGCGCGAAAGCGAAGCTCGTCGACGCCACGCCATCGCTTGCCGCCGTGGGATTTGCCAGCGATGTCCGCAAGACGCTGTCCCATCTCTTCGACGCCATGCCCGACGGCGTACATGTGAAAGTGGACGGTCCGCTCGGCTCGCTGATCCGCGTCCCCAATGCCGCCGGTCGGCCGCGCTTCCTGTGGGTCGGCCCTAAGGCCGAAGTTGAAGCGCGCCTCGCCGAGATCGAAAAGCAGCTCACGCGCGCCCCGGCCGAGCTATGGGACTGGCTCGACATTCACGCGGGCGAACCGCGCATCACGCAGCCGACTTCCGAGCAATTCGTCCCGCAGATGGTCAACTTCGACGTGCTCGGCGGCGTCAACTTCAAGAAGGGGTGTTATCCGGGGCAGGAAGTGGTCGCGCGCAGCCAATATCGTGGCACGATCAAGCGCCGCACGTCGCTGGCACATGCCGAAACCGCGAAAGCCGGCGACGAACTGTTCCACTCCGACGACCCCGGCCAGCCGTGCGGCCTCGTGGTCAATGTGGCGCCCGCGCCCGGCGGCGGCCTGGATGCGCTGGTGGAAATCAAGCTGGCGGCGCTCGACCAGGGTTCGGTACACGTCGGAACGGTGGAGGGTCCCGCGTTGAAGTTCTCGCCGCTGCCGTACGCGCTGCCGACCGAAGTCTGATTCCATTGCGGACGGTTCGCTCATGTGCCTGATTGTTTTCGACTGGCAACCGGACGCCGCGGCGTCTGGGGCTAAGCGCCCGTTGCTCACGCTTGCGGCCAATCGCGACGAGTTTTTTCATCGCGAAACCGAGCCGCTGCACTGGTGGGAAGACGCGCCGAATGTGCTCGCCGGACGCGACCTGACGGGTGGCAGCGGCACATGGCTCGGCGTTACGCGCGATGGCCGTTTCGCTGCGTTGACGAATTATCGGGCGCCTGCGGATGTGCGACCCAACGCGCCGACTCGCGGCACCCTGGTCAGCGACTTTTTGTCCGGCGTACCGGTCGCGCCGATGATGAACGGCCGTCGCTGGATAGCCTGATCGAGACCATGCGCAATCCCCAACTCGCCGATGACCATCTGCTGCCGTCCACCGGTCTCTCACTTGAAGAACGCGAGCACGTGCTGTCGGCGGCGTTTATTGAGTCCGAGTGGTATGGCACGCGCAGTACCACGGCGTTGCGGGTAGCAGTTGCGGGCGGTGAGTTGGCGCTGCAAATCAAGGAACTCAGCGACGACGAGGGTTCGCACAATATCAAACGTCCCGGCGCATTCGAACAAAGCGATGCGTTCACGATCGTGCGGGCGGCTTAGGACGGTTGAAGTCAGAACGGTACTTTGTGCGCGTAAAGTTCCAGGCGCTGGTTCTTAGCTTTCTCGTTCATGTATCGACGCAATGCATCTGCTGTGTCCACATGCGCTTCGGCCACGTCCGGCACAAAACCACCTATCTTGAAGAACTCGTGCGTCATGCCTTCGTAGCGGACCAATTCGACCGGGACATGCGCCCTTTCGAGCTTGCCCGCATAGGCTACGTCTTCGTCGAAGAGCGGATCGTGATCGGCCGCTGCGATCCATGCGGGGGCAACGGCGGCGAAATCCAGCATGGGGCCACGCGCATCCAGCGGGGCGAAACGCCAGTCGTCGCGGTCTTTATCGTTGCTGCGCAAAAAACCATTGGATGGTTTTCGCCGACAGAACGAAACCCTCGGCAAATCGCGTGTGCGATTGCGTATCCTGCCGTGCGCTTACGCCCGGATAAATCAGCAACTGGAAGCGGCGTAGCGGGATGCCGGCATCGCGCGGGCGAGCAATGCGCTGACCGTCGCGAGCGTGCCGCCTGCGTTGTCGCCACCGACCGCGAAACGCGTGCTGTCCCAGACCCAGCGATGCCGCTTGCGCGTGAAACCATGTGAGGGCGTCGAAGGCATCGTGCACCGCGGTGGGAAACTTGTGCTCGGGTGCGAGCCGGTAACCGACCGATGCCACCGCGCAACCCGAATCGGCGGCGAGGCGGCACAGCGAGTCATGGGTATCGATACTGCCGACCACAAAACCCCCACCATGAAAATAGACCAGCGTAGGCGTAGGGGCGGCCCAGTTGGGCTCGGCCGGGTGGTAAAGGTGCGCGGGACGCGTGATCGCGCATGGGAATCATGAGTTCCTGAACGTCGAACATCGCGGCTGGCGGGATGTCGAGGATCAGCGGGCTGCGCTCATAGGACGCGCGCGCGGCAGAGGGTTCAAGCGTGTGGAACGGCGAACGGCAGTCGCTTGGCCTTCGCGATGAGTTCGATAACCCAATGGCTGGATTAAGCGGCATGGGAGCGAGGAGTTGGCGAGCATTGGAAGCTCGCGATGATGACATAGTCGGCAAATTTGCGTGTTGGCTCACGAATGCCCTACCACTCTGCCCTTCACCTCCGGCTTCAACGACAACGGATCGGTCGGATTGCGCCGTTGCGTGACGTCGTCGAAACGCAGTTGCACCGACGCCAGAATCTGCGGATGCGTCAGCACATAAAAGCGCTGTTCGCGCACGGCGTCGAAGGTCAGTTCCGCCGCCACCTGTTTCGCGCTCAACTTACCGCTCTCCACCGCCTTCGTGAGCTGCTTGCCCGCCATGCGCTGCGATGCCGTCTGTCAGCGGTTCATCGTTGCGCAATCCCTCGGGCCGGGCCCGCTCGGCGTTCGCAATGCCCGTTGGCACGAATGTCGGACAGAGCAACGAACAATCCACGGCCCCGCCACAATTTTCAAATTGTGATACAGCGTCTCCGTCAAAGCAACGACCGCGTGCTTCGACGCATTATAGACACTCATTCCCGCCGTGTTGACAATGTGCGCCGGTTCTTGCTGCGCGAGCAGCAATGGCGTGAACGCGCGCATGCCATTTGCCACGCCCATTACGTTGACGCCGAACACCCAGGCCCAGTCGTTCGCGCTGCTTTCCCAGACGAAACCGCCCGTGCCAACGCCCGTGTTATTGAAGAGCAGATGTACGGCGCTGTAAGTATCAATAGTCGTGCGCGCAAGCGCATCGACCTGCGCGGCATCGGAGACGTCAGTGGGAACGCCGAGCGCTTCAGCACCCAGACCGCGCGCCATGTCGACCGTTTCCGCGAGGCCTTTCACATCGACATCGGCGAGTATGAGCTTCATGCCCAACGCCGCGCCCTTCAATGCAAACTCGCGGCCGAAGCCGCTGCCGGCGCCCGTGATCACGGCCACTTTGCCGTCGAACTGGTCCATTCTGTCTCCTTTTGATCTTGTAGACTTGTAGACCCGAACGTTCAGATCAGCTTGACGAGCTGCTTGCCAAAGTTCTTGCCTTTGAGCAATTCGAGAAAATCCTCCGGGGCATTTTCCAGGCCCTGCGCAATCGTCTCGCGATATTGCAGCTTCTTCTGTGCAACAAGCCCACCGAGTTGCGTGAGCGCTTCAGGCCACACTTCCAGCGATTCGCTGACGATAAAACCCTGCACCTTCAAGCGCTGCGTGAGTAGTAAAGCGGGTTTTTTAAGCGGCATTGGCGAACCGTCATAACTCGCGATCATCCCGCACAGCGCAATACGGCGGAACGCCTTCATGCGTGACAACACGGCGTCCCTCGCCGCCGACGTTTTCGAAGTAACCGTCGGCCCCGTTGGGCAAGCAAGGCCGCCTTAAGGTCGTCATGGAGGTTGCCGGCCTTGTAGTCGACGCAAGCCGTCGAAACCAAGCGTCTCGGTGACGTAGCGGTATTTATCCGCCCCGCCCGCGATGCCCACCGCGCGGCAGCCTGCTGCCTTCGCCAACTGACCGACCACGCTTCCCACCGCCCCGCTCGCCGCGCTGACGACGACCGTCTCGCCCGCTTTCGGCTCGATGATCTTGTTGAGCCCCAGCCATGCAGTCACGCCTGGCAGCCGACCGGGCCGAGATACGCTGAAAGCGGGATATGGGTGTCGTCGACTTTACGCAGACCCTTGCCGTCCGACGTACCGAATTCCTGCCAGCCGTAGATCCCGACCACCTTGTCGCCGATCGCAAACTTCGGATTCTTCGATTCGACCACTTCACCCACGGTCCCGCCGATCATCACCTCGTTGAGTGGCTGCAAGGCGGCGTACGACTTCGAATCGTCCATGCGGCCGCGCATGTAGGGATCGAGCGAGAGGAAGTGATTGCGCACGCGCACCTGGCCGTCGGTCAGCGGCTCGAGCGAGGTTGAGCTTGAAGTTATCGACACTTGCCGCGCCTTGCGGGCGCGAAACGATGAGGATCTGGCGATTGATTGAATGGATTGAATGGTGTTCTGACATCATGATACTCCGGTGCGGTCCGGGGAGAAGTCAGGGCGCGAGGCGCGCCCTGGTAGCGGCGTCAGGCGTCGTTGGGACCGGGTGTGGCGGACGGATCTGAACGCAGGCATTGCTATGCGATATCTCGGCCGACGGCGAGCTTGCGCATGTGCATGTATTTGAAGGTGCCGAGCGCTTTGGCGACGAAGTGGCCTTCGCTGTCGCGGATCTCGCCTTCGCAATACGCCATGGTGGTGGAGCGGTGCAGCACGCGGGTAAACGCGCGGAGTTCGCCGCGGCCCGGCTGCATGAAGTTGACTTTCATTTCGACGGTGACGAGTTGTACGCCGAGCGAATCAACGAACGGGCTCTCAGAGAGCGTGGATAAATCGGTCATGGTCTCAAACTTCGTAATCGATGCATTGACGCGATTCACGTACCGCTGCAACGAAGTCCTTGATTGCCAGGTGCTTGGGGTGGACCTGATAGGCCTGGAAGGCTTCCTGATTGTCGAAGTCGGAGACGAGGACCACGTCGTACGTAGCTTCGTAGCCGGGTTGCGCCACGCCCACTTCGAAGTAGCCCTGACCTGAAACAATGCTGCGGCAGGTTTCGAGTTTGGCTTTCAGCTTGACGATATTTTCAGCGCGGGTGCCGCCCTCGGCGCTTTCCTTCAACTTCCACATGACGATGTGACGTAACAAGACGGACTCCTGATTGTAGCGAATGATTTATGCCGGTCGCCCAAGCGTATCAAAAACGCCGGGCGACCGTACAAAAAATCACACTACTTCAAACAGCCCGGCCGCACCCTGCCCGCCCCAATACACATGGTCACCACGACAAACTTCGCGCCGCGCCGCTTGCCTTCGATCAACGCATGGCCCGTGAGCCGCGCGCCCGAGACGCCATACGGATGTCCCACCGCAATCGCGCCGGCGTTCACGTTCAGGCGATCAGCCGGAATGCCCAACGTATCGCAGCAATAGAGCAACTTGCACGGCGAACGCTTCGTTCAGTTCCCACAAGTCGATATCGCTGACCTTGAGGCCCGCTTTCTTCAACAGCTTGGGCACCGCGAACACGGGGCCAATACCCATTTCATCCGGCTCGCAACCCGCGACCGCAAAGCCCCGGAAAATCCCCATCGGCTTGAGCCCTTCTTTTTCCGCCAGCGTGACGTTCATCACCACGCATGCCGACGCGCCATCGGAAAACTGACTCGCATTGCCCGCTGTGACTACTCCGCCGGGCATCGCAGTGCGAATCTTCGATACCCCTTCCAGCGTCGTGTCCGCGCGAATGCCTTCATCGGCGGCCAGCATGACTTCCTTCGTGAACATGCGGCCCGTGGCTTTATCGGCGACACCGGCAAGCACAGCGATAGGCACGATTTCGTCGTTGAACTTGCCTGCCGCTTGCGCCGCCGCTGCACGCTTGCGACTGCACGCCGTACTCGTCCTGCCGTTCTTTCGATATCTCGTAGCGCTTGGCGACGTTTTCGGCCGTCTGCAGCATCGACCAGTAGATGCCGGGCTTGTGTGGTTCGAGCCAGCCGTCGAACAGCATGTGCTGGTTCATCTCGTTCTGCACGCACGAGATGGACTCCACGCCGCCGGCCACATAAACATCGCCTTCGCCGGCGATCACGCGTTGCGCCGCCAGCGCGATGGTCTGCAGCCCCGACGAGCAGACGCGGTTCACGGTCATGCCCGGTACGCTGACCGGCAGGCCCGCGTGCAACGCAATCTGTCGCGCGATATTCATGCCGGTCGCGCCTTCCGGATTCGCGCAACCCATAATCACGTCTTCCGCGCGCGCCGGGTCAATGCCCGCGCCTGTGTAGCATGGCCGCCGAGCGTCGCGCCGTGGGTCATGCGTCGCGCCAGGATTTGGCGAGGCCCATGCGTGCCGTCGATACGATTACCGCGTCAGTCATGCTTGGTCTCCACTTCGAATACGAATGTTGGTTCATTTGGCTGAACCCGCGGGTTTAAACCCACCGTTCAGCACAGCAAGTCCGTCGATCCAATCCGTGATATACCCCCTGCCGTCATCTGCGCCCATGCACGCGCAAGCGGGCCGTCGAGATTGATCGCGCGACAGGCATCGTCGATAATGACCGCTTCGAAACCCGCGCTGCGCGCATCGAGCGCCGACCACGCGACGCAATAATCCGTCGCCAGTCCGCAGCAATAGACCCGCTTCACGCGACATCGCGGAGATAACCCGTGAGGCCCGCCCGTCGGCGTGGTGCGATCAGCTTCCATGAAGGCCGAATAACTATCGACCTCCACGTGATGACCCTTGCGGATCACCAGCCGCGCATGCGGCACGTTCAGGTCGCGATGCAGCGCTGCGCCGTCCGTGTTCTGGACGCAATGCGTTGGCCATAAAACCTGCTCGCCGTAGCTCAGCGTGGTCATGTCGAAAGGCGCGCGCCCCGCGTGATTGTCGGCGAAGGAAATGTGCTTCGCTGGGTGCCAGTCCTGCGTCAGCACGACATGCGAAAACGCACTGGCCAGCCGATTGATCACGGGCACGACTTCGTCAGCGCCTTTCATCGCGAATCTCACCGGGTTGTATCTAGGGAAGGTCTGCATAACCTGTTTTTCGGAGTGCGGGCCTTTTGCTTCCTGCGCGTTGCGGCGTTGAGAATTTGTTGGGACGTCGATGG
>CALNPU010000111.1 GCA_940588625.1 uncultured Caballeronia sp.
CGGGCTGGCCTTGGTCGCGGGGAGGAATCGGGTACCGAGACCCGCAACCGGGAAAACCGCTTTCGTAACTTTTAGCATTTGATGACCCTGATCCTCTTATCGTGTTTAAACGTCAAGCCTGAAACGGTCGGCATGGAAGCAAATGCCATGATGCAGATTGATGCGTTGATAAAAAAGTGCGGCGAGGTTAATTCTTCAAGCATGAATACGCACTTTGCTATAAGGCGGAACAAGCAATCGGTTGTTTTCAGGCCTTAGCCGACCGCGCCTGGGCCAGCCAAGGACAGTTAGGCCACCCCCCCACAAGCCGCTTACGCCGGAAGCCGCGACAACTGCGCTTTCAACTTGTCAGCAGTCGATTCAAATTCCGCCAGCCGCTTGCGCTCCTGCTCCACCACCGCAGCGGGCGCGCGCGCCACGAAACTCTCGTTTTCCAGCTTCACACGGGCCTTCGCGATTTCCTGCGTCAGCCGATCCACTTCCTTCGTGAGCCGTTCGCGTTCCGCCGCAACGTCGATTTCGACCTTCAACACCAGCTTGTTCGTTCCTACGATAGCAACTGGCGCGCCATTTGCTACCCCGTCGAGCGTGGATTCGTCGGCAATGATCTTCACCTCCGACAAACGCGCCAGCGCCTGGATATAGGGCGCAAAAGACTTGAGCTGCGCTTCGTTACCTGTTGCCAGCAGCGGTACCTTGACCGCTGGCGACAGATTCATCTCGCCGCACAGATTACGACATGAATCGATGATGGTCTTCAGTTCGGCCGCCCAATGTTCAGACGATTCATCAATTTTAGACGGTTGTGCGACTGGGTAGCGCTGAATCATGATAGACGCGGTTTGCCCGCCTTGGGCGGCTTGTGGGTACAGGTCGGTCAGCGGTGCGACCTTCTGCCACAAGGCTTCCGTGATAAACGGAATCACCGGATGCGCGAGACGCAGCACCGTTTCCAGCACCCGCAGCAGGGTGCGGCGCGTAGCGCGCTGCTGCTCGGGCGCGCCGGTCTGGATCTGCACCTTGGCCAGTTCCAGATACCAGTCGCAATACTCGTCCCAGACGAATTTGTAGATTGCGCTCGCCACGTTGTCGAAACGGTAATCGGCGAAACCCTTCTCCACCTCCGCTTCCACGCGCTGCAAAAGCGAGACGATCCAGCGGTCCGCCGGGGAGAAATGGAGGTATCCACCGGGTCCGCAATCGCCTGCCTCGCAATCTTCCGGCTTGCCGAAGCCACAGTCGTAGCCTTCGGTATTCATCAGGACAAAGCGGGTGGCATTCCACAACTTATTGCAAAAATTACGATATCCCTCGCACCTTGCCAGATCAAAATTCACGTTGCGACCGAGCGTTGCCATGGACGCCATCGTGAAACGCAGAGCGTCCGTGCCGAACGGCTGAATCCCGTCCGGGAACTCCTTGCGGGTTTTTTTCTCCATTTTTTCGGCTTGCTTCGGGTTCATCAGGCCGGTAATCCGCTTGGCGACGAGCGTTTCCAGGTCGATGCCGTTGACAATATCGATCGGGTCGAGCGTATTGCCCTTGCTCTTCGACATCTTCTGGCCTTCCGCGGCGCGCACGAGACCGTGGACGTAGACCGTGTCGAAAGGGACCTTGCCGGTGAAATGCGTGGTCATCATCACCATCCTGGCGACCCAGAAGAAGATGATGTCGAAACCCGTCACGAGCACCGAGGAGGGCAGGAAGTGCTTGAGTTCGGGCGTTTCCTTCGGCCAGCCGAGTGATGAAAACGGTACGAGCGCTGATGAAAACCAGGTGTCGAGCACGTCGTCGTCGCGTTTGAGCGCGCTGGTATAGCCTTTTTCCGTGGCTTCCGCGCGGGCTTCTTCTTCGGTCTTCGCCATGAAGATTTCGCCATTATCGCCGTACCAGGCCGGAATTTGGTGGCCCCACCAGAGTTGACGCGAGATACACCAGTCCTGGATGTTTTCGAGCCACTGGTAATAGGTCGTCGACCAGTTTTCCGGGACGAACTTGATTTCACCGTTGCGCACCACGTCGAGCGCTGTTTCAGTGATCGATTTGCCCGGATGGAACGTGCCTTCTGGCGCCGGCTTACTCATGGCGACGAACCACTGGTCGGTCAGCATGGGCTCGATTACCACGCCCGTGCGGTCGCCGCGCGGCACCATCAGCGCGTGCGGCTTGACGGACTCCAGCAGGCCAAGCGCTTCCAGGTCGGCCACGACCTGCTTGCGGGCGTCGAACCGGTCCATGCCGCGATACTTTTCCGGCGCGTTGTCGTTGATTTTTGCATCGAGCGTGAGGATTTCGATCATCGGCAACTTGTGGCGCAGGCCGACCTGATAGTCGTTGAAGTCGTGCGCAGGCGTGACCTTGACCACGCCGGTGCCGAACTCGCGATCCACGTAGTCGTCCGCGATCACCGGGATTTCCCGGTTCGATAACGGCAGCATGACCGTCTTGCCGATCAGGTGAGCGTAGCGCTCGTCCTCCGGATGGACCATCACGGCGGTGTCGCCGAGCATGGTTTCTGGGCGCGTGGTGGCGACCGCGACGTGTCCGGAGCCGTCCGGCAGCGGATACTGGATGTGCCAGAGGCTACCGGCTTCTTCTTCGCTGGCGACTTCCAGGTCCGAGACGGCGGTGCCCAGCACCGGGTCCCAGTTCACCAGCCGTTTGCCGCGATAGATCAGGCCTTGCTTGTACAGCGTGACGAACACGTCAAGCACGACGGGCGACATTTTGTCGTCCATCGTGAAATATTCTCGCGACCAGTCGATGGACGCGCCCAGGCGGCGCACCTGCCCCGTGATGGTCGAGCCGGATTTCTGTTTCCATTCCCAGGCGCGTTTCAGGAATTCCTCGCGGCCGAGATCATGGCGCGACACGCCTTGTGCATCGAGTTGCCGTTCCACCACGATCTGCGTGGCGATCCCCGCATGATCCGTTCCAGGCAGCCACAGCGTGTTTTCGCCGAGCATGCGGTGGTAGCGGGTAAGGCTGTCCATGATGGTCTGGTTAAATGCGTGACCCATGTGCAGCGTGCCGGTGACGTTCGGCGGCGGGAGTTGGATCGAGAAATCTTTTTTGCCTTCGATCAGGGTCGGCACGGCGTAACCGCGCTTTTCCCATTCCGGGCCCCAATGGGACTCAATGTTCTGGGGCTCGAAACTCTTCGTAAGCGTGTTGTCACTCATGGGGGGAATCTGCCGAAAAATGCGTAAAAGAAGCGGAGGTCAGGGAATTATAAGGCGTAGACAGGGCGGGGTCGGCGGGAAGGTTCTTCGTTCTCGCGCGGGATTCTGTTTGGCGGGGTGCTTGGCGGGCGCTTTGGACGAATGCCGGGAGCCGGAGCGAGCCTGTCCCAAACCCAAGTGCCAACGACCGCCAACGACCACTCCCCCTCCAATTTATTATTATAATATTGCTCCCACCGGAAAACTCCCCCATGCCCGATCTGCTCGCCAATCTGAACCCTGAACAACTAGCCGCCGTTACGCTGCCGAACGAGCCGGCGCTTATCCTCGCGGGCGCGGGCAGCGGCAAGACGCGCGTACTCATCACACGTATCGCCTGGCTGATCCAGCAGGGATTCGCGTCGCCCACGACCATTCTCGCCGTCACCTTCACGAACAAGGCCGCCAAGGAAATGATGGCGCGCCTGACCGCGATGATGCCTATCGATACCCGTGGCATGTGGATCGGCACGTTCCACAGCCTGTGCAACCGCATGCTGCGCGCACATTTCCGCGACGCGGGCCTGCCGCAGACGTTTCAGATCCTCGATACATCCGACCAGTTGTCAGCCATCAAACGGCTGATGAAGGGCCTGAATATCGACGACGAGAAATATCCGGCTAAAAATCTCCAGTACTTCATCAACAACGCGAAGGAACAAGGGCTGTGCCCGAAAGACGTCGACGCGACCGATTCCTTCAACATGAAGTTCGTCGAGTTGTACGCAGCCTACGAGCAGCAATGCCAGCGCGAGGGTGTCGTCGATTTTCCCGAGCTGCTGCTGCGCTGCTACGAATTGCTCGCGCACAATCCACCGCTGCGCGCGCACTATCAGGCGCGCTTTCGCAATATCCTCGTCGACGAGTTCCAGGACACGAACAAGCTGCAGTACGCGTGGCTGAAGATGTTGGCGGGCGAGCACAAGGCGATCTTCGCGGTCGGCGACGACGATCAGTCTATCTACGCATTTCGTGGCGCGAACGTCGGCAACATGCACGACTTCGAGCGCGAGTACCACGTGCGCAACATGATCAAGCTCGAGCAGAACTATCGCTCGCACGGCCATATTCTCGATACCGCCAACTTCCTGATCGCCAAGAACTCGCGGCGGCTCGGCAAGAATCTCCGTACCGACGCCGGCCACGGCGAACCCGTGCGCGTCTATGAGGCCGCGACCGATACGCAGGAGGCGGGGTGGATCGTCGAGGAGATCAAGGCGATGATCCATGCAGGGGCTGCGCGCGGCGAGATCGCCATCCTGTACAGAAGTAACGCGCAGTCGCGGACCATCGAACACACGCTGGTGAACGCGGGCATTGCGTATCGCGTGTATGGCGGCTTGCGGTTCTTCGAACGCCAGGAAGTGAAGCACGCGCTGGCGTATCTGCGCCTGATCGACAACTCGAACGACGACACCGCATTCGCCCGCGTCGTGAATTTTCCGACGCGCGGGATAGGGGCAAGGTCGATCGAGCAACTGGCCGACGCCGCCCGCCTGTACAACTGCTCGATGGCCGCTGCCGTTCCCTATTTGGCGGGCAAAGCGGGTTCGAGCATCGGCGCGTTTGCGCAACTGATCGCCAGGATGCGCGCTGAAACCCAGCACATGAGCCTGCCGGAAACCGTGGAGTACGTGGTTCGCGCAAGCGGTCTCGCCACGCATTACGAGAACGAGCGTGAAGGTCAGGACCAGCTGGAGAACTTGCAGGAAGTGGTGAACGCCGCAGCGGCGTTCGTGCAGGAGGAGGGCTACGGGCTTGATACCCCCGCGCGTTCCATTCCCCTTCGTCCGGGCGCAACGAACGCGCCGGAAATCGGCTTGGTGACCGACGATCCATCTGTCGACGTGCTCGACCGGCCAAGCCCCGCCGATCCCGCGCAAAATCCCGACACCATGACGCCGCTGGCCGGTTTCCTGTCTCACGCATCGCTCGAAGCCGGCGATAACCAGGCGCAAGCTGGTCAGGACGCGGTGCAATTGATGACGGTGCATGCGGCCAAGGGCCTTGAATTCATGGCGGTGTTCATCACGGGCCTGGAGGAAGGGCTGTTCCCGCACGAGAACAGCGCGCAGGAAAGTGATGGGCTCGAAGAGGAGCGGCGGCTGGCGTACGTGGCAATCACGCGGGCGAAGGAGCGGCTGTATCTTTCGTTTGCGCAGAGCCGGATGTTGCATGGCCAGACGCGCTACAACATTCGCTCCCGTTTCTTCGATGAACTCCCCGAAGGCTCGCTCAAGTGGCTCACGCCGAAGGTGGAGGCAAGCGCACGCTGGGGCGGCCGGTCAGATAACGCCGGCTGGGGCCGCGACTGGTTCGCGCGGCCCGACAAGGAACGCGCCATGTACGCCGATCCCGATGCGGGCAAGCCACTGCCGGCATTCGCCAACAACCAGCGCGCAGCCGACACCGGTTTCAAGGTCGGTCAGGCCGTGTTTCACAACAAGTTTGGCGAAGGTACGGTGATTGGACTCGAAGGGGCGGGTGCGGATGCCCGCGCACAAGTTCGTTTCAAACGCCACAGCGAGAAGTGGCTGGCGCTGGCGGTGGCTAAGTTGCAGGCAGTGGAATGAACGCAGGTGTGAAGCGTCTCGGCATCATGGCCGCGTTGCCGCAGGAACTGGGCGACCTGATTGAATCGATGCACGCGGGCGGTGAGGTGCGTACCGAAACCATCGGTCGGGCGTGAGTACCACGTCGGCATCGCGCATGGGGTGCCGTGCGTGGTGACGCTGGCGCGTGTCGGGAAAGTGGCTGCTGCGGCAACAGCGAGCGCGTTGATCCATCTGTTCGGTGTTGACGCCATCGTGTTCACAGGCGTGGCCGGCAGTGTTCGCCCGGATGTGCGTGTAGGCGATATCGTGATCGGTGAAACGCTGATGCAACATGATCTAGACGCATCGCCGTTGTTTCCGCGCTTTGACGTACCGTTGTTGGGCATGGCGCGTTTCCCTGGCGACGCCACGTTGAATGCCGCGCTGGCGGATGCGTGCAGCGCCTTTCTCGCCGATGAACATGCCGCGTTGGAAACGCGTTTCGGCGTGCATCCGCCGCAATTGCATCGCGGGTTGATTGTGAGCGGGGACCGGTTTGTATCGAGTCACGACGAGGTGAATGCGCTGCGTGCAGCTTTGCCCGATGCGCTGGCCGTTGAGATGGAAGGCGCGGTGCTCGCGCAAGTGTGTTTCGAGCACGGTGTCGGATATCGACGACGCCGATGCGCCCGAATCATGCGCTGGGCGGCACCTTATTCGTCGGGATCCTGCGGCGGTTTCTTGCTGCGTGGACTTCCCCCGGCAACGTACGCCTTCCTTCCTGAACGCGTGACCGTTCGCCTCTGAAGGCGCATCCTGACGCGTCTTATCGCCGCAGTAGGGCGGACCAGAACCATCCATCTTCTCCCATCCACCGCCTTCAGCGCCGTGGCCTATCCCTATCCCGTCATCCCCTTCGTTTTCCCCCTGACTCGCTCCCCAAAATTCTCTCCTGCAAGTGAGAATAATTCTCAATTATAATGTTCGGGACGACAGGAGGTCCACCACATGACCGAAACAACGCCCGACTCCAGCCGGGCACAGCACGCAATATCCGCACACCGCACGGGTGATCGAGACCACGCGCCAAGCATGGCTCACCGCAGCGGCGCAGCCTGTTAACGATATCGCCACGCAGCCCCCGGCCACCCCGGTTTTCACGTCGTCCGATAGTCGCAAATCTTGCATTAGCCATGAATTTCTGGAGTACGAGACCGCTGTGATTGCCATCCAATCCCCCTGGCCAAGTCCATCAGCCCGGCCGCGGTCGTTATTGACGTGTCCGATGCCCGATCAACGCATGCACGACGCCAGCCGCTTTCCGCTCGTGCGCTTGCGCCGGCGTGCAGTGCAACTGGGCTATGCGTTCGGCTGGGGCGCCGAGATGCAGCGCAGCGGTTGTTATCGCTGAAGACGCCGTTTGTCATTGTGTTCGACCATGACGCCGATGAAACCGACGACGACACGCGCCTTCGCAACGTCTGGCTGAGGTCGCACCGGGAAACGCTTGCCCTCTTTTGCCGTGGGTCGTGATCGAGCCGAGGATAGAAGCACGGGCGTCGACGCGCGAAGCCGTGCGTGCCGCAACGCACGGCCGCGGTGTGCGTTTGGTTGGTCGTCGTGTCTAGCATGCGGGTCCGGCGAACTCGCGCCCGTGCTACTCAAGCATTCCGCTGGCGATCTCGAGAAACCCCGGCCGACCGACAAGCCGCGTTTGCAGATGCCGTAACGGCCGATCGCACCTATCGCGGCCTGATCTGGAATCGTTCTGGGGCGAACAGGCGCGGCGCATCCATTGGGAAACGCCATTCGAGCAGGTGCTTGATCGCAGCAATCCACCGTTTGCCCGCTGGTTCGTCGGCGGCAAGACCAACCTCTGCTACAACGCCGTCGACCGGCATCTCGCAGCGCGTGCCCAGCAGAACGCGCTCGTGTACGTCTCAACGGAAACGGGCATCGAGCGCTACACTTATGCCGAAGTGAACCGCATGGCCGCCGTGATACGCTCGCTTGGCGTGGCGCAGGGCGAGCGTGTGCTGATTGATCTATCTGCCGATGATCCCGAAGCCCTGTTCGCGATGCTCGCCTGTGCGCGGCTTGGCGCGGTCCATTCGGTCGTATTCGGTGGGTTCGCGCGGCGCCGAACCTGGCAGCGCGCATTGATGACGCCACGCCGGTGCTGATCGTCATGGCCGACGCCGGTGCGCGTGCGGGCAAGGTGATCGATTACACGCCGCTCGTGGACGAGGAGCTGGCATGCGCCACGCACCACGCACAAGGTGCCCAAGGTGTTGCTGATCGACCGCCAGCTTGCGCTGGAACGCTTGCGCCGTATCTGGTTTCCTACGAGCCGTTGCGAGAACAGTTCTTCGACGCCCACATTCCGTATGTCTAGTTCGAATCGAATGAACCGTCATACGTGCTCTATACGTCGGGGACGACCGGCAAGCCAAAGGGAGTGCAACGCGACGTGGGCGGATACGCGGTCGCGCTGGCGGCGTCGATGCAGCATATCTTCCAGGGCAATCCCGGCGACACCATGTGGTGGACCGCGTCGGACGTGGGCTGGGTGGTCGGGCAGCTACAATCATCTATGCGCCGCTGATTGCCGGCCTGACGACGGTCATGTACGAAGGCACGCATCCGTCCCGATGGCGGCATCTGGTGGCGGATCATCGAGCAGCACAAGATCAACCTGATGTTCACCGCGCCAACCGCGTTACGCGTGCTCAAGAAGCAGGACCCGAAGCTGATGGAGCAGGCGGATTTGTCGAGTTTGCGCACGCTGTTCCTGGCCAGCGAACCGCTGGATGAACCCACGGCGCAGTGGATTCAGGGCGCATTGAAAAAGCCCGTCGTCGATAACTACTGGCAGACCGAAACCGGCTGGCCGATGATCGCGATTCCGCGGGGGATTGAAGCGTTGCCGCCGAAGCTCGGCTCGCCCGGCGTGCCTTCGATGGGTTTCGGGCGTTGACCGTACGCAACGAGGAGACTGGCGAGATCTGTGTGCGGGCGAGAAGGGTGTGATCGCGCTCGACTATCCGTTGCCGCCGGGCTGCATGCAGACCGTGTGGGGCGACGACTCGCGTTTCATCAAGACCGTTTCATCAAGACCTATTGGCAGAGTATTCCGGGGCATCAGTTGTATTCGACCTTCGACTGTGGTGTGACCGATGAAGAGGGTTACGTCTCCATCCTAGGACGTACCGACGACGTGATCAACGTGGCAGGAGATAGGCTCGGGACGCGTGAAATTGAGGAAGTGTTAAGCAATCATCGGGCCGTGGCCGAAGTGGCAGTGGTGGGCGTGGCTGATTCGGTAAAAGAGTTGCATTGGCCTTCGTCGTGTTTGTTACGCGATGCCCAGGCGTTGGACGCAACCGGCGCGCGTGAAGCCGAACTTTCTCGCAGCGTGGATGCGCATTTGGGTGCGATCACTCGTCTCGCCCGAGTGCATTTTCTGGCGATGTTGCCGAAGACCCGATCAGGCAAGTTGTTGCGGCGGACGATTGCTGCGTTGGCCGAAGAGCGCGACTCCCCGGCGATCTGCCAATGATCGAGGATGCTGGGGCGCTAGTGCAGGAAGCTTTGGCGCGGTAGCGGCGCTTCTTCTTTCTACTTCACCAAAGCTCGCAACTCACCCTCCGCCCGGGGCGTGAGTCGCGCTGCGCTTTTCTTTGGTGAGATTCACTTGCATCGTTGTCTCGGCAATTTCATGAACCGCCTGCTCAAGCTGGTACGTGCCCTTTTGCCTTAAGCCAGAGTCCATGACTTCCGCCATATGCCAGAGGCGGTGCTGCCTTCGTGCACCGGCGATGGAAACGTATCCGGGTTCGTGAGCATTAACTTGCGCATGTTCTGACGCGTTACGCCGATTGCGTCGGTCAGGCCGACAAAATCCGGTGACGCTTCCACCACTGCTGCTGACGGAATGGCTGACTTGACGTCTTTCAAGGCGCTCATTAATGCCGCGTGCGCGCCGTCCGCTTCCCGCGTAAATGCCAGCGCAATCCGGCCCAGCTGACCCACGCCGATCAATGCGCGTCGCATCCTGCGGCACCAAGACGGCCGATCAACGCTTCGTGATCGCAGTCGCTGTCCGATAACCGGTACTTCAATGTGAACGTGTATTCCATGCCGTTGCCTTGATTGAGAAGGTTGATTGTCCGGAAACCTTGTTTGCCTGGAACGTACAATTGTCGACCACGCCCTTGATGGCTCGCGCATGATTCTCCGCATTCTTCGGCGTACTCCACACACTGGTAATGCAAAATTCGCCGCAGCGGCATTTGGCCGCGTTGTATAGATCCGCACCCACGCATGGCTACCTCCTTGTTCGACGCGCCAGCCATGCGTTTCCACGTGCCGCAATGCTTCTTCAATTTCTTTCTTCTGATGCTGTGATCGAGTTATCGTTAGCCCCATAGTAGAAGCGCCCCACAAGGTTGTCACTTGACAACCTTGTGGGGCGCCTGGAACGTCGAAACGAAAACTCGTTTTAGAGTTGTGCGTTCGTCGGTCGACTGTGTGTCCTGCTCACATGACCGTGATCGTCACGCCTTTGCCGTTACCGTTTTTTCCTTGGCATCCCGTGTGTTGGGTAGCAGGATCGTCAGGACTCCGATCAGCGGCAGGAACGAACAAACCTTATAGACATAATCGATGCTCGTCGCGTTAGCCAGATGGCCGAGGACTGCTGCGCCTATGCCGCCCATGCCGAACGCAAACCCAAAGAACAGACCCGCCACCATGCCGACCTTACCCGGAATCAGCTCGGTGGCATAAACCAGGATGGGCAAGAACGCGGACGCCGGATCAGCCCGATCACGACCGACAGCACGCCGGTCCAGAACAGGTTCGCATACGGCAGCATCAGGGTGAACGGCGCAACGCCCAGGATGGATACCCAGATCACAACCTTACGGCCGATCTTGTCGCCTACGGGACCGCCCATGATCGTGCCCACCGCCAATGCCGCGAGGAACCAGAACAAATGCACCTGCGCGGTTTTCACCGCCAAATAAAACTTGCTGATCAGATAAAACGTGAAGTAACTGCTGATGCTCGCCAGATAGGCCAGATAGAAGAAGTACTTCGAAAATACGAGCAGCATCAGGACGATCATTGCGAGCATGACTTTGTGCGGCAATGCCGACACCGCGACCGATGCACGCGCCTTTTTCACTGCCGGGTGACGCTGGTACCAGCGGCCAATGTTTGCCAGCACGAAGATGGCGAACAGCGCCACAGCCGAGAACCACGCAATGCTACGTTGTCCATGCGGCATCACGACCAGCGCGGCCAGCAAGGGCCCGAGGGAACTGCCCGCATTGCCGCGGAACACTGACTGCGCAAGCCCGTGGCGTCCGCCCGATGCCATGCGCGCCACCCGCGAGGATTCAGGATGAAATATCGACGACCCGCATCCGACCAGCGCTGCGGCGATCAGCAGTACCGGGAAGCTCCCGGCCATCGACATCAGCAACAAGCCGCACAGCGTAAATCCCATGCCGACCGGGAGTGAATACGGCTTCGGATGTGTCGGTATACAAGCCGACCAGCGGCTGCAGCAGCGACGCCGTGATCTGGTAGGTCAGCGTAATCAAGCCAATTTGCCCAAACGACAGCGAAAACTCGCTTTTGAACATTGGATAGATGGTAGATGGCGAGGATCAGCGACTGGATCATATCGTTGAGCAAATGCGCAAACTGATTGATCGCACCCAGTACGGAGAACGCCGTGCGTGGAACGACAGGGTTCAGGGCGGGTGCGGCGCCGAGCGCGCTTTTATCGATACAAGAAGCGCCGTTTCTCGCCGTAGACCCGCCGTAGACCATTGATGTAGCCGTGCGTCCCGCCCAAGAAGCAGGTCACGCGACGCCAATCAAAATTGGGGAATTCAATAGATGAAACCGTTTTCGCTACGGGGTAATCCCGGCGCTGGATTTATTCTCATTCTCGGCGGTGGCCAAGATCGCCAGCATAGACGGCCGTTCGTTGTCGGTCAAGACTTCGCTGCGGCTGGCGTTCGCGTTTTTGCTGGTGGGCACGCTCGCGATCAGCGTGATCGCGCTGACGCAGATCAGCCGTCTCAACGGTTCGACGGAATCCATCTATCGTGAACAGTATGTCGCCAGCCGCGCCGTTGAAGAACTGTGCAGCGCCGTGTTGCGCGGGAGCCGTTCGCAAAAGATGCTGCTGACGGCGACGACCGCAAGGAGCGCGACGAACTCGGCGCGGACATCGAGCATGCGCTCGCGGATATCGGCCGCGGGCAACGTAACCTGCAAAAATACGTGAACCCGACCGGCGACCAGAAGCGCCTGGCGACAGCCGTTGGCGCGTGGAGCACCGACCTGCGCACCTTCGTCAAGCTGGTGAAGAAACACCGCTCGATCTGTCGCAGATGAACTGGCAGGTCGGGATGCAGGACGTCTCGCTGTTGGTGGCGACGGACAAGCTGGAAAAGCTCGTGAACGCGTTCATTGAACAGCGTGGCGCGGCGGCCAAGGCGGCTATCGAATCGGTGGCCACCATCACGAGTCGTTCGTGATGGTGGCGCTGTTGACGCTCGTGGTGAGCGAATGGGTCGTGCGGTGCCTTGCAAAACAGCTCGGCGGCGAGCCGGTCTATGCCATGGAAATCGTCAGCCGGATTGCGGCGGGCGATTTGTCGAACCGCATCGCGATCTCCAAACGCGATAACGCCAGCATGCTCTACGCGCTCTCCGGCATGCAAAAAGATTTATCGACGACGGTCGGCGAAATCGCGGCCAGCGCTGAAGCAATCGCGTCGGCGTCCAGCGAAATCTCGCAGGGCAACGTGGACTTGTCGTAGCGCACGGAGCAACAGCCGTCGCGCTGGAAAAGACGGTATCGAGCATGGAGAGTTGACGTCGACGGTGCGCCAGAACGCAGAGAACGCGAAGCAGGCGAGTTCGCTGGCCTACAATGCATCGGAAATTGCGGAGAAGGGCGGCGTGGTGGTCGGCCGCGTGGTGTCGACCATGGAGCGCGAAGAGCATTGGCGACATCATCGGGGTGATTGAAGGGATTGCGTTCCAGACCAATATTCTCGTACTCGATGCAGCCGTCGAAGCCGCGCGGGCGGGCGAAGAGGGGTGTGGGTTCGCGGTCGTCGCGGGGGAAGTGCGCAATTTGGCGCAGCGCTCGGCGGCGGCGAAGGAGATCAAGGGTTTGATCCACGCGTCGGTGGCGTGTGTTTCTGATGGCTCGACTTTCGCGCACGAAGCCGGCGCGACCATGGCCGAGGTAGTGAAGGCGGTCAAGCGCGTGACGGACATCATGGGCGAGATTTCGGCGGCGTCGGCGGAGCAGAGCAGCGGAATCGAGGAAATCAATCTCGCCATGACGCAAATGGACACGGGCACGCAGCAGAACGCGGCACTGGTCGAAGAGGCCGCTGCTACTGCTCAGTCGCTGGACGATCAGGCACATGCATTGAAACAACTGGTCGGGAAGTTTCAACTCGCGTGATGTAACGCTGCGTGCACACTGATCGACGAACGCAGGCTTGCTCAACCGCAAGCCTTTGTTCTAGGGAAACTCTGCAAAAGTCCTAGCATTGAGGTTCGTGTGAACTATCGTGGGACGCAGTGGAATTGTCAGACCCTGGGATGGAAGAAGCGCTATATGACGTGCCACTGTACCGCGGCTTGGCGTGGCCGGACGGCGGCATG
>CALNPU010000112.1 GCA_940588625.1 uncultured Caballeronia sp.
TCCATTCACTCCACTGCGTCCCACGATAGTTCACACGAACCCCAATGCCAGGACTTTTGCAGAGTTTCACTTGATCTGATCCAGGTACGCAAGCAGGTCCACACGACGAAAATCAGCTTCAGACTTGAGCGTGATCGGGGAAACTAAACCACAACGGATCCGAATTCGGCGTTGCGTGCGGCACAGGATCAAAAATTCCTTGCAGCTTTGAAGCTTGTCATGCAGGTACGCAAAGTTGTCGCGACGCGCTTGCACGAAGCCTTCCACCCGATCCATCTGCGCGAGTCCGCAGGCTGCCTGCATGTCGGTGATCTTCAGGTTGTAGCCAAGATGCGAATACGTGTACTTGGATCGTAGCCTTCGCGTAGCCTTCGGATCGTAGCCTTCGGGCAGGTTGCCGAGCTTACAGCAGAAACGCTTGCCGCAGGTGTTGTCCTTGCTCGGCACGCAATAGCAATCGCGGCCCCAGTCGCGGAACGATTCAGCAATCAGCTTGAGCTCGGGGTTGTTCGTGAACACCGCGCTGCCTTCGTCCAGTGCGCCGGATAGAAACTGATCTTTCCGATATCGCCGAAGGTGCCAACAAACTTGCCGTCATAAGTTGCACCCAATGCGTCGCAACAATCTTTGATCAACCAAAAATTATACTTCTTGCACAACGCGACGATCATCTCGATGTTGTACGGATTGCCAAGCGTATGCGCGAGCATGATCGCTTTCGTCTTCGGTGAGATGGCCGCTTCAATCTTGGTCGCGTCGGTGTTGTACGTGCCAAGCTCTACATCGACAAAAACCGAAACCGCGCCAAATTGCAGGATCGGGTTAACGGTGGTCGGGAAGCCCGCTGCCACGCCGATCACTTCGTCGCCCGGCTGGATGGCGCGGTCGCCGAGTCGCCGCGAGGTCAGCGTAGAGAACGCGACCAGGTTTGCCGACGAACCCGAGTTCACCGTAATCAGATACCGGACGCCGATAAATGCGGCGAGCTTCTTCTTGAATTCATCGTTGAAACGACCGGTTGTGAGCCACGCATCGACCATTGCTTCCATCTCGGGCGCGCCGACTACCTTGCCCGCAGGCGGCACTACGGTCTTGCCAGGTTCGAAGGCGACGGGTTGCGAAGCAATCTCGCCTTACTGCCGAACGAGCTGGACGATTTGTTCTCGGATTTGATCTTTAGTTGTCGTGGTGGGATACGTTAAATTTGGCTGTATTGGTCGATCTGGGCGAGCGTAACGGCCTTCAAGTCTTCGCTGCGAGCCGCTGCCTTGTACCAGGCCACGATCAAGTCGAGGGTAAGGTCCCAGCGCGGCCGCCAGCCCAGCCGTGCGCGCGCCTTTGAGCAGTCCAGCTTGAGGAACGTCGCCTCCTGCAGATGCTCGCCGCCGTCGAGCTTCCAGCGCGCACCGTCGCCCCACTGGGACGTCAGCGGTTCCATGATCGCCTGCACCGGTTGGGCGTTCGAGTCGTTGGGGCCGAAATTCCATGCATCGGCGAAACGCGGACCATCTGTGTAGAGCCGTTCAGCCAGAGTCAGGTAACCGCTAAGCGGTTCGAGAACGTGCTGCCATAGACGAATTGCGTGCGGATTGCGGATGTTCACCGTCTCGCCGCGCAAGATCGCACGCATGATGTCCGGGATCAACCGGTCAGCCGCCCAATCGTCGCCAATCACGTTGCCGGCCCGCCCGCTTGCCACGGCAACGCCATGTTTGTCGTAAGCCGCGGGATTGAAGAACGAGTTTCGGTAAGCCGAGGTGACGAGTTCAGCGCAGCCCTTGCTACTGTAAGGGTCGTAGCCGCCCATTGCCTCGTTCTCGTGGTATCCTTATTCCCATTCACGATTTTCATAGCTTTTTTTTCATAGCTTCATAGCCATAGCTTTCATAGCACCTGCCGGATCGCGTCGAGCACATGCACCGTGCCCATGACGTTCGTCTCGTAGGTTTCCACAGGGGTCACATACGACTCGCGCACGAGCAGTTGCGCCTGTGGATCACGATGTCGGGGCTGGCGGCCTTCATGGCTTCGGCCATCAAGGCGCGATCCCGGATATCGCCTATGATCGATTTAATGCCGTCGTTTACGCGACCGAGCATAAACAGGTTGGGCGTGGTGTCCAGCGTGAGTGCGAAGCCCGTGATGCAGGTGCCAAGCGCCTGTAACCAAACAAAGCGTCAGCCAACTCCTTGAAACCCGTATGACCGGTAAGAAAGACCTTCTTGCCGCGCCAGAACGCTTGATCGATCATTACCGCACCTGCCGCGGTGCGCGACCGGCTTGCCAGAGCTCTTCAAGGTGCGTCTTGTCGCGCAGCGTGTCCATAGGCTGCCAGAAACCTTCGTGTTCGAAGGCTGAAAGCTGGCCACCTTCCACAAGTTTCTCGAGCGGTTCACGTTCCCAGATGCAGTCGTCGCCCGGAATCAGGTCGATCACCTTCGGCGACAGCACGAAGAACCCGCCGTTGATTATGCCACCGTTGCCTTTCGGTTTTTCCTTGAAGAGAGTACTTTGTTGTCGTGCAGGTCCAGCGCGCCGAAGTGTCCAGGCGGGAAGGTGGCGGAGAGGGTGGCGAGCGTGCCTTGCTGTTTGTGGAACTCGACGAGCGACGTGATATTGATGTTGCTCACGCCGTCGCCGTAGGTAAAGCAGAATGCTTCTTCGTCTTTCACGAAGTCCTTGACGCAGCGCAGCCGTCCGCCGGTCATTGTGGACTCGCCCGTATCCACCAGGGTTACCTTCCACGGCTCGGCGTATTGCTGATGCACTTGCATCTCGTTCGTACGCGTGTCGAACGTTATGTCAGATGTATGAAGGAAGTAGTTGGCCAAATATTCCTTGATCACTTAGCCTTTGTAGTAGCCACAGCAGGTCACAAAGTCGTTCACGCCGTAGGCTGAATAGATCTTCATGATGTGCCAGAGAATCGGCTTTCCGCCAATCTCGATCATTGGCTTCGGACGATTGACGGTGTCCTAGGAAATCCTGGTTCCAAGTCCGCCTGCAAGAATTACCGCTTTCATTGAAATCCTGTTCAGTGCAGTGATTAATTGGCAACGATCAGTCTGGCCGCCGCCGTATTGGGAAATCGTCGCGCTCCGGACTTCCATACGTTGGATTGGAAGCAATAAACCACATGTCTATGCGTTATCTACCGCATAGACGGTCTCGGTAAACTCTGTCGAAAAATCTGTCGAAAAGAATATCTATATTATAGTATAATATGATTTTTGCGGTGACAATAGCCTAGGCGAAATGCAAATTCGCGGGCGTGGGCGGTGCGCGCTCAGCACCGTTAGCGATTGGATGCCGCGGCGCTGGAGTTGACCAGCCGCCTGTACAAATCCACATAGGCGTCGACCATCTTGCCGGCCGTGAACTTTGCTTCAAAACGTTCCCGAGCCTTCTGCCCCAGTTTTGTCGCCAAAACGTCGTTTCCCCATAACTTCCCCATCGCATCCCGCAAAGCCCCCGGGTCACTCGCCCGCACCACCAGCCCCGTCTCTCCATCCACGTTCACATACGACGTCCCGGTGCCGATCTCCGTCGATATCATCGCCTTCCCGAACATCGCCGCTTCAAGCAACGAGATCCCGAACGCCTCGGAGCGCAAATGCGACGGAAACGTCAGTGCATTACCGAGTGTGAGCAGGGCGATCTTGTCGTCGTCATCCACCGGCCCGACAAAGTCCACATTGTCCAGCTTTAACCGTTCCGCCTGCGTTCGCAGTTCCCGCTCGACTGGCCCCGACCCGACGATCACCACCCGGAAATCCGTCCCCGGCAGCGCATCGAGCAGTATGTGCAGACCCTTGTAATACCGGAGATTGCCGACGAACAAAAAAAACTTCGGCCCGGCGCGCTCACGCCAGTACCGCAACTTTTCGGCCGTGGGCGCCGCATACGACGCCTCGTCCAGCCCGATCGGAATCATCTCGACCTTGTCGCGATACCGCTGCAACACCTTGCTCGTTGCCAGATAGTTCGGTGACGTTGCCACGATCTTGTCCATGCTCGCCAGGAACCGGTCCCGCAGCGGCTTGTAAAACTGCAGCAATACCTTTTGCCGCACGATATCCGAGTGATACGTCATGATCAACGGCTTGCGCACGCGCGAAGCGAAGTGCACGACATCGGCAAACGGCCAGGGGAAGTGGTAGTGGATCAGGTCGGCGTGCTTGGCCAGATCGCGAAAGCGCCGGAATGCTGCGAGCGAGAATGCCGACGACGCAATCTCGACATTGAGCTTCGCGCGATGATGCAGGTGATCGCCGAAGTCGACCGTGCTCGTATCTTTGGACACGGTCAACACTTCGCTCGTCACGCCACGTTTCGCGGCGCCCGAGCAAATCTGGTTGATCAGTTCCTCGACGCCACCCATCGAATCAGGCTTGTACGTCTTATAGAAGTGTAAAACGCGCATAGATCCCGCTAAGGGGTGCCGGCGATGTGTTCAACCTTCAGCCGGCGATAAAGCGAGCAAAGCGCCCGCCCCGCATTCAACCTTCCGCGGCGGCGGGGCTTAAAGACGCTACAGACAATCAGGCCGGCACGCGCCCATAAACGTCCTCGAAGCGGACGATATCGTCTTCACCCAGGTATTCTCCGCATTGCACCTCGATCAGTACGAGATCCATTACGCCCGGATTGATGAGGCGGTGCTTGTGGCCGGCGGGAATGTAGGTGGACTCGTTCGGCTGCAGCGAGATGATCTGCTCGCCGTTGACGATGTCAGCGCAACCGCTCACCACGATCCAGTGCTCGCTGCGGTGATGGTGCATCTGCAACGAAAGCTGTGCATTCGGCTTCACCACAATCCGCTTCATCTTAAAGTGATCGCCCTCTTCGAGGACGGTGTATGTGCCCCACGGACGGTGCACCGTTCGGTGGAGCCGGAAGGCATCGTGATTGACCTTCTTGAGCTTCGCGACGATCTGTTTCACGTCCTGCGCCCGGTCACGCGATGCAATCAGCAGCGCGTCAGCGGTATCCACCACGATCAAATCCTGCACCCCCACCGCACCAATCATGCGACCGTCTTCGCTGCGGATGAAGCAGTTGTCGACTTCGTACAGTTCGGCTTCGCCATGAATGCGGTTGCCACGTGCGTCGGGTACGGTGAGTTCGCTGATTGACAGCCACGAGCCAATGTCGCTCCAGCCCATCTCGCACGGCACCACGTTGACGTTGTCCGAGCGTTCCATCACGGCATAGTCGATGGAAATGTCTTCCGCACGGCTAAATTGCGCGGCATCGAGTTCGACGGTGTAACCGTCTTTCGAGGTACTGCGTTTCGCATCGATAACAGCAGCAACAGCCGGACCCAGCACGGTCGGAGCGTACTTATCGAGCTCGGCGAGCATGGTCTCGGCGGTGAAGCAGAACATGCCGGCGTTCCACAGGTACCGGCCATCGGCGATGAGTTCCTGAGCCACGGACAATTGCGGTTTCTCCACGAACTGCACGACCTTGTGCACGGCGTCCGCCCCCGGCAACGGCGCACTTTCGAATTCGATGTAGCCGTAACCCGTTTCGGGCTTGGTCGGACGGATGCCGAACGTGACAATCCGGCCTTCCTGTGCCGCACACGCCGCGTGTTCCACGGCGGCGCCGAATGCGACTTCGTTTTCCACGAGCTGGTCTGCGGGCATCACGAGCATGATCACGTCCGCGCTATGATGCTGCCGCACGACTTCCGCTGCTGCACCGATAGCCGCCGCGGTATTGCGAGCGGACGGTTCCAGGATGAAACCAAGCTGACTGACGTCCGATTTGGCTTCAACGCACTCGTCTTTCGTCAGGAAATACGTTTCGCGATTCATAACGATGACCACTTCACTGACGTTCGCCACATGCGATGCACGCAGAAACGTCTTTTGCAGCAGGCTCTGCCCATCGGCCAGTTTCAGCAGCGGCTTAGGGAAGGCTTCGCGGGACACCGGCCACAGGCGGGTACCCGCGCCCCCACAAATAATGACGGGAATGATGTTCATTGAACGGCTCAAAAATGACTGAATTGGAGCAGGTAATCAGTAATTTTAGCGGATTTAGAGACATTGCTCCCAATTTCGGAACATCTCGTTACCGTTGTTGCAGCAATCGAACCCACTACGGCTCGCCGCGAGCCGTAGTTTTTTGATATCGTGTGCGGACGACTTCTATCGCTTGCTGCATAAGCTTTGCGAACGGTCGGTGTGTTAAATTTTACGTCCGGGGTGCGTAAAGCATCCCTAGCCGCTGCGGAGACAGGATCTCCGGCTGGGAAATCTGTCCTTAGGAAAATAGGATATATATATGTAGCGAGTAGGCAGGACCATGAGCGAGGTCATGAGTGAGGGGCCACTAACGACCTCGTCCCAAGCGGATTTCATCCCGGCGGTAAGAACTTGAAACATATTCGCATGCAACGGTCGATGACGGGCTAAACCGCCATCGCAGACCTCCTTTTGCTTTTTGTTTACTTCGCCAACTAAACGCTAACGCATGAAACTGCTCTTCGATCTCAACTCACTTCGTCCACCAAGGAGCGGCGTCGGCTATTACACGCAGCATCTGCTGGAAGGATTGCGCGATGAGCCGGATGTGCAGGGGCTGGCGGGCTGGGTGGGTGCGGAGCGTTTCGAAGGCGAGCGTTTGCTCGCGTTGATCAATCAACGCGTGGCGTTGCGCAAGGGTGGGCAGTTCAGCGAGGGGGTGACGGCGCAGATGCTGCAGAAGGCGCGCAGCCTGCCCGGTTTATATCGCGGAAGGACCGTTGTGCGGGCAATCAAGTCGCGTGAAGTGCGCGACAACTTCGCCCGCCGCGGGTATGTGTATCACGAGACCAACTTCGTAGCCTCGCGGTACAAAGGCCCGACGGTCGTGACCATTCACGATCTGTCGCACCGACGGCATCCGGAGTTTCATCCGCGTGTGGCGGTGGAATACCTGGATCGCGAGTTGCCAAAGACGCTGCGGCAAGCGCAGGTCGTGATCGCGGACAGTCACTACACGAAGAACGATATCGTCGATATCTATGGCATGCCTGAATTCAAGGTCGTCACCATTCATCTGGGCGTGGAAGCGGCGTTCCAGCCGTATTCAGCGGAGTCATGCGCCGAGGCGCTCACCGATCTCGGCTTGAAGCATCGTGGATTCGTGCTGTCCGTCTGCACGCTGCAGCCGCGCAAGAATCTGCAGCGACTGGTCGAAGCGTTCGCGCAACTGCCCGCAGAGATGTGCAGCGCCTTTCCGCTCGTGCTGATCGGTGCGGATGGCTGGAAGAATTCCGCGCTGATGCGCGTGATCGAGCCGCTCGCGCGCGATGGCCAGGTCGTGGTGCCCGGCTACGTGCCGCGGGCAAATTTGCTGAAACTGTATGCATCGGCGGCATTGTTTGCCTATCCGTCGTTATTCGAAGGATTCGGCCTGCCCGTTGCCGAAGCCATGGCGAGCGGCGTGCCCGTGCTGACCTCGAACTTGACTTCGTTGCCGGAAGTATCGGCAGGGGCGGCGTGGGAGGTGGACCCGTATTCCAGCGATGACATCGCGGCCGGCATGGAGCGCCTGCTTGGCGATCCGGCTCTGCGCGACGAACTCATCGCCAAGGGTTTGCGGCGTGCCGCCGACCTGACCTGGGAGGCGACCGTCGCCCAGACGTGCGCAGTATATCGCGGGCTATCGGCATGAAGCTGCGGAGATCGCTGTCATGCGAGTAATCGTCACCGGGGCCAACGGTTTTGTGGGTCGCGCGACTTGCGCGGCGCTCTGCGATGCGGGTCACGACGTGACCGCGCTCGTGCGCCGGCCGGGCGGCTGCAAGTCGTTGGACCGTGGGTGCGTGCATGAGCAAGTCATCTCCGACGATAACTTTGCCAGTCTCACCGCTTTGCCTGCTGCCGACGTGCTGATTCATCTTGCCGCGCGCGTTCACGTGATGAAAGACAGCGCCGGCGACCCGCTCGGCAAGTATCGCGCGGTCAACGTGGAAGGCTCGCTGAACGTGGCGCGTGCGGCGTTGCGTGCGGGCGTGAAGCGGCTAGTTTTTATAAGCAGCATCAAGGCATTGGGTGAAGGCGAACCGGGACGGCCATGGCGCGAGGACGATCCACCGGCGCCCGCGGATCCTTACGGCATCACGAAGCTCGAGGCCGAACGGGCGCTGGCGGGCTTCGGCCTCGAGCAAGGCATTGAGGTGGTCGTGCTCCGCCCGCCGCTGGTCTACGGCCCGGGAGTGCGAGCTAATTTCGAACAACTGATGCGAGCCGTGGAACGCGGTATCCCCTTGCCGCTCGGTGCAATCGATGCCCGTCGAAGCATGGTCTACGTGGGCAATCTCGCCGATGCCATCCGTTTCGTGGCGACGCGCCCCGAGCCGACCAGCGGGGTGTTCCACGTCACTGACGGCGACGATCTCAGCGTCGCGCAGATGATCAGGGCACTGGCCGAGGCCTTTGGTAAACCTGCGCGGCTGCTGCCCGTGCCCCCGTCGTGGTTGCGTGCGGCCGGCGTGCTGACGGGGCGCAAGGCTCAGGTCGACCGACTGACAAGCCCGCTGCGCATGGACAGCACGCGCCTGCGGACTGGCCTCGGATGGACATCGCCCGCCATGGTGGCCGAAGGCATCGCCCGGACGGTGCGTGCATTCCAAGAGGCGCGCCGATGACATCGCTGACGCCAATGCCTATGCCGTTGTTCTTCGCGGCTGGAGTCGCGTGCGTGGTGTGCGAGGGGATTTTGCTGCTGCTCTTGCGTACTGGCTGGGCTTGGGACATTGCAGTCGATATCCCGAATCACCGGTCGCTGCACGTGCGTCCCGTGCCGCGTGTGGGAGGCTGGGGGGTCATGCCGGCCATGCTGCTTGCCGTTGCATTGTGCGCGCCATCCTTTGACTGGCTCGCGCTAGGGGCGTTGTTGCTGGCCATAGTGTCCCAGATCGATGACCGGCGGGGCTTGCCGGCCCGTGTGCGCTTCGCCGCGCATCTGATTGTGGTGGCTGCGGCCGTCGCGTGGAGTACGGTGGATATTTCCTGGTGGCTTGCGCTGCTTGCTGTCGTGGCACTTGTCTGGGTGGTGAATCTTTACAATTTCATGGACGGTTCTGACGGTCTTGCGGGCGGCATGGCTGTGTTCGGTTTCGGTTTTTACGCTGTTGCAACGTTGGTTTTGCAGCCAACGCTTGCGGTCGCTGCTGCGGCGGTAGCCGGCGCGGGAGTGGGCTTCTTGATTTTTAACCATCATCCGGCCAAGATATTCCTCGGCGATGCCGGTTCCATCCCGCTTGGTTTCCTGGCAGGGACGCTGGGCTTCTGGGGTTGGCAGCACGGCGTCTGGCCGATCTGCTTTCCTGCGCTGGTGTTTGCGCCTTTCGTTGCCGATGCCACCGTGACCCTGGCGCGTCGTCTCGCGCGGGGCGAGAAAGTATGGCTGGCGCATCGCGAGCATTATTATCAGCGTCTGGTGAGACTGACTGAAAGCCACGTCCGCGTGGCTATGGCCTATTATTTGCTCATGTTGGGCAGCGGTTGCGTTGCGCTCGTAGCACTTCGCGTGCCGCTCACGGTTCAATGGACCTTGTTCGGGGCGTGGTACGTTGTTTTGGCCTTGGTTGGCTGGCAGATCGACCACCGTTGGCGGCAATTCATCCTCACTCAAGGTAACGGTAACGATGCGAATTAAGCCTTCGTGGCTCTCCTCGATTGCGGCATTCGGCTTCGACCTCGTAGCGGTTGCCGTGGCGTGGCTCGCCGCGTATGCGCTGCGCTTCAATGGCTCGGTTCCTGACGATTTCTGGCACGGCGGTATCAACGCGCTGGTGTGGGTCGTCGTGATCTACGGGGTGATGTTCCGAATCTTTGGGCTATATCGCGGCATGTGGGTGTTTGCCAGCTTGCCCGACCTGATGCGGATTTCCAAGGCGGTGATCAGCGGCGCGTTGATCGTGATGATCGGTGCAGCGATGCTTCAGCCGTTGCCCATCATTCCCCGTTCCGTGCTGATCGTTTCGCCGTTGCTGCTGTTCATGGCAACGGGCGGATCGCGCGCGCTCTACCGTGCGATCAAGGAGTTCTATCTGTACGGAGGCTTGATAGGCAAGGGCAAGCCGGTGGTCGTGCTCGGCGCGGGTACCGCGGGCGCGAATCTCGTGCGCGAGCTGGCACGTTCGAGCGAATGGTGTCTCGTGGGCCTGCTCGATGACGACCCCGCCAAACGCGGTCGTGAGATCTTGGGCCACAAGGTCTTGGGATCGATCAGCGAACTGCCGCTGTGGGCGGAGCAACTCAAGGCAGATACGGCGATCATCGCGATTCCGTCGGCGTCAGTGGATGCGCAGCGGCGTGTGGCGACCATGTGCGTTCGCGCCGGCGTGAAGGCCATGGTCCTGCCCGCACTCACCGTGCTTACGCAAGGTCAGGCATTCCTCTCCCGGGTTCGCCAGATCGACCTGGAAGACTTGCTTGGCCGTGAGCCAGTGAAGATCGACACACCGCACGTTGAGGCACTGCTGCATGGACGCGTAGTGATGGTCACGGGCGCGGGCGGTTCTATCGGTTCGGAATTGTGCAGGCAAATCCTGCGCTTCTCGCCGGCGCAACTGGTGGCCTATGACCTGAGCGAATACGCGATGTATCTGCTCATCGAAGAATTGCATGAGCGGTTTCCGGATCTGTCGGTGATCCCGGTTATAGGCGATGCCAAGGACTCGCTGCTGCTCGATCAGACCATGTCGCGCTTCGCCCCGCATATTGTGTTTCACGCGGCTGCGTACAAGCACGTGCCGTTGATGGAAGAGCAGAACGCATGGGCAGCAGTGCGCAACAACGTGCTGGGCACGCTGCGCGTGGCGCGCGCGGCGATCCGTCATCAGGTCAGCCATTTCGTGCTGATCTCCACCGATAAAGCCGTCAATCCGACCAACGTGATGGGCGCGAGCAAGCGCCTGGCCGAGATGGCTTGCCAGGCGTTGCAGCAGACCGCGCTGCGCACGCAGTTCGAGACGGTGAGATTTGGCAATGTGCTGGGCAGCGCGGGTAGCGTGATCCCGAAATTCCAGCAGCAGATTGCGAAGGGGGGGCCGGTGACGGTGACGCATCCGGAAATCACGCGGTTCTTCATGACGATTCCCGAAGCTGCGCAACTGGTGTTGCAGGCGTCGAGTATGGGCCGGGGCGGCGAGATCTTCATCCTGGATATGGGTGAGCCGGTAAGGATTGTGGATCTGGCGCGCGATTTGATCCAGTTGTACGGGTTCACAGAGGGGCAGATCCGGATCGTGTTCACGGGCTTGCGTCCGGGTGAAAAGCTGTACGAAGAGTTGCTTGCGGATGACGAAACGACCATCCGTACGCCGCATCCGAAACTGCGGATCGCCCAGGCACGCGAGGTGCCGAATCATTTCCTCGATGAATTGCTGCCGTGGCTGATGCAGCATCGCGTGCTGGCTGACGATGACGTGCGACGTGACCTGCGTCGCTGGGTACCGGAGTATCAGACGACCATGCTGCCAATGCTGCAAAGCGTCCAGCCGCTGCGCCTGGGCTCGACGAGCTGATCGCCGCGGATGCCGCTGGCCGCTGCCTTCGCATTGACAAACGCCGGCTCGCTGCTCTCGCCGCATGGCGAGATCGATCTGGAAGTATCCAATAGCGCTACCGAGGGTTATCGCGCTCTTGGGTTTTCAAACGGCATTTGCAATGCCGCTATCGTTGAATTGGATCCGGATTACGCCGCGGTGTTGCGCATACACGTGATTAATGGCATGGGTGTGACACTGGGTGATTCCGTTATCGGCCTAACCATACTTACTGCCATCAAGGCACGGTTCACCCACATTACCTTCACGATTTATCGACCGGCTCGTGCGCCTGGCTATGTAAAGCATCTTTACGAACTGGCCGCACCGCTATGGGGCTCCATCGTTGATTTGCCGGTGAAGCTCGACGCCATTCCTTACACCGAATTACGCATCGACTTAGGCAATCATTTGTTTTGGCCGAAGTTTGCCTCGCTGCCGATGATCGATTTTTTCTCGACGCAATGGGGATAAAGGCCGACGAAGTCCCGGAGACAGACAAACGCAATCATTGGCTGCAGCAATTGGCGCTGCCACGGCCTCAGGCGCTGAAGGGCGACTATTTTTGCCCGACCGCAGACTTCGTGGAAGCCCTATGGCAGCGCTACGGGCTCCCCGTAGCCCATAGATCACCCGCTTTACACCGACCTCTCCCCGCCACGCCCCTGACACGGCCGATTTCCTTGCGTGGATCAAGCACGCCGTTTATGCGCGTTTTACACAGCCGTTAACACCGGCCCGACCACCTGGTTGAATATTGACCTGCCATCTGCCATCCAGTCGTAACCTTTTTAATCGTCATTTTTGGTCGGGAACAGCTTTCCAAGAAGGTTCACAAACCATGGAAAATGCTTGTCGACTTTGTTGGCCGTCGAAATGTTTCTGAACCATCACCACGCTTGCCGTTGCTGTGCGAACAGCTCCGAGTCGAGCCTTGTACTGCTGATCGCAACGTAGTCGCTATCGAGCGCCAGTAGATACAGGTCGTATGGCCAGATTCGCCCAGTCCGCGCATCGCCTTCTCGTACGAAACATGCGCGGCAGGAGTCACAAATCTCTTCATGGCTTCGAGACCCGCATCCTCCAGTTCCTGTGCTCGCGTCTGAGCTTCTGCGTCATCGGTTGGCCCGGTCTTCAGATGTTCAATCAGGTATCGAAATTCTTGCGTCGCGGCTTCCTGTTCTACGCCCCGGATCATAGGGCGCTTTACCGATAAAGGCGGTGCAACGTGTCCGAAAACTGGATCTGTGATGCCAGTCGCGAGCCAAAAGGCGTATTGCGGCCAGCGTTGCGCGACCGCCTCCACCATGTCTGACGACGGGCGAGCGCTTCTCCCCACAAACGTAAGCCAGGTTTTGGACGGGATGCTAGTTGCCAACTCCAATTCTTTGAATCGGCGTGTGGCGGACGTCTCATGTTCAGCGATTGCTCGCAAACGCTTTCCCAACGAATTCATCGGTTCTCCTTGACATAGGATTACGACGCGACCCAAAGTAAATTCAAATAACACGATTTTGTTTCGATTGAAACGAAACCGATTATGGCCGTAAACTGACGAAACTGCAAAGAGCACTATGAGCCTGCCGCCGCTTCCGCCGGTGCCGATGATGTCCCGCGAAGCGTTCGCAACCGCAATCGGCTTACCTGTCAGCGTCATCGTCGGGTTCTGCAACAAGGGCTACCTGCCGACGGTAAGCATCGGGAAGTACAGCCTGATCAACGTCGCGCTCCTGCAAAAGCGCTGTCTCGAACAAGGGTTCTCCTTGTGACCGCTGCGGCCTTCGTTCGAGACCAACCGGCTTTTCCTCATCATGCGGGTGGAGTGGTCCGCGAGCTTTCGGTTAAGCATATCTATTGCATGCAAGACTGAAGCTTGGCTGCATGTCGGCCAAACGGCGCATGC